>CAYUOL010000130.1:0-16574 GCA_964446345.1 uncultured Iamiaceae bacterium | reverse complement strand
CGAAGAGCGACGGCGCACGACCTCGACGTGGCGGATCCCGCGCCCCGACCCGTCATTGGTCACCCGACGCGACGGCACGGACGTCTGCGGAGATTCTCTGTCGTCAGGCAACAGAAGATCTCCACAGACGTGGTCGACGACCCGCGACGGCGGCGTCCTCGTCGTCGCGATCGTGTTCCCGCGGCGCGACAAGCTGCGCCTTCTGTCCACCGATGCGGGCGTCCCCGAGCGTGAGCGGCGCCGGTCTGTCACACCCCCGCCTCATACTCGGCGGATGCCTCCCTCTGCTCGTGCCTGGTCCGCACTCGACGCGCGGGCTCGTCGTCAACACGGTGTCGTCACGCATGCCCAGCTGATCTCGGTCGGCTTCACCGAGGCGATGGTGCGATCCGCCCGACAATCCCAGATGCTGACGCCGGTGCACCCGGGGGTGTACCGGTTCCTGAGGGTCCCGCCGTCGCACCTCGGCCTGCTGATGGCGGCGACGTTGCGCACGGGCCCCTCGTCGGCGGCATCGCACCGATCGGCGGCCGACCTGTGGGGCTTGCGCCCGGACCACGCGCACCTCGACATCTCGATCTGGCACGAGGGGCGCGCCCGACCGAGGAATGTGAACGTGCACCGGACGCGCGACGTGGACGCGAACCACTTCACGATCCGCAAGGGCATACCGGTGACGAAGCCGGCACGGACCTTGGTCGACCTCGCGACCGTGATACCGACGGGCGAGCTGACTGAGGTCGTCGACCGCGCGCTGGTGCACGACCTCGTGACCGAAGCGGGGCTCCACGTCGTGATCGCCGAGCTCGCGCGACCCGGACGGCGGGGTCCGGCCACGCTGCGGCGCGTGCTCGACGAGCACCCGCTCGCGGGAGAGCGACGACACTCCGTCCTCGAGCCCGTCATGGCGGCGATCATCCGTGCGTGCCCTGGCGCGGATCGCTTCGTCTACCAGCACCCGGTCCGCGTCAGCGGCGAGCCGTACCGCCTGGACTTCGCGGCGCCCGCGGCGAAGGTCGGCATCGAGGTGCTCGGGCTGCGCGAGCACGGCACCCGCCACGCCGTGATCGCGGACAGCCGGCGGCGGCGCCTCCTGCGCCTCGACGGCTGGGACCTCCTCGAGTACACGAAGGACGAGATGAAGCGATCCCCAGTTCGCGTCGCGCGCGAGATCGTCACCTACGTCGACGAGCGCGAGCGCCAGTTCCCCGGCTGGCACCGCGTCTGCTGAACCGGCGACCCGACCGCACCGACGATCGGGACGTCTGCGGAGATCCTCTGTCGTTGAGCGACCGAAGATCTCCACAGACGCCGCTGGCAAATGTGCGGCGCGATCCAAGAACGCGGGGCACCAGCGTCACCGCCACCACTACCAGCTCGCGGGAACCCCCGACGCTTCGCCCAGTCGAGAGCAGCACCGCTGGACAGGAGCCCGCCGCTTCGTAGGACGAGCGTCCAGGCGCCGCCGACGGTGCATCGTCGCATCGGTGCATCGGTGCGTCGGTGCATCGAGGCCATCGGCGCGCCGTTTCGTCGGCGCGTCGCCGCCGCGGTCGACGCGTCGTCGCCATCGGCGCGTCACCGCAGCCGGTGCACCCGTCGCCGACGGTGCCATCCGTCGCCATCGACGCGCCGCCCCACCGCCTCGCCGTCGCACCAGCGTCGCCACCGGCGCGTTGCCGTCGCCGGGTCGCCGTCGCGGCGACCGCGGGTCCGTAGGCTCGGGGCATGGCGGTCGATCGGAGTCGGTGGGCGCGGGCGGCGCGGAAGCGCAAGCGGCGCATGGAGCGGGTCGAGCACGACCTGAGCGCCGCGCAGTGGACCGCGCTGCGCGAGGCCTGGGGCGGGTGCGCGTACTGCGGCGCCACCGACGCGGCGCTGCAGCGCGACTGCGTGCTCGCGTTGTCACGCGGCGGGCGGTACACGCTCGACAACATCGTGCCGGCCTGCCGCTCGTGCAACGCGAGCAAGTGCAACGCCGAGGTCACGGGGTGGCTGCGGCGCAAGCGGCTCGACGAAGCCGCCTTCCTGGTGCGCCACCACCAGATCAACCAGGAGCTGGCACTGCGTTTCAGATGATCTCGAAGTAGCGCTTGGTCTCCCAGTCGGTGACCGCGTCCTGGAACTGGCGCCACTCCCAGTCGCGGGTGGCGCAGTAGTGGTCGACGAAGCCGTCGCCGAGCAGCTCGCGCACCACCTTCGAGCCGGCGAGGCGGTCGGTGGCGTCGCGCAGGTTGCGCGGCAACCGCTCGGTCGAGTCGTCGAGGTAGGCGCTGCCCTGCGTGGCCGGCCCGAGCTCGAGCCCGCGCTCGATGCCGTGGAGGCCGGCGGCGAAGCACGCCGCGACGGACAGGTAGGGGTTCACGTCGGAGCCGGGCACCCGGAACTCGAGGCGGGTCGACTTCGCCGAACCGGGGATCACCCGGCACCCGACCGTGCGGTTGTCGATGCCCCACGTCGGCTTGGTCGGTGCCCAGAAGCCGTCGACCAGGCGCTTGTAGCTGTTCACGGTCGGCGCGACGAGCGCCAGGATCTCGGGCAGCAGCTCCACGATGCCCGCGACGTAGGAGCGGAAGAGGGCGCTCATCTTGGTCGGGTCGTCACCGTCGTAGAACAGGTTGGTCTCGCCGTCCGCGTCCCACAGCGACTGGTGGGTGTGGCCCGAGCAGCCGGGCAGCGTCGTGTCGACCCGCGCCATGAAGGTGGGCATGATGCCGAACCGGTGGCCGATCTCCTTGGCGCCGGCCTTGAACAGCACGCCCCGGTCCGCGCACTCGACGGCGGTCGAGTAGAGGATCGCTCCCTCGTACACGCCGGGCCCGGTCTCGGTGTGCAGCCCTTCGAGGGGCACGCCGAACGCGCGCAGGTCCTTGAGCAGCGCATCGAAGAACGGCTGGTTCTGCGACTGGCGCAGCACCGAGTAGCCGAACATGCCCGGGGTCAGCGGCTCGAGGTCGCGGAAGCCCTTGGCGTTCACCGACTGCGGGGTCTCGCGGTAGTTGAACCACTCGAACTCCATCCCGAAGAACCCGGTGTACCCGAGCGCCGTCGCCCGTTCGTCGATCCCCTTCAGCACGAGGCGGGGGCAGACCGAGTAGTCGTTCGAGCCGACGTAGTCGCACAGGAAGAAGTCCCGCCCGTCTTCCCACGGGATCTGCCGGTGCGTCGCGAGGTCGATGCGCGCCGCACCGTCGGGGTAGCCGTTCTCCCACCCGGTGTAGGGCGCGTCGTCGTAGAGCTCGTCCGCGGAGTCCCAGCCGAACACGACGTCGCAGAAGCCGAAGCCGTCACCGCGGGCCGACGAGAGGAACTTCGCCTTGTCCATGTACTTGCCGCGCAGGATGCCATCGATGTCGACGATGGCCACCTTGATGTAGTCGGCGGGCGACGCCGCAATGGCCTCGAGCACCGCGTCGGGGGATGAGATCGAGTTGGGGTCGCCGGTCACGGCCGAGAGTGTACGCAGCGCGCGAATCCCGGTGACCGGATCGCGGCGCCCCTTAAGGAGGCCGGTGCCGAACATGACGGCGTCAGGACGGCGACGCATCCCGCCACGCCGCGTCCTCGGACACCGCCGTTCCGGAAACGAGGAGTTGCGGATCCTGCGTCCTTGCCCGGCGGGCGCCTCGCCGGCCTGGCCTCGACCCCGTTCGACACCAGACTCCTATGCTCGCACGATGCCCTCCGGAGAACGCCCTGCACTCGATGCGGACGTGCTCGAGCACTACACGTCGAGCACCCGGCCCGAGGACGAGCGCCTCCGCCGCGGTCCGGGGCGCATCGAGCTGCTCCGGACGCAGGAGCTGATCCGGCGACACCTCGGTGAACGGGCGGCGTGCGAGGTGCTCGACGTCGGCGGCGCGTCGGGGGTGCACGCCGCATGGCTGGCGGACGACGGGCACCACGTCCACGTCGTCGACCCCGTGCCCCTCCACGTTCAGCAGGCCTCCGCGCGCGGCAACCGCGCGACGGCGCCGTTCACGGCATCGCTGGGTGACGCCCGGCAGCTGGAGCAGGCGGACGAGAGCGTCGACGTCGTGCTGCTGCTCGGTCCGCTGTACCACCTCGTCGAGCGGGACGATCGGGTGCGCGCCCTCACCGAGGCCCACCGCGTGGTGCGACCGGGAGGCGTCGTGGTCGCCGCGGCGATCTCGCGCTTCGCGTCGCTGCTCGACGGGGTGGCGCACGGCTGGCTCGATCCCGAGTTCTCTGCCGTGGTCGACGCCGACCTCGCGTCCGGGGTGCACCGCAACCCCACGGGACGCGAGGAGTGGTTCACCACCGCGTACTTCCATCGGCCGGAGGAGCTGGTGGAGGAGGCGCACGCCGCCGGCCTCCACGTGGACGGCGTGTTCGGGATCGAGGGCCCCGCCTACTGGGCGATCCGCCGTGAAGCCGGGCGGCTGGGCGACGTGAGCGACGAAGACCTGCGGCTGGTCCTTGCGGCGGCGCGCGCCGTCGAAGAAGAGCCGTCGCTCATCGGCGCGAGCCCCCACCTGCTGCTTGCGGCACGCCGGAGATGACCTGCCGACGCGCGGACGGAAGCGGGCGGGTCAGGCGCGCACGAACGCCGGGTCGAGGGCGGCGCCGGCGACGCGCGTGCGGGTCCACCAGAGCCGCACCAGCACGGTGACGGCGATGGCCACCAGGATCACCGCGTAGAGCATCAGCGCCGGGTCCCGCTCGAGCACGCCGTACAGCCCCCACAGCGCGGCGTCGCCGATCGCGATCCACCACGTGGCGGGAGCGATGCCGCCGAGGTCGTCCGAGCGCAGCACCCGCCACAGCTGCGGGGCGAGGCTGACGAGCACCGTGCCGCCGAGCACGAGGCCGAGCCGGCCGGTCGCCGCCGCGGCCACGATGAAACCGATCCACAAGCTCGCGCCGATCAGGTCCTGACGCGACGCCTCACGCCGGAGCAGCGCCACCGTCCAGAGCCCGGGGATCAGGGCCAGCACCGAGACGCCCCACACGGGCACGAGCCCGGCCGTGAGGCCGTAGGCCACCCAGCCGAAGTCGCCGATCGCGCCGTTCATCGCGGCGAGCGGCGAGACGCCGTCCGGCACGCCCGTGCGCGCGAGCCGCACCGGCTGCGGGAGCAGCCGGCACAGGAACACCGCCGACGCGACGTAGCCGATGACCTCGGGAGACATGGGGCGCGAGGCTACCGGCGCGGCGTCCGCCTCAGCCATCCCGGAGGCATCGCGGCGCGGTCACGGCCACCGGGCGCGCAACCATCGGCCGAGCACGGTGGCCGCTTGGGCGGCGCAGAAGCCGCCGACCACCGCCGCGGCGACCGCCCCGTAGGCCAGGCCGGCCGGCGCCCCGAAGCGACCGAGGACCGTCAGTCCCCCGATGTCGATCACCGCATGCACCACCGCGTAGACGAGGAACCAGCCGATCCAACCCCCGCCGCGCGGCTGCACGCGCAGGAGCTGCGCCCACGAGGTCACCACGGATCACGGTGCGCCCGCAGGCACGATCGCGCAGCCGTCCGCGGAGCACCGCAGCGCTTCCCCGGCGGCCAGCCTCGCCTTGGCCCGGCGCAACTGGCGGAAGCCCCGCCACAGCACGACGACGTAGGCGAGGGTCAGCACGGCGGCCACCCCGCCCGCGTTGGCGGCGACCGTTGCCCCCACTGCGCTGCCGCCGAACACGAGCGCCGCCAGGCTCAGCGTGACCGGTAGGTGGCACGGGCACAGCACGTACGAGAGGACGAGCCACCACCTCCCGCGCCGCTCGAGACCCCGAGCGACCGGATCGGCGGGCAGCGACGCCCGGGTCAAGAACACCCATCGGCTCCCATCGATGTGCTTCGCCGTCAGCATCCTGCGAACCCCCTCGTGCGTCGGTCGACATCTCCCCATGCCGCGCGACGCCCGAAGCGTTGCAACCCACCGCCACCCACCCGAGCGCAGCAGGCCGAACGCGCCGCCATCGCCGCGCGGCGCGTCCACGGGCCGGCCGGCCCGGCCGCCGACGCGCAGGTCGAGATGTCGCGTCGACGCGCCGGAGGCGGTTGCCGCGCGTCGTGACCAGGAGAACGCGCAAGGACGGCATACGACCGAGGGGGAACGGGTACGGACGGGCCGGTTCAGCGCTGCGCGTGTGCCAGCTGCGGTCGGTGCGGCTGTCGGTCACCGCTCGGCTCCCCCGTTCGGGGCGCTCCGTCGCGCCCCGCCCCCCGAAAGGTCAGACCATGCGTCGATCCCCTGCCTCCCGTGCCCTTGCCACGGCGTCCCTCACCATCGGTGCCTTCGCCGTGGTCCTGCTGGGTTGCAGCAGCAGCGACACGCCGGCGTCGTCCCCCACGACCGCGGCGCAGACCACCGGCACCGGCCCGGGCTCGTCGGTCGCGACCAACAACGACCCCGACGCGCAGCTCGCCCAGGCGAAGACCGTCGCCGTGGGCTTCTTCGAGGCGCAGGCCGTGAACGACTGGGACAAGGCGCTGCAACGGTCGTCCGGCGCGGCCGCGCTGACCATCAAGTGGGCGCAGGCCGTCAACACGATCAAGGCCGCGAACAACACGCCCTACCAGGTCCCGTCGGTGGAGGCCCCGAACGTGCGCGTGCAGCTCGACACCCTCGACAAGACCAGCAACGGCCTCTGGGCAGCCAAGGGCTTCGTCGAGCTCTCGTTCCGGCCCGGGCCGGTCGTGTCGACCACCGCGCCGTCGTCCACGACGACCACGGCGGCGAACACGCCCCGCGCCACCTTCGTCGTCGACCTCGTGTTCTCCGGCGAGGGCGACGCGATGCGCCTGGACGACTACCGCTTGGACGACACCCCGTATCCGGTGTCGCAGCTGTTCATGAGCCTGGACACGCCGGCGCAGCAAGCGAGCGGCGCCACCGGGCGCGCGACGTTGGCCCACCGCGACCTGGACGGCACGGTGCAGTACGTCGTCGCGGCGGACAACGAAGGCGACGCCGCGGTCACGTTCACCAGCAGCACGTTCACCGCGACGGGGAACGGTCCCGGGGGCACGGCTCCCGGGACCACAGTCGGCACGGCGCAGAAGGGAACCGTGTTCGCGGACCCGCTGGCGGCCGGGTCGAAGGCCTCCGTCCTCGTCGTGTTCCCGGGTCTCTTCCCGGGTTCCGCCGGCACGCTGACGCTCGCGACGGCCGCCGCGGCGGGCGGGACGACGGTGCCGGGCACCACGCCCGTCACCGAGATGAAGTGGACGCTCCCCGACTTCCCCACGCTGACGCCGCGACCCACGAACACCGTCAACCCGACGTCCAGCTCGACCACCTCGACCTCGTCGACGTCCTCCACCACGTCCACCTCGTCCACGACCACCACCACGACGAGGGGCGCGACCACCACGGTGACGGTCCCGAGCCCGCCGACGGTGACCGCGCCGACCAGCACCGCGACCACCGCTCCCTCGACGACCACGACCTCGACGTCGTCGAGCACGACGACGACCACGGCTCGACCGTGAAGGCCCTTCAACGCATGGAGCTGCGAAGCACGATGAGCTGACGAGCGGGCCCGCGCGCCTGCGCCCCCGTCACGCCTGCTGATCGGCCGGCGGCCGGCGACTCGGACCATGATCAGTGCTCGCCGCGTGCAGGCGAGCGTGAGCCACCGCCTCATCGAGATCGGTGAACAGGTGCTGGTCGCTCGCGAGGTGGTCGAGCGCCCCGACCGCACGGAGCAGGCGCTCGTGCTCGGGACGCGGGCCCTTCAGCAGCACGGTGATGTGCCGGCGCTCCAGGTCCGCGACGATCTCGCCGAGAGCTTGCGCGCCGGTCGCGTCCAGCACTTGGAGCTCCGGCAGCCGGAGGATCACGACGCGCACGTCGGCGACCTGGGCGAGGTCGGTCAGGAAGCGCTGCGCCGCCCCGAAGAAGAGCGCACCATCGATGCGGTAGGCGACGATGTGCGAGCGCAACAGGTCGCGCTCCTCGTCGGTGTCCACCTCGACCTCGACCGGCATCTCGGTGAGGGCGGTCGTGCGAGCGACGTTGCGGAGCGCCAGGACCGCTGCTGCGGCGACGCCGATCTCGACGGCGACGATCAGGTCGAAGACCACGGTCGCGAGCGCGGTGAGGACGAGGACCAGCGCGTCCGATCGTGTCGAGCGGAGGATCGAGCGGACGTTGTGCACCTCGACCATGCGCACGGCCGTGACCATCAACACCGCGGCCAGCGCAGCCAGCGGGATCCGCGCCACGAGGCCCGATCCGAGCAGCACGATCGCGACGAGCGCGAGTGAGTGGACGATGGCGGCGACGCGCGTGCGCGCCCCGGCGCGCACGTTCACCGCGGTGCGGGCGATCGCGCCGGTTGCGGGCATGCCCCCGAAGAGCGGGGTGACGATGTTCGCGAGTCCCTGCCCGAAGAGCTCTCGGTCCGGGTTGTGTCGGGAGCCGTCGGCCATGCCGTCGGCGACCTTGGCCGAGAGGAGGCTCTCGATCGCGGCCAGCATCGCTACGGCGAACGCGGGGCCGAGGTACTGCGACACGTCACCGAGGGCGACGGCTGGCAGCGTGAGCTTCGGCAGCGCGGACGGGAGCGCGCCGATCATCGCGACGTTCAGATCTGCGACCGCCGCGACCACGGTCGCGGCGATCACTGCGAGCAGCGAGGCGGGCAAGGATCGGTGGAGCCTGGGAGCGACCACCATCACGACGACGACGAGCGCGACCAAGGCCATCGCCGCCAGCGACCCCGCACCGAACGCGGCAGCGACGGCCTTGCCCGCCACGACGGCGGTGTTCTCGCCCTCGGGCTTGGTGACGCCGAGCGCGGCGGGCACCTGCTGCAGGAAGATGATCACCGCGATCCCCAAGGTGAACCCTTCGATCACCGGCCAAGGCACGTACGCGAGCACGCGACCGAGCCGGAGCAGCCCCGCCGCGAGCACGAGCACGCCAGCCATGACCCCGACGATGATCACTGCGTCGCTGCCGTAGCGGGCGACAAGTGGCACCAGCACGACGGTCATCGCCCCGGTCGGGCCCGACACCTGGACGTTCGATCCCCCGAACACGCCGGCAACGAACCCGGCGATGATCGCGGTCGTGAGCCCCGCGGGCGCACCGAGACCGGTCGTGATCCCGAACGCGAGGGCCAGCGGCAGCGCAACGACCCCGACCGTGAGACCAGCCACGACGTCGCCCCGCCACGATCGTGACAGGCCCGCGTAGTCGCGACCACACGGCAGCAGAGCCAGGAGGGCGGAGATCATCCCGAGGCCACTTCAGCGGTGAGCTCGGCCAGCAGCTCGTGCGTCTGGGCCAACGTCGTGAGCAACAGCCGCTTGGCCACCGCGAGCAGCTCGGCCACCAGCGGATCCCGCAAGGAGTAGTAGACCGACGAGCCCTCCTTGCGCGTCACGACCAGGCCGGCGCGACGAAGGACCCCGAGCTGTTGGGACAGGTGTGACGACTCGATGCCGACGAGCGGCTGGAGCTCGCCCACCGTGTGCTCGCCCTCCACGAGCACCTCGAGCGCCCGCACCCGCGCCGGATGGGCGAGCGCCTTGAAGAGATCCGCCTTGATCTCGGCCAGGGGGCGACTCATCTCGGGCGGGTTGGAAGGCGGCGTCATGGAAGCTCCGGGACCGACGGCGGGACCTGATGATCTGACAACTTCGTAAGATTACCATGTTCACATATCGATGGCGACCCGGCCGGACCCCCCGGGTGCGGCGGCCGCCGTCCGCCCTGGTCCACGGGGTTCGGTAGCGTTGCGACGCTTTGCGCCCCGTCGTCGAGACGGGCGATCGGATCGAGGGGGATCACACGAATGGCAGCAACGGGCGAGGCGAGCGGGACCGGCGGCGGCGCGGCCACGAAGTACACGTTGGCGGTGGATCTCGGAACGGGCGGGCCGAAGGTGGCGCTCGTCTCGATGGAGGGCGACGTCGTCGGCCACGAGTACGAGACCAACCAGCTCATCTTCTTCCCGGAGGGGGGCGTCGAGCAGGACCCCGACGACTGGTGGAACGCCATCACGACCGGGGCCAAGAAGCTCATCGCCCGCAACCTCGTCCCCGTCGACGACATCGTGGCCTTCAGCGTCACCGCGCAGTGGATGGGCACGATCGCAGTCGACGAGACCGGCCAGCACCTGGCCAACGCCTTGATCTGGATGGACGCCCGCGGAGCGAAGTACGCGGGCAAGTGGGTCGGCGGCGGCATCGAGGCGCCGACCACCGGCTACAACGCCAAGAAGCTCTACAAGTGGGTGTCGATGACGGGAGGCCTGCCGTCACGCACCGGCAAGGACCCGGTCGGCCACATCCTCTGGCTCAAGCACGAGAAGCCCGAGATCTACGCCGCAGCGCACAAGCTCCTTGACGTGCCCGACTACCTCAACATGCGCCTCACGGGCCGCGCCTGCGCGTCGTACGACTCCATCGTCGGCTACTGGTGCACCGACAACCGCGACCTCAGCAACGTCGAGTACAAGGACGAGCTGATCGCCCTGTGCGGCTTCGACCGGGCGAAGCTCCCCGACCTCGTCCCGACCTGCTCGGTGATCGGCCCGCTCAAGCCCGACGTGGCCAAGGAGCTCGGCCTCGGCGAGCACGTGCAGGTCATCACCGGCACGGGCGACACCGCATCCGCGGGCATCGGGTCGGGCGCCGTGCAGGACTACGAGGCACACCTCTACATCGGGACGTCGTCGTGGCTGTCGTGCCACGTGCCGTTCAAGAAGACCGATGTGACGTCGAACATCACCTCGCTCCCCTCCGGCATCCCGAACCGCTACTGGGTGGCCACCGAGCAGGACGTGGCCGGCAAGACGCTGCAATGGCTGATCGACAACATCCTCTACCCGAAGGACGAGCTGTCCGACGCCGAGCCGCCGGCGGACGTGTTCGACCGGTTGAACGCGCTGGCCGCGTCGGTGCCGCCGGGGTGCGACAACCTGCTCTTCACGCCGTGGCTGAACGGCGAGCGCACGCCGGTCGACAACCACCTCATCCGCGGCACGTGGTTCAACATGGGGCTCGAGACGACGCGCGCCCACCTGGTGCGAGCGGTCCTCGAGGGCGTCGCCCTCAACACGCGGTGGATGATGGAGTCGGCCGAGAAGTTCGTGAAGAAGCAGCGGCCGAACGGCTTCGAGCACATCAACTTCGTCGGCGGCGGCGCCCGCTCGCCGCTGTGGTGCCAGATCCTCGCCGACGTGCTCGATCGCCCAATCCGCCAGGTGAAGGACCCGGTGCTCGCGAACGTGCGGGGCGCCGGCTTCTCGGCCGCGGTGGCGCTGGGCCACATCGAGTGGCAGGACATCACCGCCCGCATCCAGATCGAGCAGACGTTCCGGCCGGACCCGGCGAACCGCGCCGTGTACGACGCGCTGTTCGAGAGCTTCGTGCGGCTCTACGACAAGAACAAGGGAACGTTCGCGAAGCTCAACAAGCACTGAGGTCGACGAGCACCTATGGCCACCATCGACGAAGCCAACGCCCGGAAGGCCCAGGCGGTCCGCCCCGGAGCGAAGAACGAGGACCGGATCCTGTCCGACGTCCTCGCCCGCTCGTTCTGGGACGACCCGGTCATGAGCTGGATCCTCCCCGAGCAGCACTCCCGCTACCAGCGCATGCGCATGTTCTTCCGCGCCGAGCTCGCGTCGACCCGCTCGCGCGGCGAGGTGCTCACGACCGAGGACTACTCGGGCGCCGCGCTGTGGCTGCCACCGAAGCAGTGGCGCCTGCCGATCTCCGGCATGGCGAAGGAGGCCCCGCGCCTGGTGCTCTCCATCCGGACGCGCCTCATCGCGGCGCTCAAGCTGAACGAGCTCATGGAGAAGGAGCACCCGAAGGAGCCGCACTGGTACCTCGCTGTGATCGGTACCGATCCGGTGCGACAGGGTGTCGGCGCCGGCAGGGCCCTCATCACCGACGTCACGGACCGGTGCGACCGCGAGGGGCTGCCGGCGTACCTCGAGTCGTCGAAGGAGCGCAACGTGCCGTACTACGAGCGCTTCAAGTTCCAGGTCACCGGCGAGATCAAGGTCCCCGACGGCCCGATCCTCTACAAGATGTGGCGCGAGCCCCAGGTCCCCGAGACCGACTGACCGCCACGGCCGCCGCGTCAGCCGAACGGCACCCTCACCCGCCGTCCACCGATCGGTGGACACCGCAACCCGTCGAGCGGTCGTCCCGCCGATCCGGCGCCTGCCGCACGATGGCGGCATGACCCCCACTCCCTCGATTGCCCCGTCGACCCCGGCCGCGGAGCCGGCCGATGCCGTCATCTCGGTCCGCTCCCTCGTGAAGCGCTACGGCGACGTCGCCGCCGTCGACGGGCTCGACCTCGACATCCGCCGCGGCGAGATCTTCGCCCTGCTCGGGCCGAACGGCGCCGGCAAGACCACGACCGTCGAGATCCTCGAGGGCTACCGCGACGCCACCAGCGGCGAGGTCCGGGTGCTCGGTGAGGATCCCGCCACGGCGGGGATCGACTGGCGCTCGCGCGTCGGCATCGTGCTGCAGTCGACCGGCGCCTTCGACCAGCTGACGGTGGCCGAGGTCGTGGACCACTTCGCCGGCTACTACCCGGACCCGAACGACCCCGACGTCGTGATCGAGCAGGTCGGGCTCACCGAGAAGCGCGACGTGCGCACGACGAAGCTGTCCGGTGGCCAGCGCCGCCGTCTCGACGTCGCCCTGGCCATCATCGGCCGCCCGGAGCTCGTCTTCCTCGACGAGCCCACGACTGGGTTCGACCCCGAGGCCCGGCGCCAGTTCTGGGGCCTCATCGAGGACCTGCGGGGGTTGGGCACGACGATCGTGCTCACCACTCACTACCTCGACGAGGCGGAGGCGCTCGCGGATCGCGTCGGCGTCATCGTCGGCGGCCGGGTCATCGAGGTCGGGACCCCGGACACGATCGGCGGGCGCGCCCAGGCCCGAGCCCGGGTGACGTACCTCGGGGCGCACGGGACCGAGGTCGTCCTCACCGATGTCCCGACCGCCACCGTCACCGGGCTCATGGCGCGCTTCGGCGGCGAGATCCCTGAGCTCACCGTCACGCGTCCGTCCCTCGAAGACGTCTACCTGCAGATGATCGGAGCCTCCCGATGACCGCCACGACCCGTCTGCGTCCGCTCGCCCCGACCCGGCAGATCGACGTGCGCGCCTCGTTCGCCCGGGCCGCCGCGTCCACCCTGCTGGTCTCCCCACGCACCCTCCCCGGGCGAGGGGCGGCCGGCGCCGACGCCGGCCTGCGCCCCGCGGGTCCCCGCGCCTCGTCGGCCGCATCGACCCTGCACCTCGGTCTGCGCCGCGGGCTGCTCGAGCTGAAGAGCTTCTTCCGCAGCAAGGAGGCGGTGGTCTTCACCTTCGCCTTCCCGATCATGCTGCTCATGCTCTTCGGATCGATCTTCGGCGGAACGATCGACGGCACCGACGTCAGCTACAAGCAGGTGCTCGTCGCCGGGGTCATGGCCTCCGGGATCATGAGCGTGTCCTTCTCCAGCCTCGCGACGTCGATCGCGATCGAACGGCACGACGGCACGCTGAAGCGGTTGGCGGGGACGCCGATGCCGAAGGGCGCCTACTTCATCGGCAAGATCGTGCTGACCTTCGCCTGCGCCGTGGCCGAGACGGTGCTGATGCTGGCGATCAGCGTGCCGCTGTTCGGGCTGCGGCTGCCGGCCGACGCGACGAAGTGGGGCATCTTCGCCGGCGTCTTCGTGCTCGGTGTCGTGGCGTGCTCGCTCATCGGCATCGCCTACGGCACGCTGCCCCGCACCGCCAAGAGCGCGCCGGCGCTGGTGAACCCGCCGTTCGTCGTGCTGCAGTTCATCTCCGGCGTGTGGGTCCTCGAGTCCCAGCTGCCAGAAGGCCTGCGGATGGTGGCGGCCCTCTTCCCCCTGAAGTGGATGGCCCAGGGCTTCCGTTCGGTGTTCCTGCCCGATGCGTTCGCCGTGGTGGAGCCGGCGGGCTCGTGGCAGACGCCGCTGACCTTCGCGGTCCTCGTCGCCTGGTGCGTGGGAGGCTTCTTCCTGTGCCTGCTGACGTTCCGCTGGAAGACGAGGGACTGAGCGTGGCGCCGACGGCCCGCGATGCGGCCCGCGACCGGGATCGCTGGGAGTGGATCCGGCCTGCGCTGCGCATCGCCAGCGTGATCCTGCCGCTCGCCTGCGCGATCGTCGCCGCCACCGACTACGACAACACCCTGGCCCGGCGGCTGCTCGGCTTCGTGCTCGCGGTCGCGTTCGGCGGCTGGGTGCTGCTGCTCGACCGCAAGGTGTGTGCCGCCCACGACGCCGGCACCGCGGTGTGGCCGATCGTCTCCCTCGCCGGATCGATGGTGATCTTCGGGGCACTGGTGCTGCTGAACCCCGCGTTCTTCTTCGTGGCCTTCCTCCTGTACTGGCAGATCTTCAGCACCCTGCGGTTGCTGCCGGCGATCGCCGTCGCGATCGCCTTCTCCGCCGAGATGCTCGTCCTGCAGGTGCACTACAGCCGTCACTCGTTCACGGACGATCCGAGCATGGCGGTGAGCGGCGTCGTCAGCATCGCGTTCGGCATCCTCATGGCGATCTGGATCGGCGGCATCATCGAGCAGAGCGGCCAGCGGGCCGACCTCATCCGCGAGCTCGAAGCGACCCGCGCCGATCTGGCCGACGCGCACCACGCCGCCGGCGTGCAGGTCGAGCGGGAGCGGCTGCGCCAGGAGATCCACGACACCCTGGCCCAGGGCTTCACGAGCATCGTGATGCTGGCCCAGGCGGCGGAGGGGGCGATGGACCACGGCGACGACGCGCAGGCGCGGCGCCACGTGCAGTCGATCGAGCGCACCGCGCGGGAGAACCTGGCCGAGGCTCGCAGCCTCGTCGAGGGCACGCGTCCCGCCCCGCTGGAGGGCTCCTCCTTGCCCGACGCGCTGCGGCGGCTCACCGAACGCCTCGGCGCGGATCTGGGCATCGACGCGACGGCGACCGTGAGCGGCACGACCGCCGACCTGCCGCCCGCGACCGAGGTCGCGGTGCTGCGGGCCGCGCAAGAGGCGCTCACCAACGTGCGCCGCCACGCCGGCGCCACGAGCGTCGCGCTCACCTTCTTGCGCAGCGACGAGGGCGTGGTGCTCGAGGTGACCGACGACGGTCGTGGCTTCGACGTCGCCCGCGCCGGCGACGACCCGGCCCACGTCGGGCTCCGCGGCATGCGCGCCCGGCTCGAGGAGGTCGGCGGCGACGTGCTGGTCGAGAGCGAGCCCGGGCGGGGCACCACCGTGATCGTGACGATGCCATGAGCATCCGGATCCTGATCGCCGACGATCATCCGGTCGTGCGCGAGGGCATGCGGGCGCTGCTCGAGGCGGTCAGCGACTTCGAGGTGGTCGGCGCCGCGACGAACGGGGAGGAGGCCGTGCGGTGCGCCGGCGAGCTGCAGCCCGACGTGATCCTCATGGACCTGCGCATGCCGGGCACCGACGGCGCAACGGCGACCGCGGAGATCAGTGCCCGCTACCCGGCGGTGCACGTGCTCGTGGTGACCACCTACGACAGCGACCAGGACATCCTCAAGGCGGTCGAGGCGGGCGCGGCGGGGTACCTGCTGAAGGACACGCCGCGCGAGGAGCTGTACGGCGCCGTGCGGGCCGCCGCGCGCGGCGAGACGGTGCTGGCGCCGACGGTCGCAGCGCGCCTGGTCACGCACATGCGCGCGCCGAAGCAGTCGAACCTGACCCCGCGCGAGACCGAGGTGCTGGCCTGCGTCTCGCGCGGCCTCACGAACGCCGACATCGGCCGCGAGCTCTTCATCGGCGAGGCGACGGTCAAGACGCACCTGCTGCGGGCGTTCGCCAAGCTCGGCGTCGACGACCGCACCGCCGCGGTGACGGTCGCCATGGAGCGCGGCTTGCTGCCCGACGCCCGCAACCAGGCCTGAGCGCGCTTGCCGGGACACCCAACGAGAAGAGGCGAGCGTCTGGATCGCTCGCCTCCTCTCGGGGGGGGTTTGGGTTGGGGGGTGTGTTGGGGTGGGTCGGGGTTGCGAGCCGGGGGCCGCAGCGCGGGCGTCGAGGCCCGGAGGACCGATGCGGGTCAGGCCGCCATGACGTTCTGGAAGAGGATGCCGTTGCCCTCGTGGCGAGGACCGACCTCGAGCCGGGCCGCCATCGCCTGGTGGCGCAGGGCGCGCTGGGTGATGCGCCACGACGTCGCGCAGCTCGGGCAGCGGTTGTCGGCGACGCCCGCCACGAGATCGAGGTGCTCGACGAAGCCGTAGGAGGCGCACGCCGGGCAGCGGGTCGGGGCCCCGAAGTGGATGCTGGCGTTGTGCGCCTGCACCCGCTCCAGCGTCTCGAGCTCGTCCGCCAGCTCCGCCGCCGTGTCGACCACGGGTGCGTTCGTTGCCTTCCGGAAGATCTTCATCGTCGTTCGCCCCTCTTCGCCTTGGGTCCCTCAACCGTTTGGCTGTACTTCGTTTCGGCGGGCGATCCGGTTCACCGAAGCGGTTGAGACACCTGACACGTGTGGCGGTGGCCACCTCGCCACGGCTGTCAGGTCGGCCGGCGACGACGCGCCCGGCCGATCTCGACGCGCACCTCGTCGGCCGAGGGGGTCGCGACCTGGACGGCGCCGGTGCCGAC
>CAYUOL010000129.1:0-16575 GCA_964446345.1 uncultured Iamiaceae bacterium | reverse complement strand
GGTCACCCCGTGCCAGCACGACGGCGTCAGCAGTGGATCCCAGGTGACCTGGCCATCGTAGTGCGTGTGGATGTCGACGAAGCCAGGCGTGACCAGCGCACCGTCGGCGTCGATCGAGCGCCGGGCGGCGCCCGCGACGCGACCGACCTCGGTGATGACGCCGTCGCTGATGGCGATGTCGGCGGTGCGCGGCGGCGCGCCCGTGCCGTCGACGACCTGTCCCCCCGTGATCACGAGATCGTGCACGTCGCGCTCCTGCTCGTTCGGCGTCCCCGCTCCCCACGTCGGAGCGTACCCACGATCGGGGGCGTTCACTGACGACCCGTCAGGAGCGTCGGTCGGGGCCCGGCCGGCCTCGCCGGTGCCGCCGCTCGACCTCGGCCACCTAGGGTCTGCCCGTGCCTCCCTCCCGCCCCCCTCGACCGGGTGCGCTCGTCCTTCGGGCCGCCGCCGTGGCCAGCGCGCTCGCGATCGCGCTGACCGCGTGCAGCTCGTCGCCGCCCCCGACGCCGAGCCCGACGACGAGCCGCACGCCGAACCCGACCAGCGACCCGACGTCGGCGCCGGCGACGACCACCTCCGGCTCCACGGGCCCCGACTCGACCCGGCCCCGCGGCACCGAGCCGCCGGCGCCGACCGGCACGACCGGCACCGCCCCGCGCACGACGCCCCCGCGCAGTGACGCGAAGATCACGTCCTTCGAAGCACCGGCGAGCGTCGCGTGCAACGGCTTGGTGAAGATCACGGTCACCGCTCGGTACACGACGACCGGCGCGGCGTCCGTGGCCTTCCTCGTCGACAACGAGCAGGTGGCCGGAACACCGCCGGTCAACGGGTCGTTCGAGCTGCCGATGCGCTGCGACGGGTCGACGCACACGATCGTCATCTCGGCGATCGACGGCCAGGGACGCGCCGCGGTCATGAGCAAGGCCGTGCTGACCGACGACCGCGAGTCCGGCGGCTGACCACCCCATGCCCGCCTCCTGGCAGAGCGGCGGCCACAATGCAGCCATGCGTGCCTCCTCCATCACCCGACGGCCGTCCCTCACCCTCGCGTGCCTCTGCGCCGCGACCCTCGGCCTCGCGGCCTGCTCGGCCACGAGCGGCTCCGGCTCGGGTTCGGGCACCGCAGCGTCCGCGGCGCCGACGACGGCGGCCGGCCCCTCGACCTACGCCTCGATCGCCGAGCTGCAGAAGGCGCTCGAGGGCAAGGGCATCACGTGCAAGCTCGAGTACCCCGGCCTCAAGGACGACACCGCGCAGACCGAGCTCAGCATCTGCGTGATCGACGGCGAGCAGGCGTTCCTCAAGGTCTGGCTCAAGCCCGAGCAGATCAAGGAGTTCCTGGCCTCACCCGACGGCGAGACCGGCACCGTGGCCGTGGGCGCGAACTGGACGATCACCGTCACGTCGAACGCCGTCGCCGACAAGGTCGCCAAGGCCATCGGCGGCACCGCCCCGGCCGGCACGGCGGCCCCCGGCGGCACCACCGCCACCCGCTGATCCCGGCGCTCGTCAGGGCGCGGGGCACGACGCCGGCGGGTACACCGCATCTGCGGTCCACGCGCCCTGCTGCCAGCCGGGGGCCACGGTGGCCTTGAACCGGGCCGCGAGGTCGTCGGCGACGACCTCGCCCAACAGCGCGGCGCCGGGCGCGCACAGGTGCAGGCCGTCGGTCTGCCGCGTTCGCACCACCCGACCGTCGGGCCGGGCGATGATGTCGTGGTACCCGGGCGCCGCTCCGTTGAGGATGGGGTTCGTGTCGAGGTAGCTGACCGCCGGCCAGCGCGACGGCAGGGCGCGGAACGCGGCGTTGAGCGCTGCGAACGCGTGGTTGGCGTCGTCGTTGTGCACGATGGGGTTGCCGAGCCAGAGCACGCTCGCGCCACGACTGGTGATCAGCTGGATCCACGGGTCGAGCACGGTCTGCTCGTAGTGGTCCTGCCACCCGGGCGCATCGACCGACTCCTTGGTGATGCCCTGCACCACCCCCGACTCCCACGTGCCGACGAACATCACGACCACCTCCGGGTCGAACTGCGTCAGCTGCTGGTTCCAGGTGAAGCGCACCGTCGGGTCGCGCAGGATGCTCGGCGTGAGGATGAAGCGCACGGTGGTCGTGCCGGCCGCCTCGAGCGCCGCCTTCACCGCGGGCGCGAGGCCGGCCATGACCGAGTCGCCCGCCAGGACGACGCGCAGCGGATCCGCGCGGGTGGGGCGCCGCGGACCCGGCTCGGTCGTGGTCGTCGTGGGGGCGGTCGTGGTCGTCGTCGGGGCGGTCGTCGTCGGGGCGGTCGTGGTCGTGGTGGGCACGGTCGTGGTCGTCGTCGGGACCGTCGCGGTGGTCGCGGGCGCCGCCCCCGTCGCGCTCGCCCCCGTCGCCACCGTCGTGCCGGCGCCCGTCTTCAGGGCGGCGTCGTCCGTCCCGTCGCCGACCTGGGCCCCGACGCCGTACCCGGCGCCGAGCGACACGAAGAAGAGCAGCGCGAGCCCGACTGCGACCTTCCCCCATGCCCCCTGTGCCACCGGAGGAGACTGCCTCAAGGCCGCGCGCCGGACAAGTAGCCCTCCCCGCCAGTAGACAAGGCCGATGCCAGCCGCTGGGCGGACCGCCGTCGCTTTGCTCGCGCTGCTCGCCGTGCTCGGCGCCGGCGCCTGCGCGGGGAGCCCGACCGAGCGCGCCGCGGCCCCGACGGGCACGAGCACCACCACCCCCGTGCCCGCCTCGCCACCCGGCACGGCCGCGCGCCCGACCTCGCCGGGCGCGCCTGGCACCTTGATCGACGCGACGCCGATCACCGGGGCGCCCGGGACCCGGGCCTGGCGGCTCACCTACCACTCCCGAGCGGCCGACGGGCGCGACGTCGCCGTGACGGGCACCCTGCAGGTGCCCGACGCCGCGCCACCACCGGGCCCGGCGGGCCGACCCCTGGTCAGCTGGGCGCACCCGACCGCGGGGAGCGCCGATCGGTGCGCGCCGTCCCAGAAGGGCACGGCTGACCTGCCGTTCGTGCCGGAGGTCCTCGGCCAGGGCTGGGCCACCGTCGCCACCGACTACGAGGGATTGGGCACCGAGGACCCGCATCCGTACCTGGTCGGCGCCAGCGAGGGCCACGCCGTGCTCGACGCCGCGCGGGCGGCCACCCAGGTCGAGGGCAGCGGGGTCCTCGCCACGTCACCCGTCGCGATCTGGGGCTTCTCCCAGGGAGGCCACGCGGCTGCGTTCGCCGGTCAGCTGAGCCCGAGCTACGCCCCGGAGCTGACGATCCGCGGCATCCTCGTCGCCGCGCCGGTCAGCGACGTCGATCACTTCGCCCGACGGGCCGAGCGGATCCCGTCCCAGTTCGGCGTGCTCGTGACGGTGGTGGGCGGCCTCCTGGCCGCGTACCCCGAGCTCGACGCAGCGACGGTGTTCAGCCCCGACCTGCGGGCGCAGCTCGACGAGCTCGAGCGCGAGTGCATCGGCGAGGTGAACGCCTTCTTCGACCAGCCGGTCGCGCCCGGTGCCCCACCCCGCGTCGTGCGCAGCCCGAGCGAGCAACCCGCCTTCGCCGCCCGCCTCGCCGAGAACCGGGCGGGGGGCGCCCCCATCCCGGCCCCGGTGCTCGTCGTCCAGGGGGCCCTCGACGACATCGTCGATCCGGCGGACACGAAGGCGCTGGTCGAGCGCTACTGCGCCCTCGGGGTCACCGTGCAGTCGGTGATCAAGCCGGAGCGCAAGCACGGGGTGATGGAGACCGAGCCCGCGCTCTCGTGGACGATCGACCGCTTCGCCGGGCGACCGGCACCCTCGACCTGCTGAGGGTGCTGGGGCGTCCGGGCCCCCCTGCACTACGATCGCCGGACGGCTTCGGGACGCCCGGGCGCGGGGTGCGGCGTCCGGATCCCGGCTCGAGCACCGCCCGGACAAGACCGCCCTGCCGCACACACCTGGGGACATCGTCATTTCCACCTCACCCAAGCACCCCGCCCACCGCGAGATCACCGATCTGGCCGAGGCCGCCGGCATCGAACGGGTCCACATCCTGGCGTGGCGAGACCTCTCCGACGTCGAGGCGGGCGGTTCGGAGATGCACGCCGCCAAGATCGCCCAGATCTGGACCGAAGCGGGCATCGAGATCACGATGCGCACGTCGTACGCCCAGGGCCAGCCGCCGGCCGGCACCCGCGACGGCTACTCGATCATCCGCAAGTCGGGGCGCTACAGCGTGTTCCCCCACACGATCATCAGCGAGGTGCTGGGCAGCCACGGCCCCCGCGACGCCCTCGTCGAGATCTGGAACGGGGTGCCGTTCCTCAGCCCGATCTGGTTCCGCGGCCCCAAGGTCGTGGTGCTGCACCACGTGCACCGGGACATGTGGCAGCAGGTGCTCTCACCCAAGCTCGCGACGTTCGGGAAGGTGCTCGAGGGCCAGCTGGCGCCCCCCTTCTACAAGCGCACGCAGATCGTCACGATCTCGAACTCGTCGCGCGACGAGATCAACAGCATCCTGCGCCTGCCGAAGAAGAACATCACCGTCGCCCCGCCCGGCATCGATCCGCAGTTCGTGCCGGGCGTCCCCAAGGCCGTGCACCCCCTCATCGTGACCGTGGGCCGGCTGATGCCGCCGAAGCGGTTCGACGAGATGATCCGGGTCGCGAACGAGGTCCGCAAGGTCCACCCCGACCTCGAGCTGGTCGTCGCCGGCGACGGCTACGAGCGCCCGAAGCTGCAAGAGCTCATCGACGACCTCGACGCGCACGACTGGGTCCGCCTTCCGGGCCACGTCTCCGACAACGAGCTGGTGTGGCTGTACCAGCAGGCGTGGTGCGTCGCGAGCGCATCCTCCGCCGAGGGCTGGGGCATGACGCTGACCGAAGCGGCCGCCTGCGGCACGCCCGCCGTCGCGACCCGCATCCCCGGCCACAAGGACTCCGTCGACGACAACGTCAGCGGCCTGCTGACGGACAGCCCCCGCGACATGGTCGAGAAGATCATCCGCATCATCGACGATCGCAACCTGCGCACCCGGTTGTCCGAGGGCGCGCTCAAGCACGCCGCCGCCTTCTCGTGGGAGTCGTGCGCGCTGTCGACGTTCGAGCCCCTGGCCCGCGAAGCCATCCGCACCCGTGCCCCCGCCGGAGGGACGCACTAGCCGATGACTGCAACGACCGGCACCGTCGGTCGCGCCCGATCCTCGAAGACCGCACGCCCGTCGGCGGACGCGGAGAGGCGCGCGCGCGACTGGCGGAACCTGATGACCATCGCCGTCCCGGCGCTCATCGCGTACGTGCCCCTGCTCCTCACCCACCCCGGGATGGTGGGCGCGGACACCAAGACGTACCTGTACCTCGACCCCATCAAGCTGCTGAAGGACGCCCCGTACGTGTGGGACGCCCAGATCGGCCTGGGCACCGTCACCCACCAGAACATCGGCTACCTGTTCCCGATGGGGCCCTTCTACCTGTTCTTCGACAAGATCGGCGCGCCGGACTGGGTGGCCCAGCGCCTCTGGTTGGGCACCGTGCTCTTCAGCGCGGCGATGGGGGTGCGCTACCTGCTGCGCACGCTCGGGCGCACGGAGGTGACGCCGAGCACCGACGCGGCGCGGCCCGGGTGGCGGGCGCTCGGGCCCTGGGCCGTGCTCGTCGCCTCGCTGTCGTACATGTTGAGCCCGTACATCCTCGACTACTCGGCGCGGATCTCGGTGATCCTGCTGCCGTGGTGCGCCCTGCCCTGGCTCATCGCGCTGGCCGCGAAGTCGGTGCGCCACGGGGGCTGGAAGTACCCGGCGTGGTTCGCGTTCGTCGTGCTGCTGGTCGGCGGCATCAACGCGACGGCGCTGATCATGGTCGCGCTCGGCCCGCTGCTCTGGGTCGGGCACGCCGTGTGGATCGATCGCGAGGCGACGGGCAAGCAGGCGACGGCCGCGCTCGCCCGCATGGGGGCGCTCACGCTGCTGACGAGCCTCTGGTGGATCGCCGGCCTCTGGGCCGAGGGTCGCTTCGGCCTGCCCGTCATCCGCTACACCGAGAGCTACCGCACCGTCGCCGAGGTCTCGAACGCTCCCGAGGTGCTGCGCGGCCTCGGCTACTGGTTCTTCTACGGCAACGACAAGCTCGGCCCCTGGATCGAGCCGAGCGAGGACTTCACGACCCACACGTGGTTGCTCGGCCTCTCCTACCTGCTGCCGATCCTCGCGTTCACCGCAGCGGCGCTCGTGCGCTGGCGCTACCGCGCGTACTTCATCGCCCTCATCGTCTTCGGCGGGCTGACCGCCGTCGCCAGCCACCCGTGGAAGGCGCCGTCGATCTTCGGCCTCCTCTTCAAGGAGTTCACGAAGACCGACAGCGGCCTGTCGCTGCGCTCGACCCCGCGCGCCGTGCCCCTCGTCGTGCTCGCCACCGCCGTGTTCCTCGGCGCCGGCGTCGACGCGCTGGGTCGGCGCCTGCCGCGCCTCGCCGTGCCGTTGGCGGTGGGTGCCTGCGCGCTGATCATGGCGAACATGCCGCCCATGTGGAACAACACGATGGTGGCGTCGAACCTCGAGCGGCCGGAGAACGTGCCCTCCTACTGGGCCGACAACGCCGCCCACCTCGACCGCCGGGGCCAGGACACGCGCGTCCTCGAGATCCCGGGGGCCGAGTTCGCCTCGTACCGCTGGGGCAACACGGTCGACCCGATCCTGCCGGGGATGATGGAGCGGCCCTACGTCGCGCGCGAGCTGTTCACCTGGGGCTCGCCGCCGTCGGCCAACCTCATCAACGCCCTCGACCGGCGCTACCACGAGGACACGATGGACCTCGAGGCGCTCGCGCCCATCGCGCGCCTCATGGCGGTCGGCGACGTCAACGTGCGGTCGGACATGCAGTACGAGCGCTACCGCATCGCCCGCCCGAAGGCGCTGTGGCAGCTGATCCGCTCCACGCCCGGTCTCGGCGCGCCGGCCGAGTTCGGCCCGAACGACCCGCCCAACGTCGCGGGCCCCGTGCAGACCATGATCGACGAGGTCGAGCAGAGCACGCCCCCGGACCTGCCCGAGCCCCCGCGCGTCGCGGCGTTCCCGGTGAACGATGCCCTGCCCATCCTGCGCACGGAGACCGCAGAGCGCCCCCTCCTCATGGCGGCCGACGGCGAGGGCCTGGTCGACGCGGCCAGCCAGCAGCTGATCAACCCGCAGCAGGCGATCTTCTACAGCGCCTCGCTCGCGAAGGACCAGGCGTCGTTCGAGCGCATCTACGGGGCCGACGCCGACCTGATGCTCACCGACACGAACCGCAAGCGGGCGCGCCGCTGGGGCTCGTTGCGCGAGAACACCGGCTACACGGAGCGCGCCGGCGAGACCCCGCTCTCGTTCGACCCGAGCGACCAGCGCCTCGACGTGTTCCCGGGTGCCGGCGACGACGCCTACGCGGTCACCGAGCAGCGCGCCGTCCCGGGGACCGACGCCACCGCAACCGTCCGAGCGACGGGGTACGGCAACCCCATCACGTACACCCCCGACGACCGGCCGGCCAACGCGCTCGACGGCGACCCGCAGACGGCATGGCGCGTGGGCGCGATCTCCGACGTGGCCAACGAGAAGCTCTTCATCGACCTCGACAAGCCGGTGACCACCGACCACCTCAACCTCCTGCAGCCGATCAACCTCGAGCGCACGCGCTGGATGACGAAGATCAAGATGACCTTCGACGCCGGCTCGCCGAACGAGTGGTCCACCGACGTCGACATGCAGGACATCTCGCGAGACGAGAGCGCCGTCGGCCAGGACGTCACGTTCCCGTCGCGGACGTTCCAGCACGTCACGTTCGAGGTGCTCGAGAGCAACCTCGGACCCCGCCCGCTCTTCGACGGGGTGAGCGGCGTGGGCTTCGCCGAGGTGCGCATCCCGGGCGTGAACATCGAGGAGCTCGTCCGCATGCCCACGGACCTGCTGCGCAAGACCGGCGAGTCCTCCCTGGCCCACAACCTCACGCTCCTGATGACGCGCATGCGATCGAACCCCGAGGAACCGGTGCGCACGGACGAGGAGGTCGCGATCCGCCGCACCTTCACGCTGCCGACCCCGCGCACGTTCTCGGTCGGCGGCAGCGCCCGCTTGTCTGGCTACCTGCACGACGACAAGATCGACGCGATCCTGGGCCTGCCCGACGCCGCGCGCGGCGGCGTGACGGCCGAGGCGGACGTGCACCTCCCCGGCAACAACGAGCAGCGGGCGTCGGCCGCCATCGACGGTGACCCGGCGACGCACTGGAGCTCGATCTACCAGAAGCAGATCGGGCACTGGCTGCAGTTCACCGCGGCGCAGCCCGTCACCGTCGACCACTTCGACATGGCCGTCGTCGCCGACGGTCGCCACTCGATCCCCACCCAGCTCGAGGTGCAGGTGGACGACCACCCGGCCGAGACCGTCCTGGTGCCCGAGGTGCAGGACCTCCCGCTCGTCGGCGGACGGCCGCAGCTCGACAAGACGGTCACGGTGCCGCTCCGACTGAACACGACGCAGACAGGGTCGAAGGTGCGGATCACGATCAAGGCGGTGCGCGAAGTGCGCACCGCGGAGTGGTACTCGGACACGATGACGATCACGCCGGTCGCCATCGCCGAGCTCGGCATACCCGGTCTGCACCTCGACAAACCCGGCGCGACGTTCGACTCGGGCTGCCGCGACGACTTGCTCGCGGTCAACGGGGCGCCGGTGCCGCTGCGCATCACGGGCACCACGCAGGACGCGGTGACGAAGAAGGCGCTCGCCGTCGCACCGTGCCGGCCGAGCGACGTCGTCGCCCCCAACGGCGCCACCCCCACGACCGGGGCCGCGGCAACCGGGGCGCCCGCGCCCGGCGCCGCCGCGAACGCTCCCGGCGCGACGCCGGTGGCGAAGCCGGCCATCGACGCCACCACGGGCATCCCGATGCCGGCGGGCGAGAACATCGTGCGCACCGGCATCGGCCGCGACCTCGGGATCGACCTCGATCGCCTGGCCTTCGCCTCCGCACCCGGCGGCGCCGCGCTCCCCCTCGACCAGCTGCCGTCGCAGGTGCCGGCGCCGCCGCCGACCACGGTCGACGCGACCGGGCGCGTCGACGCGAAGCTGACCGTCACGGACGCGACCAAGCCGTTCTGGCTCGTGCAGGGCCAGTCGTGGAACCCCGGCTGGCACGCCGCGGTCAACGGCACCGACCTGGGACCACCCGTGACGATCAACGGGTACGCGAACGGCTGGTACGTCGACCCGGCCGTGACGGGCACCGGCCCCCTCACGCTCACGATCGCGTGGACGCCCCAGAAGCTCGTGTGGATCTTCATCGGCGTCTCGCTGGTCGGGTTCGTCGTGTGCGTGGCGCTCATGCTCTTCGGCCGACGGCGGCGCGAGGCGCCGGTGCTCGTCGACGAGCCGGGCCGCCCCCTCGCCCCGCTGCTCGGCGATCCCTGGCCCTTCCCCTGGAGCCCCCTGACCGCACGAGCCGAGCGCGAGCCGGATCTCGCGCCCGCGACCGAGCGGACCGTCGGTGTGCGAACCGCGGCGATCGCCTCGGCGCTCTTCGGGCTCTTCGTCTTCTTCGACGTCCCCACGCAGTGGTTCTTCCCGTTGCTGGGCATCCCGATGGGCCTGCTGCTCTACGCCGCCCTGCGGCGGGGCGACCCCCGACGCCTGCTCGGCCTGGCCGGGGCCGCGTGCCTCGGCGTCGCCGGCGCGTACTTCGTCATCCAGCAGCGGCGGAACCGCTACAACCCCAACTTCATCTGGCCCACGTTGCACGAGCGCGTGCACATCTTCGGGCTCCTGGCGATGTTCTTCCTGGCCGCCAGCGCCGTGCACGAGCTGCTCACGCGGCAGCGGCCGGGAACCGTCCCCATGGCTGCCGATGGGCCCCCCGGTGCGCCTACGATTCGGGCCGAGGCGGGATCCCGCGGTGCATCCGACCAGGGGGACAGACTCGATCGGTCGCCCGAGGGTGCCGCCGGCGGCGCCAGCTCGACCGACGCGCCCGCCGCGACCCGTGACCGACCCCGTGACCAGCAGGAGCCCCGGACATGACCGTGAACCCCACCCCCACCCTGCCGGTCCCCTGCCTCTCCGTCGTGATGCCCTGCTACAACGAGCTGGCCACGATCAAGGAGGTCGTCGAGCGCGTCCTCAGCTCCCCGTGGGTGCACGAGCTCGTCATCGTCGACGACGGTTCGACCGACGGCACCCGCGACGTGCTCGCCGGCTACACCGACCCCCGGATCCGCGTCATCCTCCACGACCGCAACCGCGGCAAGGGCGCGGCGCTGCAGACCGGGTTCGCCGCGGCCGAGGGCCCGTACGTCATCGTGCAGGACGCCGATCTCGAGTACGACCCCGCCGAGTTCGGTGAGCTCGTGCAGCCGCTGCTCGCCGACAAGGCCGACGTCGTGTTCGGGAGCCGGTTCCTCGGCGGCCAACCGCACCGCGTCCTGTACTTCTGGCACTCCGTCGGCAACCGCGTGCTCACCACGGCGTCGAACGTCTTCACCAACCTCAACCTCACCGACATGGAGACCTGATACAAGGCCTTCCGCAAAGAGGTGCTCGACAGCTTCGTGCTCGAGGAGAACCGCTTCGGCATCGAACCCGAGATGACCGCCAAGATCGCAGCCGCCCGGTGGCGCGTCTACGAGGTGGGGATCTCCTACAGCGGTCGCACCTACGACGAGGGCAAGAAGATCGGCTGGCGCGACGGCGTCCGAGCGTTCTACTGCATCGTCCGCTACTCGCCGCTGGGCGAGCGCTTCGTCCGGCGCGACGGAGGGCCCCAGAGCAGGGCACCCGGGTGAGCCTCACCGAGCGCCTGTTCCCCGACGGGGCGACGCCGACCGCGCCACGCGAGCTGCCGAAGCGCCACGACGCCGTCGTCACCCCGGCGCGGGGGTCGGGGCGCATCCCCTACGAGCCGTCGCTCGACGGCATCCGGGGGCTCGCCGTCACTGCGGTCGTGCTCTACCACGGCGGCATCGGCTGGGCGGCCGGCGGCTACCTGGGCGTGGACGCCTTCTTCGTGCTGTCCGGGTACCTCATCACCAGCCTGCTGCTGGCGGAGTGGAAGGCGACCACGACCATCGCGCTCAAGGAGTTCTGGGCGCGGCGGGCCCGCCGCCTGCTGCCGGCGCTGTTCGTGTTCCTGGTGGGCATGGCGATCTACAACATCTTCCTGGCCAAGCCGGACGTGCTCGACCAGCTCCGGGCCGACGGCATCGCCACGCTGTTCTACGTCATGAACTGGCGGCTCGTCGCCAGCAGCCAGAGCTACTTCGACCAGTTCTTCGCCTCCCCGTTCCGCCACATGTGGTCGCTCGCGATCGAAGAGCAGTACTACCTCGTGTGGCCGCTCGTGACGCTGCTCGTCATGCGCTGGAAGGGCTCGGCCGCCTTCTTCATGAAGGTGTGCATCGGCCTCGCCGCCGGCTCGGCGCTGCTGATGTTCGTGCTGTACCACCCCGACGAGGATCCGAGCCGCTTGTACTACGGCACCGACACGCGGGCGCAGTCGCTGCTGGTGGGCTCCGCACTGGCCGCGGCCGTGGCGTCGGGCGTCAAGTTCGGTCTCGCCCGCCTGCGCCCGTTCATCCTCGGCGGCGCCGCAGTGGGCTCGCTCTGGCTGCTCTACCTGTGGATGCAGCTGCCGCCCACCGATCCCTTCCTGTACCGCGGCGGGTTCCTCGTGCTGGCCATCACGGTGGCGCTGCTGATCGTCGCCTGCACCCAGATCGGCGACAACCCCCTGCGCCGCGGCCTGTCCTTCGAACCGCTGCGCCGCCTCGGGATCATCTCCTACGGCGTCTACCTGTACCACTGGCCGATCTTCGCCTGGATCAACGCCGACCGCACTGGCTGGTCGCCGACGAGCATCCGGCTCCTGCTGCTGCGGCTCACCGTCACCCTCGCGCTGGCCGTCGCGTCGTACGTCGTGCTCGAGAAGCCCATCCGGGAAGGCGCGCTCAAGAAGCTCCACATCTCGACCACGATCCAGGCCCTGCTGCTGCCGATCAGCGCCGCGCTCGTGCTGCTGCTGATCCTCACCAGCACCTCCGGTGCGCAACGCACCACCGCCACCGCCGCCGACTTCGACCCGGCCAAGCGACCGCCACCCAGCCTGTCGGGCGCCGCCCCGGCCGGCACGAGCGGGGCCGACTCGAAGATCCTCATCGTGGGCGACTCGGTCGCCTACACGATGGGCGTGGGGTTCGAGAGCAACGCCGCCGCCGACAACCACGTGGCGGTGTGGAACCAGGCGGTGCTGTTCTGCGAGCTCGTCAAGGGCGCGCACCGGGAGAACGGCGAGGTGCGGCCCGCCAGCGACACCTGCGTCAACTGGGACAGCGACTGGCGCAACGCGATCGACGTGTTCAAGCCGGACGCGACCGTGCTGCAGATCGGCGCCTGGGAGATCTTCGATCGCGAGATCAACGGCACCTGGCAGACCTTCGGCTCGCCGGAGTACGACGCGGTGCTCAAACCGACGCTGCAGAAGGCTGTCGACGCGCTGCACTCCCAGGGCGCTCCGGTGATCATCCTCACGACGCCCCGGTTCACGCGGGACGACGGCACCAGCGCCAAGGAGTGGACGCAGAACGACGTGTCGCGCACGGACCACTTCAACGCCCTGCTGCGTGAGGTGGCGGCGAACAACCCTGGGACCGTGAAGCTGATCGACTTCGGCGAGTACCTGTGCCCGAAGAACGAGTGCCGCAAGGAGATCGACGGCGTGCCGATGCGTCCCGACGGCCTGCACTTCAAGGAAGCGGACGCGAAGGTCGCGGCGCTGTGGCTGGCGCCGCAGTTCCGCGCCATCGCCCAGGAGGCCCAGGAGAACCGCGATGCGAAGGGCGCGGCGGGGGGCACGACGCCGGGGTCGACCCCGGCGGGATCGACGGCCGCCACGCCCACGAGCGCGCCCCCTCCCTGACAGCGCCCCTGATCGGCGCCCGCCGTTCCGACCCCGGTGATGCGGCGGTCAGTCGTGCGCCTGGGGGCGGCTGCGCCCGCGCTTGGTCTCGCTGCGGCGCCGCTTGGCGTCCAAGCGGCGCGCCGTCGCCGCCTTCGAGGGACGCGTCGCCCGCCGCGGCCGCTCGACGACCAGCCCGCTCGCCAAGCGTGCCGCCAAGCGGTCGAGCGCGATCCCCCGGTTGCGCGTCTGCGAGCGGGTCTCGTCGACGATCACGGTGATCGTCGGCCCGAACCGGGCGACGAGCCGCTCGCGCTGCGCCTCGGTGAGGCTCGGCGACGTGGCGATGGCGAAGCGCGCCTCGGCCCGAGTGTGCGCCCGGTTGGCGTGCTGGCCGCCGGGACCCCCGCTCGGCCCGAACCGCCACTCGATCTCGGCGAGGGGGATCGCGCACGAGCGATCGACCACGAGTCGTTCGGAGGTCTCGTCCACGAGCGGCGATCGTAGGCCCTGCTCGCAGGAGCGCCCGCCCGCACCAGCGCGTCAGACCCGCTGGGTAGCCTCTCCCCGTGACTGCGAACCCCGTCTACCTCCTCCACGGCTTCGGCACGTCGGCCGAGCGCACCTGGCGCGACAACGGCTGGCTCGACCTGCTCGCCGACACCGGTCGCCAGGTGATCGCGCCCGACCTGCTCGGGCACGGCCAGGCGCCCAAGCCGCACGACCCCGAGGCCTACGCCGAGCTCGAGCAGCTCGCGCTGGCCCCTATCGAGGCCCTCGGGCCCGAGGGGCAGGTCGATGCCATCGGGTTCTCGGCCGGTTCGAAGGTCATCCTCACGCTCGCCTCGGCGCAGCCCGAGCGCTTCGGCAAGATCGTGGTGTCGGGCGTCGGCGCCAACCTCTTCCGCCACGACGACCAACCCGATCTGCTGGCGAAGGCGATCGAGCTCGACGAGGTGCCCGAGAACCCGGCCGCCGCGTACTTCCACCAGATGGCCCGCACGCCCGGCAACGACCCGCTCGCGCTGGCGGCGTTCCTGCGCCGGCCGGACGGGCCCCGGCTGACCGACGAGGGGCTCGCCCGCATCACCAACGAGGTGCTGGTCGTGCTCGGCGACAACGACTTCGCCGGGCCGGCCGAGCCGTTGCTCGAGCGCCTGCCCAACGCCCGCCTCGTGACCCTCCCGCGCACCGATCACTTCGCCACCCCGAAGAACTTCGCGTTCATCGACGCGACCCTCGACTTCCTCGCGTGACGGACTTGTCCGAGCACTGGTTCATCCTCGGGGTCGATCTCGACGGCGTGTGCGGCGACCACGGCGAGGCGTTCCGGCGCGTCGTCGCGGCGGAGCGGGGCATCGACCCCTCGACGCTCCCGACCCAGACCAGCTGGAACTACTACGAGTGGGGCCTCGACGACGCCACCTTCCTCGACTACCACCGCAAGGGCGTGCTCGAGCACCGCATGTTCCGCGACATGCCCGTGCTCGAAGGCGTCGCCGAGGCGCTGTGGCGCCTGTCCGACGCCGGCGTGTGGATCCGGTTGATCACGCACCGCCTCTACGCGAACTGGGGCCATGCCGTGGCGGTCGGCGACACCGTCGAGTGGCTCGACGCCGCGGGCATCCCCTATCGCGACCTGTGCTTCCTCGGTCAGAAGCCCCAGGTCGAGGCCGACGTGTACATCGACGATGCCCCCCACAACATCGAGGCGCTCCGCGCCGCCGGCAACCCCGTCATCGTGTACGACCAGCCGTACAACCGGGCCCTCGAGAGCCCCCGCGCCCACTCGTGGGCCGAGGTCGAGTCGATCGTGCTCGAGCTGCTGCTCAACCGGGGGGTGCCCGTGCAGGAGCAGCTCCGGGGCCTCGACGACCCCTCGGGCCGCCTCCACCGCCTGCTCGGGCGCGAGGTGCCGGACACCCGGAGTGAGAAGCAGGCAGAATGACCCGGCGGAGCCTCAAGGCGCCCTCGAAGGCGTCCGATTGTAAAGAGCACGTAGCGCACTTTCAGCAACTTCCAACCAATCCTGTGGCCGCTTGTCGTCGCAGTGATGTGGAGCAGTAGTCATGGTCGACCGAGAGCAAGAACAGGCCCGCCTGATGGCCGAGTCCATGGGCGCGAACGGCCGCGCGGGGCGCGACCTGGCCTGGATCGTCGCCATCAGCGCCGTGCTCGTGGCGGCGGCGATCGCCACGGGCGTCGTCGAGTCCTTCCTCGACTGGGCGGGCGAGCTCTCCACCACCAACGTCGGCGGCCTCCTCGCCCTGCTGATCATCGCCCCCATCGGCGCCACCGTGTACGCCATGCGCCGCTACCGCGATGCGAACCAGGCGCGCGAGCAGCTGCACCAGCTGTCCTACCACGACAGCCTCACCGGGCTGCCGAACCGGCGGTTCCTGGGCGAGGGCTTCGACGAGATGCTCCGCGTCGTGCGCCGGGTCAACGGCCGCGTCGGCGTGTTCTTCATCGACCTCGACGGCTTCAAGAAGATCAACGACACGCACGGGCACGAGATGGGCGACCACCTCATGATCGCCGTGGCCGATCGCCTGCGCAGCGTCGTCGGCCCCAGCGACCAGATCGTGCGCTACGGCGGCGACGAGTTCGTGGCGCTGTGCCCCGAGGTCACGAACGCCACGTCCGCCGAGCGCATCGCCAAGCGCATCCTGACCGCCATCGAGCAACCGTTCGAGATCGGTGAGGATCGGCTCAAGGTGTCGGGCAGCGTCGGCATCGCCCTCACCGAGGAGCGCTGCACGCGGCCGGACGAGGTGCTGCGCGATGCCGACGTGGCGATGTACCAGGCCAAGAACCAGGGCCCTGGGCGCTACGCCCTGTTCGACCGCTCGATGGCCGACCAGATCACGCCCTCGACGGCCGAGCGGCGGCTGCGCCAGGCGCTGGAGAAGGGCGAGTTCCGGCTCTACTACCAGCCGATCGTGTCGCTGTGGACCAAGCGCCTCGTCGGGGTCGAGGCGCTGCTGCGCTGGAACGACCCGGCTCGCGGCATGGTCAGCCCGAACGAGTTCATGGGAGCCCTCGAGGACACGGGGCTCATCGTGCCCATCGGCAACTGGATCCTCGAAGAGGTGTGCTTCCAGTCGAAGAAGTGGCAGGACGCCTTCCCCGACCGTCCCGCGCTGAACATCAAGGTCAACGTCTCCGCCCGCCAGCTGGCGCAGGCGAACTTCGTCATGCACCTCAAGGAGTGCCTCGAGGTGACGGGGGCCGACGCCGACCGCATCACCCTCGAGATCACCGAGGGCGCCCTGATGTACGACGTCACCTCGGCCTGGTCGACCTTGCGCGAGGCAAAGGGCCTCGGCATCTCCCTCGCGCTCGACGACTTCGGCACCGGGTACTCGTCGCTCAGCTACCTCCGGCAGTTCAGCCTGGACCTCTTGAAGATCGACCAGTCCTTCGTCGAGGGGCTCGGCCACTCGCGCGAAGACACCACGATCATCGAGCGCGTGATCGGCATGGCCAAGGCGCTCGGCATCGTCGCCGTCGCCGAGGGCGTCGAGACCGAGGAGCAGGTGGCCCAGCTGCGGGCCATGAACTGCGACCTCGCCCAGAGCTACTACTTCCGCCACCCCCAGCCCCCCGACGTCATCAGCCACCTGATGAGCGACACCGGCACCCGGCAACATAGGCGCCACCACCCGAAGCACACGCACCTGC
>CAYUOL010000128.1:0-16844 GCA_964446345.1 uncultured Iamiaceae bacterium | reverse complement strand
TGTGCTGCGCGTCGGGCGGCACGGCGGAGGAGACGGTTGCCGAGTACGGGTTGCCACCTGCGGTCTGCACGTCGAGGGTCACCAGGAACAGGTGGCCCTCGTTCGTGTCCGAGCCGAGGTCCTTCACGTCGCGCACCGTGCCGCGCCCGTGGACGAACGGGTCGTTCATCGCCGCCAGCGCGCCCGGCTGGGAGAGCTGCTGCATCCACTGGTTCGCCATCTGCTGCTGCTGGGCCATCGCGCTGCTCATCGCGTTGTTGACGATGCCGCCCAGCATCGCGTCGAACCCGCTCATCGGCGGCGGGGGCGGCGGCAGCGCCGTGCACGGCAGGGGCTGCTTGCAGAACTGGCACGTCGGCCGATCCATGCGGCTCTGCAACGCCTGGTCGACCTTCGCGCCGCAGTTGTCGCAATCGGTGCCGACCTGCCACATCGGCGCCCGCTGCATCGGATCCGGCGGTGGCTGCTCTTTCTTCCAGGCCATGGCTGCTCCATCCCTCGGGGTGCCCAGATCGTACGGCCGCCGGTCAGGTCCGGCGGGCTGCAGTGGGCGGCGATCCCACGCAGGATCGCCGCCGGGCGTGCCGGGTTACGCGGGGGTGCGGACGGACGGGAGGAGGCGCTTGGCGTCGCGCTCCTTCTCGAGCAACGTGCGCAGCTCGCTGATCGGCGTGCCCTTCGCGCCCGCCAGATCGGTCCGTTCCTCGGGGTCGGTCGTGAGGTTGTGCAGCTCCCACTGCTCCTCGGCCGCGGGAGGCAGGAACGGGTTCGTGGCGAGGCCCTGCTCGGTGTTCCACTCGTCGAGGCGGTCGTAGTAGTGGTTCAGCTTCCAGAGCTCGGGCGCGCCGCCGTCGCCGGTCGGCAGGTGCGTGATGACGGACTCGACCTTCGCCGGCTCGGCGACGCACTCGTACGAGTCGTTCGTGAACAGGTTGAACTGCGTGGAGCCGCGCGTGATCTCGTCTTCGGTCATGAAGTAGATCGGCGCGCCGAGGGACTCGACCGTGGCCTGCCCGCGCAGCAGGCCGCTCAGGTCGCGGCCGGGGAGGGGCTGGGGCTCGGTGTGGTGCTCGGACACGCCGGCGGTCGCCTGCTCATGGTCGACGCCGGCGAGGCCCAGGAGGGTCGGGATCAGGTCGACGTGGCTGGTGGGCAGCTGCACCCCGCCCACGGAGGCATCGATGCCCGGCCCGCTGACCAGCAGCGGGACCCGGAGCGCCTCGTCGTACGCGTTGTGCCACTTCTGCATGAGCCCACCGTGGGCGCCGAGCAGATCGCCGTGGTCGCTGGTGAAGACGACGATGGTGTCGTCCGCCATGCCCGACGCCTCGAGCTCGTCGAGCACCTTCATGATCGCCTTGTCCACCAGGCGGATGAGGTGGTGGTAGAGGCGCCGGTAGGTGAGGTCGGTGTCCTGGGGGTACAGCACCTGGGGCCACAGCTCGCGGAACTGCGCCTGGGCCGTCGGGCGACCGTCGAGCGAGTCGGCCTGGGAGGGCGCCTCCGCGATGTCGGGCACGGACGGGTCGGGCGGGCCGAAGCCCAGGAGCTGCTCCCACCCGAAGCCGGTGAACGCGATGTCGTGCGGGTTGACGAACGACGCCACCGTGAGCCAGGGCCCCTCGTCGCGCGCGTCGACGAGCTGGCGGAACAGCTCGGTGATCTGGTCGGCGTAGAGCGGGTCCTTGATGACCCCGCAGTCCTGCTTCGCCGCGCCGTGCGGCTCCCGCCCGACCCAACCGGAGAAGCCGAACGGATCCAAGCGGTTCGCCCGGCGGTAGCGGTCGAGCGCGACGGGGTCGACCACGCCGTCGGCGTCGTTGGTGCCGAGGTTGCCGCCGATGCCCGGCACCGGGAGGTCGGCGTGGGAGACGTGCCACTTGCCGCGGTAGTGCGTCGAGTACCCCGCGGCGCGGAACCAGTCGCCCATCGTCGGCACGGTGTCGGGGTCGAGCCAGTGCATCGCGGGGTCGTGGGTCTTCTTGGCGAGCGCATCGGTGTCGGTGACGCCGTGCAGCGACGGGTACTGGCCCGTGAACAACGTGGCCCGGCTCGGCAGGCACGCGGTGGAGCCGGTGTAGTGGCGGTGCAGCTCGACGCTGCGGCTGCGGAGGCGCTCACGGGCGGGGAGCTGGGTGCGGCGGAACTCGGCCAGCTCCTCCTGCTCGTACGGCGGCGGGTACCGCTCTTCGTCCGTCATGATGAACAGCACATTGGGGCGATCGGAAGCCATGGGCCGGGACCCTAGCGGCCGAACACTTCAGTCGCGACGCAGCCACTTGGCTGCGCCGCGACCGCTGCGGTGGTGCTTCACCAGGGGAGCGCGTGGGTCGCCAGCCAGAGCTCGTCGAGCTCCTTGATGCGGGCGATGTACCGCTCGCCGAACGCCGCGCCCACCTCCGGGTTCTGCCCCAGGTACTCGACCCAGTCGGTGGAGATCTGGCTCCACTTCGGGGCGTTGATGCCGAAGCGCGCGTACATCGGCTCGAAGGGCACAGGCCGCACGTCGCCCTCCTTCAGGTCGGTGTTGATCATCGCCAGCATCTCGAGGTACTCGTCCTCGGTCGCCGTCGCCCGCGCCCCGCCGTGGATCGCGAGGGCGTTCTGGTAGATCGGCATGTAGGCCAGCGCCACCTCGGCGGCGGTGGCCGGGTCGTTCATGCGGTGGTTCCACCCGTTCATGGCCGCTTCCCACGTGGGTCGGTCGACGCCGTTCGCGGCCGCGATCTGGGCGCAGACCTCGAGGTCGCCGTTGCAGTCGGCCATCTTCGCGGCGAGCTCGGCGTAGTGCTCCAGCGTGATGCCGGCGATCGGGTCGAGGGCGCCCGTGGCGCTGCTGACCGGGCCGTCTTGCAGCTGGGGCAGCACCGAAGCCGGAGGGCCCTGGTCGGCGGCGGGCGCCGGCGCTGCCTCCGGCGTCGAGCGGGCGGCGTTCACGCCGGCGACGACCGCCGTCGATGCCGCGGATGTCGCCGCCTGCGTTGCCACCCGCGTGGCGGTGTTGTTGGCCTTGTTGATCATGTCGCGTAGTCCCATGCGGGGATGGTGGCGACCGGTGTCACATGCGTCCTGAGTAGTACCTACTCAGATCCTGCGGGGGAGCCCGACCGGCTCGGATCTCGGTCCGCGCCGCCGACACGGGCCCGTATCCTTGGACCCGCCATGGCGACGAACACGGAACCCGCGACGTCGCTCGGTGCGCTGAGGGAGCGCCTCGACCAGGTCGGTCTCGCCGATCAGCGCCGCCTGCGCCGACGCATCGGCGAGGCGCAGAAGGTGCGGGATCGGGCCCAGCGCGATGCCCGGGCCGTCGACATCGCGGCGGCGATCGCCAAAGCCGAGCGACGGTTGGCGCAACGCCAGGACGGCGTCCCCGAGATCACGTACCCCGACCAGCTGCCGGTGAGCCAACGGCGAGACGAGATCGCAGCGGCGATCCGGGATCACCAGGTCGTGATCGTCGCCGGCGAGACCGGGTCGGGCAAGACCACCCAGCTGCCCAAGATCTGCCTCGAGCTGGGCCGGGGGGTGCGGGGGATGATCGGTCACACCCAGCCGCGCCGCCTCGCGGCCCGGACCGTCGCCGAGCGCATCTCCGACGAGCTGGGCACCGAGTTCGGGCGGGCCGTGGGCTACGCGGTGCGCTTCACCGACCGGGTGGGCGACGCGACGCTCGTGAAGCTGATGACCGACGGCATCCTGCTCACCGACATCCACCGCGATCGTGACCTGTCGGCGTACGACACCCTCATCATCGACGAGGCCCACGAGCGCAGCCTCAACATCGACTTCATCCTCGGCTACCTCAAGCAGCTGCTGCCGCGGCGACCGGACCTCAAGGTCATCGTCACCTCGGCCACCATCGATCCCGAGCGCTTCTCGAAGCACTTCGACGGGGCGCCGATCATCGAGGTGTCGGGCCGCACGTACCCCGTCGAGCTGCGCTACCGGCCGCTGGTGGCCGATGCCGATGCCGAAGGCGACGACGACGGTGATGGGGATCGGCCCGTGCGGGATCAGCTGCAGGGGGTGTGCGACGCCATCTCGGAGCTGCGCGGCGAGAAGGCGGGCGACATCCTGGTGTTCTTCTCGGGCGAGCGCGAGATCCGCGACGCCGCCGAGGTCATCCGGCGGATGGACCTGCGCGACACCGAGGTGCTGCCGCTCTACTCGCGCCTGAGCGCGGCCGAGCAGCATCGTGTCTTCGCGCCGCATTCCGGGCGACGCATCGTGCTGGCCACCAACGTCGCGGAGACCTCGCTGACCGTGCCCGGCATCCGCTACGTCATCGATCCGGGCACCGCCCGCGTGTCGCGCTACAGCCACCGGCTCAAGGTGCAGCGGTTGCCGATCGAAGCGATCTCGCAGGCGTCGGCCAACCAGCGGGCCGGCCGGTGCGGACGCGTCGCGCCGGGCATCTGCATCCGTCTCTACGACGAGGACGACTTCCTCAGCCGGCCCGAGTTCACCGAACCCGAGATCCTGCGCACCAACCTCGCCTCGGTCATCCTGCAGATGACGTGGCTCGGGCTGGGTGACATCGCGGCCTTCCCCTTCGTCGAGCCGCCCGACCGCCGGGCGATCACCGACGGCGTGCGGCTGCTCCAGGAGCTCGGTGCCCTCGACGCCGGGGCCGCGACCGGTGCGGATGCGCAGCCTCGGCTCACGCCGATCGGTCGCCGCTTGGCGCGCCTGCCGGTCGATCCGCGCTTCGCCCGCATGGTGCTCGAGGCGAACGACCGTGACCGTCTGCGCGAGGTGCTGATCATCGCCGCGGCGCTGTCGATCGAGGATCCCCGCGAACGCCCGCTCGAGAAGGCGCAGGCAGCCGATCAGCTCCACGCGCGGTTCAAGGAGGACGATTCCGACTTCCTGGCCCTCCTCAACCTCTGGCAGTACACGCGCGAGCAGCAGCGGGCGCTGTCGTCGAACCAGTTCCGGCGGCTCTGCCGGCGCGAGCTCCTCAACTACCTGCGCATCCGCGAGTGGCAGGACGTGCACTCGCAGCTCAAGCGCGTCGCGGCCGAGCTCGGGATGCGCCAGACGACCACGGCGGGGGATCCGGCCCGACCGGACGACATCCATCGCTCGTTGCTCGCCGGGCTGCTCTCGCACATCGGCATGCGCGACCGCGAGACGCGGGAGTTCCGCGGGGCGCGCCAGTCGAAGTTCGCGATCTTCCCCGGCTCCGCGCTCGCCAAGAAGCCGCCGCCCTGGGTCATGGCGGCCGAGCTCGTCGAGACGTCGCGCCTCTGGGCGCGCACCGCGGCGCGCATCCAGCCCGAGTGGGCGGAGGACCTCGCGCCGCACCTCACCAAGCACAGCTACACCGAGCCGCACTGGTCGACCAAGCGCGGAGCCGCCATGGCGTACGAGTCGGTGAGCCTCTACGGGTTGCCCATCGTCACCCGCCGCCTGGTCGGCTACAGCCAGGTGGATCCCGTGCACGCACGCGAGCTGTTCATCCGCCACGCGCTGGTCGAGGGCGACTGGAAGGCGCACCACCGCTTCCTGCAGCAGAACCGTGACGCGCTGGCCGAGGTCGAAGCCCTCGAGCAGCGCTTCCGCCGCACCGACCTGCTGGTGGACGACGACTCGCTGTACCACCTGTATGACGAGCGGCTCCCGGCGAACGTCGTGTCGCAGCGCCACTTCGAGTCGTGGTGGAAGAAGGCGCGCCGCAAGACGCCCGACCTGCTGACCTTCACGACCGACATGTTGCTCAGCGAGGCGGCGGCGGGGCTCGACCCGACGGCGTTCCCCGACCAGTGGCAGCAGGGGCCGTTGACGTTCGCCGTGACCTACACCTTCGATCCCGGTGCCGGCTTCGCCTCCGGCAGCGAGATCGGCCAGGTCGACGGCGTCGCGATCCACATCCCGCTCCCGCTGCTGAACCAGGTGCGCGACGTCGGCTTCGACTGGCAGGTGCCGGGGCTGCGCGAAGACCGCGTGATCGCGCTGATGCGCTCGCTGCCCAAGGCAGCACGCCGCGATCTCGTGCCGATCCCCGACAACGCGAAGCTCGTGCTCGAGCGCCTCGCGGTGCACGGCGCGGAACCGCCGGCGGAGCCGCTCGTGGACGCCCTGCGGCGCGAGCTGGGCCGCTTCGGCGGAGACCCCATCGCCCGCGACGACTTCGACCTGGCGAAGGTGCCCGAGCACCTGAGCGTGACGTTCGTGGTCGAGGACGACGACGGGCGCCCCCTGGCGGACGGCAAGGACCTCGACGCGCTGAAGCGCCTGGTCGCGCCCGACGTGCGGGCCACGATCGCCGAGGCGGCGGCCGACGCCGGCATCGAGCGCACCGGCGAGCGCTCGTGGACGTTCGGCACCCTGCCCCGCCACATCTCCCTGTCGCGCCACGGCCAAACGGTGATCAGCTACCCCGCGCTGGTGGACGAGGGGACGACGGTGGGGATCCGGGTCTTCGACAACGACGCGGATCAGCACGAGGCGATGTGGGCCGGCACGCGGCGCCTGTTGCGCCTCACCGTCCCGGTGCCCGCTCGCGCCGTCAAGCGCCGCCTGGTCGACCAGACCAAGCTCGCGATCGCCGCCAACCCGTATCCCAGCGTCGGGGCGCTGGTGGAGGACTGCATCGTCGCGATCCTCGACGCGGTGATGGCCGAGCACGGCGCTCCGGTGTGGGACGCGGACGCCTTCACGGCGCTGCAAGCCACCGTGCGCCCCGACCTCGAGCGGGTCGCCACCGAGGTCGCGGTCGTGATGGACAAGATCCTCACGACCACGTGGCGCATCGATCGCCGCCTGCGCGAGCCGGTGGGCGAGCGGCTGGTCCCGGCGTACGACGACATGACCGAGCAGCGGACCGCCCTGGTGCACAACGGGTTCGTGGCCCAGGTCGGCGCCGAGCGCCTGCCTGCCATCCTGCGCTACCTCGAAGGCATCCTCGTTCGGCTCGACGCGGTGGCGTCGAGCCCAGCTCGCGACCGCGACCGCCTCCACCAGGTGGAGCGCGCCCAGCTCGCGTACAACGGGCTCATCGACCGCGTGGGTGTCGGCACCGGGTACGACGTGGAGCTCGAGGCGATCGGGTGGATGATCGAGGAGCTGCGCGTCGGCCTCTTCGCGCAGCAGCTGGGCACTCCGGAACCGATCTCGGTGAAGCGCGTGCTCAACGCCATCGCGGCGGTCACCGGGTGAGCCGCGGGCGCCGGGGAGCGGCGGTCACTGCGTCGGGCACTGCTGCACCGAGGTCGTGATCAGCGCCGCCATGCCGCGTTGCCCGGCCTCCACGGCGTTCGAGTGGATGCCATCCGCGTCGAACCATTCGGGGTGGCTCGCCGACCACGTCGACCAGTCGGCGACGATCACGTTCGGGTGGTTGCGCTCGACCTCGTCGTTGACGGCGGCGGTGTACTTCGCGGCGAGGCGGTTGTGCATCTCGGCTCCGCCGACCGCTTCGGGAGCGATCCGCACGTGCGAGGACGGCGTCACCCACACCACGCACGGGACGTCGCGCACGAGGTCGAGCGCCTCCCGGGTCGACGCCAGCTCGGCCTCGAGCGCCTGGTCCTGGCGCTCCTGGGTGACCTCGCGAGACGCGTGTCCGGCGTCGTTGGTGCCCAGCTCGATCACGACCACGTCGGGATCCGACGCCAGCATCTGGCGCAGCTTCGGCATGCGGTCGGCGACGGTCTGCCCGATGACGCCGTTCGTCCAGGCTTGGTAGCCGAGCTCGGTCAGGTCGTGGGTGGTCCACCACCCGGCGGCGAACAGCAGGGAGTCGCCCACGAGGGCGACCTTGGGTGCCGACGCCTCCCCGACGTAGGCACCCTTCTGCGCAACCGGCGCGCCTTCGGGGCGCGGCACGGGCTCCTCGGCACCCGCAGGCTCGGCGGGCCCGGCGGCGGGTCGGGCGGCGCCGCTCGCGTCGGACACGATCGCGCGCGGGGACGGCTTGGCGGCGGCGCGCACGACCGTCGGCGCAACGACCACGGCGACGGCCACGAGCACGGCGCCGAACGCGATGCGGCCGGAGGTCGAGGTGCGGCGGGAGCGAGGGGAGCGTGCGGGCATGCGACTACGGGCGTTCGAGGGAGGTGCGCCTACGTACTCGACGTCGCGAGAGCCGCATCTGTTCCCGACCCACGGCATCGCGGCGCACCGACGTGCGTGCGCACGAGCAGGACACCACATCGTGCGTGTGCTCGGCGTCGCGTCAGGAGCGCGCCGCTGAACCGTCCTTCAGGATCGTCATACGACCGTATGACTGGGCCCAGCGGTCACCGTCACCGGTCGGGGGCGGGGGAGTCGCCCGCGGCTCGCTCCCGTCCGGATCCCCCAGCCTGCGTCCGACGCTCGATCCGCGGTGCGGAGAGCGGGTCGGGAGGCCGTGGGGAGGTTCACATCGCGGTTGCGGACACCTTCACCTTGACGGGCTCGGTCGTGCCGATCTCGCGGCTCTTCGTGTAGCTCGTGCCGCAGTCGGGGCAGCGCCCGCTGACCACCTCGATGTTCTTGCCCTTCACCGTGCGCCACTTCTTCGGGTACGTCACCTTGGCCCGGCAGTGGGGGTCGCTGCATTTGTCACTCATGGAGCCGACCGTATCGGTTGCGCGGGCCAAAACCTGTATCGGTGGTGACCCCGGGCGCCGGCAGCGGCGCATCGGTGCAGGTCAGAGGGGTCAGCCACCGCCGCCATCGAGGCGCTCCCGGAGGCGGACGAGCCCCGTGCGCACCATCGCGCCGTACCCGTCGGCGGGCAGGGCGTCGAGCGCGGCGGTCGCGAGGTCGAGGTGCTCGCGGGCGCGATCGAGGTCGCCCAGCCGCCGGTAGGCGTCACCCAGGTTGAGGTGCAGCGACGGGAAGAACGCCGCGACCGGGCTGGCGACCCCGGCCGCGGCGGCCCGCTCGTCGCTGAGCTCGTTCGCGGCGGCGAGCGCTCGCTGGTCCCACACGAGCTCTTCGTGCACGTCGTCCTGCACGTCGGCCATGGCGTGGGCGATGGCGCACCGGTGGAGGGCGTCGCCGTCGTCGCCCACCTCGTCCCACAGCACAGCGAACTGCGACCGGGCGCCCTCGCGGTCACCGGCCTGGCTGCCCGCCAGCGCCTCGCCGTAGCGGCGCATCACCTCGTCCGGCTCGTCGGCCATCGCTGCTCCTCGCGTCCTGGTCGGCTGGTCCCGCCATCTTCTCCGACCCCTGTGACAGCGCCGGCGGCGCCGCGTGCGAGCCACGGGCCAGGATGGTGAGGTGCCCGGCTCATCCCGAACGGTCCTTCGCCTGTCGCGCCGGCGCCTCTGGGACCACCGCGTGCGCTACGGGCTGGTGGCGCTCGCGCTCGCGGTCGGCGTCGCTTCGACGACCGGCGTCGTCCTGCTGGCCGACAGCTTGGGGGCGGTGCTGCAGCGCTCCTCGGGGGAGACCCATGCAGGAGTCGACCTCCAGGTGCGCCGCCGCACGACGATGCCGCTGGGCTTCGACTTCCCGGAAGCCTTCCCGGCGGCGCTGACCGACCAGCTGCGGGGCGTCGAAGGTGTGGAGGCTGCGAACCCGGGCGTGATCGGTGAAGCGCCGCTGGTGAAGCCCGGTGATTCGCACATCAACGCGCCCGGGATCGAGATAGGGGTCAGCTGGGACCCGGACCCGCGGACCTCGCAGCTGCAGGTCGTCGCCGGCCACGCGCCGGGCCCCGGGGAGATCACGCTCGACGAGAGCACCGCTCGGGACCACCACCTGGTGCTGCCACAGCGCCTCGGCGTCCAGACCGAGCACGGCGTGCAGTGGTTCGAGCTCGTCGGGCTGCACCGGGTGGGGGCGAGCAACGTCACGGCGGGGTCGTCGATCGCGGCGATGTCTCTGCCCGACGCGCAGCGCGTGCTGCGCCGCGAGGGAGAGGCCCAGCTCGTCTCCGTCGTCGTGCGGCCCGGGACAGACAGCCGCGTGGTCGCGGACCGCCTGGCGGCGATCGTCCCACCCGATGTCGAGGTCGTTGCGGGCACGATCGCGGCGTCGGACTCCATCGCGCCGCTGCAGGGCCTGCTGGCCGACACGACCGTCGTCATGGTCGGGTTCGCCGCGATCAGCTCGGTGGTCGCCGCCCTCCTCGTGCACGCGACGTTCTCGCTGGTGCTTCAGCAGCGGTCTCGCGAGGTGGCGATGGTGCGTGCGATCGGCGCGACGCGACGACAGATGCGCGTCGGCCTGCTGGTGGAGAGCGCCGTCGTCGGGCTGGTGGCGTCGCTCGTCGGCGTGCTCCTCGCGCCGTTCGTCGCCCGTGGGTTGGCGGCACTGATCGATCTGCGGCGCATCGGCATGGATCGGTTGGACCTCGTGGTCAGCGCTCGTGCCCTCGCGGTGGCCCTCCTCGCTGGGGTGGCGGTGAGCATGGCATCGGCCTGGGGGCCGGTGCGACGGGCGACCGCGAGCGACGTCGTCGCCGTCCTCCGGGGCGAGGTGGCGGCTGATCGGCGGGGCTGGCGCGGGCCCGTGACGGCCGCAGGGCCCGGCCTCGTCGGGCTCGCGGCGATCGTGTGGGCCGCGGTCACCCATCCGCCGGCGCTCATGACGCGCTTCGCCGTCCTCGGTCTCGGCGCGCTGCTCCTCAGCGCGAGCGTCGGCGGCGTGGCGACCGTGCTCTCGGCCCGTTCCGTCCGATTGATCGGTGCCCCGTTCGCTCGCCTCTGGGGGACGCCGGGGCGGCTGGCGCGCGACAACACCTCGCGCGAGCACGCGCGCACCTCCCGGCTCTCGGTCGCGCTCATGATCGGGCTGGCGTTCGTCGCCTCCGCCAACGTGGTGGGCGGTTCGATCCGTGAGTCGCTGGCGTCGGGCTTCCGCGACAGCGTGCGTGCCGACCTCTACCTCAGCGGCCCGACACCTCGCGAAGGGGTGGGCGAGATGAAGACGTTGCCGCAGGTGCGCGCGGTGCTCGGCTTCGGTTGGGGGCATCTCGGCGTCGACGGTGCGAGCTTCAAGGTCTGGGGCACGGATCTGACGCAGCTGCGCGACTTCACCGACCTCGATCTTCGAAGCGGCTCGATCGACCCGGGGCGGCCCGACGGGGTGCTCGTGCCTGCGGAGGACGCCGACCGCCTCGGCCTCTCTGTCGGCGACGCCGTCGTGGCCAGCTCGAACGCACACGGGTCGGTCACGTTCTCCGTCATGGGCGTCTACCGCAACACCAACCTCGTCGACGGGTTGGTGGTCGGCGACGCCGCGTTCGCTCGGACGTTCGACGATCCGATCGATCGCCTCGTGCTGGTGCAGGCGGCGCCCGGGGTCGGCCGCGCCGACGCCCGTGCGGCCGTCCACTCGATCTCGTCGCGCTACCCGGCAGTCGAGCTCTGGAAGGACGGCGAGTACGAGCTCTCGCAACGCCAAGAGGTCGACGCCGTGCTCTCGATCGTCCGGGTGCTGCTCGGCGTCGCTCTTCTCGCCGCGCTCATCGGGATCGCGAACACGCTGGCCTTGTCGGCGGCGCAGCGGACGCGCGAGTTCGGCTTGTTGCGGGCGGTGGGGATGACGGCGCGGCAGCTCCGCCAGATGGTCCGCTCCGAAGCTGCGATCGTCGGCGTCTTCGGCATGGTGCTGGGGCTCGGTCTCGGGGTCGCCACCGGCCTCGCGATCGTCGTCGCCCTGCCGCCGTCGCTCGCCCACCGCATCACCGTCCCGACGGGCGATCTCGCGGAGCTCGGCGCGGTGGCTGTCGCGTTGGCCGTCGTGGCGTCGGTGGTGCCGGCGCAGCGATCGACGCGGCTGCGCGTGCTCGACGCGCTCCATCGCTGAACGGGCGTCCGCCTCCGCTCCGCGCCGAGCTGAGCCGACGAGCTGGTCGCCCTGGCATTGCGCCGCGTCAGCGCGTCCGGTGAGGTGGGGGTCAGCCGCCGGGTGGGAAGCCGGTGGGGGCCTGGCCGCCCGTCGGCGCGCCGCCGCCAGGGAAGGTGCCGCCGCCGGGGAAGCCGGTCGCGCCGGCACCGCCGATCGTGATCGTCTGGGCGTCGGTGCTCCCGTCGGCCCCGGCGGTGCCGCGGACCACGATCGTGTCGCCGGTCTTGATGTCGCTCACCGCGCCGGTCTCGTTCTTGGTGACCGTGGTCGCGGCGGCGGTCTTGACGGTCACCTTCTCGCCGTTCGCGCTGGTGATCACGATGGTGCCGCCGTCGACCGATTCGACCGTGCCGACGGTGCCGCCCCGGCCGGCGAAGCCGCCGCCGGTGCCACCGGCGCTGCCGGCTGCGCCCTGCCCACGCGTCCCGTTCGTCCCGTTCGTCCCGGCGGCGCCGGTCGCGGCGCCGAACCCGGGGAACGCCCCCGTCGGCGCACCGAAGCCCCCGGCGGTCGTGGTCGCCTGCTGGGAGCGCTGCAGTCGAGCGCCGCCCCAGATGCCGGCCACCGCCACGAGCACGAGGACGAGCAGGGCGACGGGGACGCGCACGCGCACACCCTTCGGCGGACCGTCGCGGAGCCAGGCCTCGTCCTCGTCCACCTCGATCATCGGGGCCGCGCCGGGATCAGCCGTCGACGTCCGGGGTCCGGTGCCCGTCCCGGTGTCGGGCTCCGGCAGAAGGGGCGGCGCGTCCGGCGCCTCGTCGGCGAGCAGGGGGGACGGATCGGGCGTGGTGCTCATGGGATCCTCGGAGGAGTGGGCGCGGACGGGGGCATCACTCGTGGCGGAGGGCATCGATGGGGCGCAGCGACGCCGCCCGGTTGGCGGGATAGATGCCGAAGAACAGGCCGATGGCGAGGGACACGCCGAAGGCCAGGGGTATCGACGAACGGGCGATGACCGGTTCGACCCCGGCGATCGTGAACTGGCTGCCGACGATCCCCACCACGATCCCGGCGATCCCGCCGAGCAACGTGAGCGCCATCGCCTCGGTGATGAACTGCCCGAGGATGGCGGCCTTGGGTGCGCCGATCGCCTTGCGGATGCCGATCTCGCGCGTCCGCTCGGTGACCGACACCAGCATGATGTTCATCACGCCGATGCCGCCGACGAGCAGCGAGATCGCCGCGACGGCACCGAGCAAGATCGTGAACGTGCGGTTGGTGTCTTCGGACGTCTGCAGCAGGCTCGCCTGGTTCAACACCGTGAACGGGCTCGTGGTCGTGGCGGAGACCTTGTGTCGTGAGTCGAGGATGGTCACGATCTCGGACTGCGCCTGGTTCTCGGATCCGGCCTGCGCTTGCACCAGCACCTGGGAGAAGCCGGCGGTGGTGCCGGCCAACGTGTCTTGCACCGCCGTGTACGGGGCGATCATGAAGTCGTCCTGGTCCTGCGCGCCGTTGCTGCCCTTCGTCGCCTGGATGCCGACGACCTGGTACTTGGTGCCGTTGACCGACACCGTCGCGCCCACGACGTCCTCGCCCACGGCGAAGAGGTTCGACGCCGTGGTGCGGCCGATGACGACGAAGCGCGAGTGGTTCAGCACGTCGTCGTTCGTGAGCGCCCGACCGACGTCCACGTGGCGGTCGGCGGTGCCGAGGTAGTTGCCGTCGCTGCCGAGGAACTGCCCGACGGTCGTCGAGGCGCCGTTGTGGGTCGCAGTGGCGCTGTTGACCGTCAGGACGGGTGACGCCGACACGATGTCGGGCGCCTGCGCCTTGTCGTTCAGCGCCTCGATGTCGGCCTTGGTGATCGTCACCTGCGTCGACTGCGTGCCGGTCCGCTGGCGCGCGCCGAAGCCGGCCCGGTTGAAGACCGTCAGCGTGTTCGTGCCCAGGCTCTGGATGCGGTTCTGGATCGCCTGCGACGACCCGTTGCCGACCGCCACGAGGATGATCACCGCGCCGACCCCGATGAGGATGCCGAGCACGGTCAGCGACGAGCGCAGCTTGTTGGCGGCGATCCCGCGCAGGGCGATGCGGAAGCTGTCGATGCCCATCAGCCGACCTCCGCCAGGCCCCGCTCGTGCAACCGGGTCAGGATCGGTGCCGGCCCGACCACGGCGGCGCGGCGCTCGTCGCTCACGACACGGCCGTCGCTCAGCTGGATCACCCGCTTCGCGCACCCGGCCACCTCGTCCTCGTGCGTGATCAGCACGATCGTGCGGCCCTGCGCGTTGAGCTCGGCGAAGAGCTGCATGACCTCGCGGGTGGAGCGCGTGTCGAGGTTGCCGGTCGGCTCGTCGGCGAGGAGCAGCGCCGGTCCGGTGACGAGGGCCCGGGCGACGGCCACGCGCTGCTGCTGCCCGCCCGACAGCTCGGAGGGCTGGTGGTGGCTGCGGTCGCCGAGCCCCACCGCCTCGAGCGCTTCGAGGGCGCGTGCCCGCCGCTCCTTCCGGCGGACCCCGGCGTAGGCCAGGGGCAGCTCGACGTTCGCGAGCGCGGTCGTGCGGGGGATGAGGTTGAAGCTCTGGAAGATGAAGCCGATCTTCTTGTTCCGCACCTTCGAGAGCTGGTTGTCGTCGAGGTGCTTCACGTTCACCCCGTCGAGGTGGAACCGTCCCGAGGTCGGCACGTCGAGGCAGCCGATGATGTTCATGAGCGTCGACTTGCCGGAGCCCGAGGCGCCGATGATGGCGACGAAGTCGCCGGGATCGACCACGACGTCCACCCCCTGCAGCGCGTGCACCTCCAGCTCGCCGGACGCGTAGGTCTTCACGATGCGCCGCAGCTCGATGACCGGGCGCAGAGCCGAGGCGGCGGCGGAATCGGGAGGTGCTGCGGTGGTGGCGACGGGCGGAGCGGGTGGTTCCGGAGGCATCGTCAGCCTCCCGGGCGGGGACCGCCGCCGGCCCCCGGGAACTGGCCGCCGCCGCCGAGCCCGCCGCCCCCGAGGCCACCGGCGCCGCCCGTGCCGGTGCGGTTGCCGCTGCCGGCCGAGCTGGTGGTCAGCGAACCGGTCGAGATCACCACTTGGTCCCCCTGCGCGAGTCCCGAGGTGATCTCGGTCGTGCTGTCGCCCTGCAGGCCGATGGTGACCGGTGTGCGCGTGGGGGTGCCGTTGACGACCTTCATCACCGTGCTCGTCTGGCCCTGCGTGGTCACGGCCGCGGTCGCCACCAGCACCACGCCGTCCTTGGTCTGCGTCGTGACCGTGACCGAGACGGTCATGCCCGACCGCAGCGTCGGCGGGGGGTTCGCCACCGAGATGACGGCGGGGTACGTGACGACGTTGCTCGTGACGGTCGCCGTGGGGTCGATCGATTCGACCTTGCCGCTCAGCGTCGTGTTCGGCAGCGCGTCGACGGTGATCGACGCAACCTGGCTGACCTTGACCTTGATGGCGTCGGCTTCGGGGAACGCCACCTTCACCTGGAACGTGGTGGGGTCGACGATCGTGACGAAGGCCGAGCTCGAGGAGGACGACGACGACGATGACGCGCCGCCGGTGGCCCCGGCGCCGGCCGTGCCGGTGGCGCTTCCGCCCGACCCGGACCCGCTGGCGCTGCCGGTGCTGGCGGTGGCTCCCGTGCTCGAGCCGCTGACCGTGTTGCCGACCTTCGCGTTGGCGTTGAGCGTGGTCACCGTGCCCGCCACGGGGGCGACGAGCGTCGTCGACGCCGCCGCCTTCTTCGCGCTGTCGAGCGACGTCTGGGCGTTCATCATCGCCACCTGCGCCGAGTTGACCTTCGCCACCGAGGAGGTGGCGCTCGATGCCGTGCTCGCCTGCGTGCCGCCGCCGCTGCCCGTGGAGGTGGAGGCGGACGTGGAGGTGGAGCCGTTCACGGCGTTGACGTAGTCCTGGTAGGCCGACTCGTAGTTGAGCTGTGCGATCGTGAGGGCCTTCTCGGCGTCGGCCGGATCGATCTTGGCCAGCACCTGCCCGGCGGTGACGGTGTCGCCGGGCTTGACGTCGACCTCCGTGAGCGTGCCGCTGGTGGCGAACGAGACGTCGGTCGTCGTGACCGGCGAGAGGTTGCCCGTGGCGGACACGGTGGTGCTCACGTTGCCGACCGACACCGCGACCGTGCGGGTGTTCGACTGCGCCGTCGCCGTGTCGGTGCCCTTCACCTCCCGGTACGCCAGCACGCCGACCACGGCGATGGCCACCACGAGCACGGCGTACCCGATGATCTTCCTGGGTCCTCGACGCATGGCCGCAGTGGACCATCGCGGGTTCGTGGTTGCTTGTGACCCTCTTGGGGGTCGGCTGTGAATGATCCCTGTGGCGCACCCCGAACGTCGTCCTGGATGCACAGGTGGCGCACAAGCGAGCCACAAGGGGTTCGCAGGCGCTCGGGGTGTACTCGTGCTGTGCTGCACACCGATCTCGAACCTCCGCGCCCCGTCCGCCCCTCGTCGTCTGCCCGCCGCCTGCTGTCCGGCGTGGCGCTCGGCGGCCTTGCGCTCGCCGCCGTCGTCGGCTGCTCGTCGGCGGACACCACCGCCACGACCGGCGCGAGCCCGACCGTGGCCGGGTCCAGCCCGACCACGCCCGGATCGACCCCCGACGGCGCGACGGGCAGGGGGCGGGGTGCCGGCCCCGCTCGTCGAGGCACCTTCGGCACGATCGCGTCGATCACCGGTGCGACGCTGACGATCTCGATCGACGGCACCAACCCCGACGGCACGACGACCACGAAGGTCGTGACCAACGCGAGCACGACGGTCACCAGCACGAAGGCCGGCACGGTCGCAGACGTCAAGGTCGGCGACAACGTCACGGTCCTCGGCGCGGAGGCGGGCGCCGGCATCGACGCCACGCGCATCGTCGACACCGGCGACGTGGAGGAGACCTTCCCCGGCGGGCCGGGCGCCGGCGGGGGTGCGCAAGGCGGGCAGGGGGGACGCCGCGGCGGCCCGGGCACGACCCCTGGTACCCGGCCACGCGGCAACGGCAACCGGGGCACGGGTCTGCCGAACCGGGGCACCTTCCCCGGCGGCGGCGGTGCCACCCGTGGCAAGGTCACGGCGATCGACGGCTCCTCGCTGAC
>CAYUOL010000127.1:0-16883 GCA_964446345.1 uncultured Iamiaceae bacterium | reverse complement strand
TCGTCGTGGGCAAGGTGCGTGAGCTCGCCAACGGCCACGGCCTGAACGTCGACACCGGTGAGTACGTGGACCTGGTCGAGCAGGGCATCATCGACCCGGCCAAGGTGACCCGCTCCGCGCTGCAGAACGCCGCGTCGATCGCGGCGCTGCTGCTCACCACCGAGGCGCTCATCGCCGACAAGCCCGAAGAGGCGCCGGCCATGCCGGCGATGCCGGGCGGCGGGGGCATGGGTGGCATGGGCGGCATGGGCTTCTGAGCCCACGCTCCTCGGGACCGCTCCGGCGGTCCTGACCGCGGCAGCACCCGCACCACCGCGAGACAGCACGAACGACGGCCGGCCCTGCGGGGCCGGCCGTCGCCGTTGTGCGGGAGCCGCAACCGCGGCCCGCGCCGTTAGGCTGCGCGCATGGCCGTGGGGGAGCAGCAGGAGCGGGGGCGCTGAGCCAGCTGGGTGGTGCGCAGTTCATCCCGCGTCCGAGCACGTGGACCCCGGGTCGACCGGCGCCGTGGGCCGACCTCCCGGCCGACCGTCGCCACCTCACCCTCGATGGCATCCGCGCCGCCCTGGCCGGGGCGCAGGCGCCGCGCCAGTCACCGCTCGAGGGCACGGGCGTGCGCGCTTCGGCCGTGCTCGCCCCGCTGTACGAGGACGGCGGCGAGGTGCACGTCGTGCTCACCCGTCGCGCCCAGCACCTGCGCTCGCATCGCGGTGAGGTGAGCTTCCCCGGTGGGGGGCAGGACCCGGGTGAGGAGCTGCTCGAGACCGCGCTGCGCGAAGCGCGCGAGGAGATCGACCTCGATCCCGCGACCGTCGAGATCATCGGGGAGCTCGACCACCTCGAGACGGTGACCAGCCGATCGTTCATCATCCCGTTCGTCGGGGCGCTGCCGGGACGGCCGGACGTGACCGCGAGTCCCGACGAGGTCGAGCTCATCCTGCACGTACCGCTCGCGCAGCTGCTGAGCGACGGCGTCTACCGCGAGGAGCGGTGGGGCCTGATGCCGCTCGACCGGCCGCTGTCGTTCTTCGAGATCCCCGGCGACACGATCTGGGGCGCCACCGCCTTCATGCTGCGCAACCTGCTGGCGCTGGCGACCGGCACCCCGTGGAGGTGACCCGCCCATGACCGATTCCGGTCCCGATCCCGGTTCTGCTGTCGACCCCGATCTCGACCCTGCAGTCGACCCTGATCTCGACCCCGCTCGGTTCGCCACGCGGGTCTACGACGGGCGCGGCTTCGACCTGGCCTACGTGCGCGAGGGCGTCGGCGGCGTGCCGCTGCTGCTCGTGCACGGCTATCCGGAGACCAAGCGCATCTGGTGGCGCGTGATCGAGCCCCTCGCCGCCGCGGGCTTCGAGGTGATCGTGCCCGATCTCCGAGGCTTCGGAGCCTCGGACGTGGGGCCGGACGGGTTCCACGACGCCCCGGCGTCGTCGCAGGACCTGCACGCCCTCGTGCACGACCACCTCGGCCACGACGAGGTGGTGCTCGTGGCGGGCGACTTCGGCGGGGCGATCATCCAGGACTTCGCGCTGCGCTTCCCCGGTTCGACGAGTCGCCTGGTGCTCTTCAACTCGCCGCTGCCGATCCTCGCCGACGAGATGGCGGGCCTCCGCACGATGGCGACGAGCGCCCACGACTACTTCGTGTGGCAGGGCACCGAGGCCGACGCGCTCATCGCCGAGCTGGCCAGCGACACGCAGCGGCGCCGCTACATCTCCACGTTCTACACGTCGAGGTTCTGGGCGCACCCGGGTGCGTTCGACGACGCGGCCGTGGCGTTCCACACCGAGCCCTTCGCCGACGCGGCCAAGCTGCGCGCGTGCTGGGGGTGCTACGAGAGCGTCTTCGACCGGGCGAAGCGCAGCGACCGCACGCTCATGCGGGTCAACCCCGACGTGCGGGCGCTCATCCTGTTCGGCCCGTCCGACCACGTGATCATGCCGGACTTCGATCGCGCCGCGGCGATCGTGCTGCCCGACCACGTCGGTCCGTTCGTGATCCCGCGCTGCGGCCACTTCCTCCAGTGGGAGGCGGCCGAGACGCTCGTGCGCGCGATCGTCGGGTTCTGCGCGGATCTCCGCGCGACGGCGTAGGGCGTCGGCACACCCCAGGGACGGCGCGGTCAGCGATCGTGCAGCGTGGCGCCCGCGGTCCACCCGGTGCGCCCATCGGGCAGGCGCACCTCGGCCCAGTGACCGTCTCGCTGCACGATCTCGTACCAGGTCCCCGGCTCGAGGCTCCCCAGGGGCGCACGGGCGCGGTCGAGCAGCGGCTGCGACTCGAGCACGTAGCCGTAGACCGTGGCGCCGCCCGCGGGTTCCGCTCTTGGTGGCGCGGCGGCAGGGGTCGCAGCCGGGGTGCCGGACGTCGCCCCGGAGGGGCCCGGCGCGACGGTGGCCGCCGGTCCGCCGGCGAACGCGCTGGTCCCTGCGGCGGTGGCGGTGGCGGTCGCGAGCGCCGGTGGTGCTTGGCGGCGGCGCAGCAGGAGGACGAAGAGCAGCAGCAGGAGCCCGGCGACGACCGCGCCGAGGAGCACGAGCAACGGGACGATGCTCCGGCCCGGGGTGATCGCGGCCGGTGCCGGCGCCGTGGCGGTGAACCCGTTCGAGCCACCGATCCGCATCGACTCCTTGCGGGGGCGGATGACCTTGCCGTCCGGGCCGACCATGTCGGGCGACGTCTGGGACTCGTCTACGGCGGCGATGGTGAACCGGTCGCCCTTCTTCGCCGCGACGGGGTCGTACACGAAGGCGTCGGCGGTCTTGGTGTCGATCCGCACGAAGTGCATCGGTGCGCCGTCACGCGTGGCCGTGAAGGTCATCGCGTGCTTGGCGCTGGGGGGCGTCATCCACAACGCCCCCCAGGTGTCCTTCTCCTGCAGGGGGATGAGGGCCATCGGGGCGGTCCCCAGCACGCGCATGTCGTCGGGGGAGCCGCCCTGCTCCATGACCACCCGCTCGCCGTCGACGGTCCACTCGATCGCGTAGGGGGACTGCATGACGTTGGCGACCGTGCTCGCCTCGACGCTCTTGATGTCCTCCGGCCTGGTGTCGCGGGTGATCGGTGGCTCGTAGACGTGGTCGGTCGGCGGCGGTCCGGTGCGCTCGCCACTGCCGGGCAGCGACTCGAGCAGGTGCTTGCCGAGCAGCTGCCCGATCACGTTGAAGCAGTACTTCTCGGCGTCGATCTTCTGGGCCCTGCCTTCCTTGTCGGTCTTGCGGGCGAGCTGCTCGATCTGGTTCGCGATCTCTGGCGAGAGCAGCACCTGCCCGGCGCCGTACACCGCCGCGAGCCCCAGGAGCACGGCGCCGATGCCCGTGGCCGAGGTACCGACGTAGCCCAGGAGGTACGCCAGACCGGCCATCGTGCCGACGGGGACGCCGGAGTCCCCGTCGAACTGCATCTTGTAGTACGTCATGCCGAAGAGGTGGTACCAGGAGCCAGCCTGCTCGGTGCCGCCGCGCATCGGCGTCAGGTACTTCGGGATGAACTCGGAGTCGAACTGCACACCAGTGAACCCGAGGTCGCCGTTGCGCCCGAGCGAGCGCAGCGTGTTGTGCGCGAGCAGGTTGGCTTGGACGGCGTTGCCGCCCGTGAGGTCGAGCGACAGACGGAAGACGTCGCCCGGGTTCAGCAACGGGTCCTGGCCCGACCGCTTGCGCGCATCGGACTCGGCCATGATCGCGAGCCGGAGGTCCTTCTCCTTGCCCACGACGTACGCCCGCGAGTGCTCCGGGACGACGTCGCCGAGCGTGCCGCCCTCGGAGAACAGCCAGAGCAACGCCGAGGAAGAGCTGAGCGGCGTGGAGCTGGTCGCGTATGCGACCTCGCCGCGGTGCGACGCGTTGTACGTGTCGATGGCCGACTGGAACTGGTCGGTGAGGTCCTTGGCGTCGTAGAGCATCGTCGACGCGTTCGGGTCGATGCCGGCGTCCTTGAGCTTCTGCTCGCTCCAGCCCGTCAGCATCGCTGTCGCTTCGTCGCACAGCTTCTTCGGTGTCTTCGTGGGGCACGCCGCCCGCGAGAAGCACGGGACCTGCGTCGAGGTCGTCAGCGGGATCGTCGGCGGCGGCGTGTAGACGGTGGTGGTCGGCTGGGTCGGCGGGGTGGTCGGGCGGGGCGTCGTCGGCGGCCGGCCCGGGCCGTCGGTGGACGTCGGACCCGTCGAGGGCGAGGAGCCGCAGGGGAGCGTGGCCGACGCCCGGTGGCTGCTGGCCAGGCTGAGCGCCGGGCCCTTGGCCTGGTTGTACAGACCGGGGGTGTCGGCGTAGGTGATGACCGTGATGATCGTGTTGGGGTCGGGGCGCAGGAAGCCCCGTTCCTGGCGGGTGAAGTCGCCGACGAACGTCGAGAAGCTGCCCTCGTCGCTCTGGGCGACCTCGCTCGCCTTGTTGTTCACCAGGTCGCCAGTGCGGTTGGCGGTCTTCGAGCGCCACTCGTCGTCGGTCGCCGCCGGGCACTGGTAGCGCACGGTGACGGCGACGCCGCCGCTGTACGGGGCGCTGGATCCCCGGCCGAAGTTGCAGAGGAACTGGAAGACGTCCGGCCCCTGGTCCTGCCACTCGCTCGGTTGGATGTTCGTGAAGCCCGACGCGGCGCAGTTCAACGGCGGCGCCGCCGCGGCGGGTGGCGCGCTCGCGAAGGGCAACGCCAGCGCGGCGACGGACGCGACGGCGACGGCGACGATCGTCACGCCGTGCCACTGCCGCCTGCCGGTCGGGCACCGGCTCGCCCTACGCCCGGTCAACCCGACAAGTGTGGCACCCCGCGATCCCGGGCGCCGGGCGGCGGGCGATCCGGGGGCGGGACGCTTCTCGGGGGTGGCGCCGGGGGTCGGCGTGGCGGGGGGCGGGTCGTGGTGGCCGGGGCCTCGGGTGGCACGGTTTGTGAAAGGGCGCGGAGGACGACGGCGGAGCGGTCGGCGTGGTGGCGCCTCGGGGCGGTGTCGAGCGTGTTGTCGGTGTGCGAAGGGGCGGCTGGCGCGTCTGCGGAGAGTTCCTGTCGCTGCACGACAGAAACTCTCCACAGTCCGCGTTCTTGGGGGCGTGGCGGCGGCGGTCGGGCCGGCTGGGGGTGTGGCTCGGGAGGGTGGCCGCCGCGCTTTTCGCGTATTTCGCGGACGTGTGGCTGGTGCGGGTGAGGCGTGTGGAGCGGCTGGTCGGAGGGCGTTCCTGGGGCGGCGCCTTTCCGGGTGGCGCCGGGGGTCGGGGGCGGTCGTGGTGGCCGGGGCCTCCGGTGACACGGGTGTGAAAGGGCGCGAAGGGACGGCGGCGGAGCGGTCGGCGTGGGGTGCCTCGGGGCGGTGTCGGTGTGGGCGCGGGTGACGGCGGGTTGTCCCGTCTGCGGAGAGTTTCTGTTGCTGCACGACAGGAAATCTCCACAGTCCGCGTTCTTGGGGGCGTGGCGGCGGCGGTCGGGCCGGCTGGGGGTGTGGCTCGGGAGGGTGGCCGCCGCGCTTTTCGCGTATTTCGCGAACGTGTGGCTGGTGCGGGTGAGGCGTGCGGAGCGGCTGGTCGGAGCGCGTCTGTGCGGTGTGGCGGCGGTCGGGCCGGCTGGGGGTGTGGCTCGGGAGGGTGGCCGCCGCGCTTTTCGCGTATTTCGCGGACGTGTGGCTGGCGCGGGTGACGCGTGGGGAGCGGCTGGTCGGAGGGCGTTCCTGGGGCGGCCCCTTTCCGGGTGACGCCGGGGGTCGGGGCCGGTCGTGGTGGCCGGGCTCTCGGGTGGCAGGGTTGTGCACGGGCGCGAAGGACGACGGCGGAGCGGTCGGCGTGGGGGGTGCCTCGGGGCGGTGTCGAGCGTGTTGTCGGTGTGCGAAGGGCGATCCGCGCGTCTGTGGAGCGTTTCTGTTGCTGCACGACAGAAGCTCTCCACAGTCTGCGTTCTTGGGGCGTGGCGGCGGTCGGGCCGGCTGAGGGTGCGGCTCGGGAGGGTGGCCGCCGCGCTTTTCGCGCATTTCGCGGACGGTGTGGCTGGTGCGGGTGAGGCGTGTGGGGTGGCTGGTCGGAGCGCGTCTGTGCGGTGTGGAGGCGGTCGGGCCGTCTGGGGGTGTGGCTCGGGAGGGTGACGCCGTGCCTTTTCGCGTATTTCGCCGACGGTGTTGGCTGGTGCGGGTACGCGTGTGGAGCGGCTGGTCGGAGGGCGTTCCTGGGCGGCGCCTCTCGGGTGGCGCCGGGGGTCGGCGTCGCCCCGCCACGACCGACCCCGCCACGACCGACGCCGCCACGCCGCCCTGCCCGAAGCGTGAGCAGTCGGGGTAGAACGGGGCCATGGAAGCCAACGAGGTGCTGATCGAGTCGTTCGGGCGGGTTGCGGAGCACGTGCACGACGTGCTGGACGGGATCGACGAGGCGTGGCTGACCCGCACGCCGGTCGTCGGCGTGAACCCGATCGGCTGGCTCGTGTGGCACATCGCCCGCGGGCAGGACGTCCAGATCGCCATGCTCGGCGACGGCGCGCAGGAGTGGGTCGAGGGGGACTGGGCGCCACGCTTCGGGCTCGGCCCTGATCCGTGGAACATGGGCTACGGCCACACGCCCGCGCAGGTCGCCGAGGTCCGCCCGGAGAGCGCGCAGGTGCTGCTCGACTACTACGACGCCGTGTGGGCGCGCACGAAGGCCGTGCTCGCGAACGTGACGCCGAGCGATCTCGATCGGGTCGTCGACGAGAACTTCGACCCGCCGGTCACGATGGGCGTGCGCCTGGTCAGCATCGTGGACGACGACGTGCAGCACGCGGGGCAGGCCCGGTACCTGCGCGGCCTCTTCGAGCGCTCGTAGCGCCGGCGCTCAGCTCGGTGCGAAGCGGGCGAGCCGGGAGGCATCGATCAGCGCAGGGCCCACCACGTGCTCGCGCTCGTGGCCACCACGGCGAAGGCCACCATCATCACGATGGCGCTCCTCGGGAACTTGCCGTCGGCGTCGGTGGGCAGGCGCTTCTTCACCTTCTCGAGCAGACGGTTCGCGAACGGCACCTCCATCGAGAGGATGCCGAGGCCCAGCGCCACCACGACCAGGCCGGGCCCGGGGAGCGCCAGCAGCAGCAGGCCGACGATCAGCACGAGGGTGCCACCGATCACGATCGCGACCCGTTTGAGCAGCCCGCGCTGGGCCTGCTCGCGGGTCGTCTCGTGGAAGCCGGTCTCCTGCTCGGCCTCGATCGCGGCGTCCTCGATGCGCTCGAGGAAGGTCTCGAAGTGGTCGAGGGTCTTCTCGACCTCGATCTCGGGCGGGACCTCGCGCGGGTCTCCACCGGTGGCGCCGCCCCTGACCGTGGCGTCGGGTCCGTCGCCGCGTGCCCCGGGGTGGGATCGGGCCGGCGACTCGTCGGGGCTCATTGCGCCTCAGCTCGGGGGGCGGAGGCCCTTGCACACCCGCAGCGCCTGCCATCCGTAGAGGAACGCGTAGGACAGGGTGAGCACGGCGACGAGGGCGCCAAGGTTCGGCCCGAGCCACAAGGTGGTGAGGGTGGTGAGGGCGAGCGCCGCAGCCAGCACCGCGACCGACCGCAGGAGGGGGTGGATGTGCAGTGGCGCCACACCGGCGTCGAGGGCCTCACCGAGATCCGGGTCCTCGGCGTGCAAGCGCGCCTCGATCTCGGCGAGGGCCTCTTCTTCGTGCCGGTCGAGCATGCCCACCGATGATGCCAGACGGTCGCAGGCGAAGCCCCCTCGGGGCTTCCTCCCGACCACGAAGCGGGGCTCGGGGAGCGCAGGGACGGCGGTCGGTGGCGCATGGTGCGGTCTCTACCCCGCTCCGACCGGATGCACCTCTGCTCGTGCGGTCTCAACGGGCTCGGGGGGCGAGGGCGATCTGGCGGTGCGTCCAGGTGATCGACCCCGGGCCGGCCGGCGCCGGCGGCACGGGCGGGAGGCTGATCGCTCGATCGGCGGGGGCGACGCCGCCGGCCCCTGCGGGCGCGTCGGCCGCTGCGACACCGCCGGCCCCTGCGACGCCGCCGGCGCCTGCGGGTGCGTCAGCCCCCGCGGGTGCGTCGGCCTCGGCGGCGCGGATCGCGGCCGCCGCGGCGAGCAACGGATCGACGGGCTCGGGCGCGGACGGGGGGATGTCGCCGCTCGAGACCCCCAGGTCGGTGCCCGCCGGCGGGATCTCCGCCGCCTCGGCCAGGATGCGCAGCGAGCGCTCCAACCGGTCGACGAAACCGGGGGCGAGGTGCTCGGTGGCGAACGCATCCTCGCGCCACGCCGTGAGGTTCATGCCGAACATGCGGGCGACCACGCGGGGGTCGGGCGAGATGGTGACGAGCTCGTCGTGGACGACCTCGAACCCGGCCGGGACGAGGTCGGGGAGCCGGCGCCCGATCAACAGGTCGGTGCCGTGGTGCGCCGACATGGCCGTGACGGTCTCGATGTAGGAGGTCAGCACCGGGAGGTCCGACTCGATCGCGACGATCTCCTCGAGCAGGAGCCGCCCGACGGGCTCGCGGGCCACGATCGTCGACCACGCGGCGATCGCCGCGGCGGGGTCGGGCAGGTGGGCGGCGAGGTACCGGGCGAAGACGAGCGGGGCGGGCGGCACGGGGAACGGGGTGCGCGTGACGTCGTGCTTCACGAACGCGTACATGATCGGCGCCCGCCCGATGCCGACCTGCTCGGCGACGAGCGCCGCGGTCTCGGCCTTGGCGCGCGTGACGAAGGCCGCGGAGAAGTCGAAGCCCACCACGCGGTCGGGGGCCACGACCTCGCCGATGAGGCGGCTCGTGAAGCCGGGCCCGCAGCCCAGGTCGATCGCCACGTCGATGCCCGGGTGGCGGGCGTCCTTGACCGCCCGGTGGGTGACGGTGTCGACCTCGGGCCACCGGTCCGGCGCCATCGCCGCGGCTCGCAGGAAGGCCGCGGTCGTGGGTTCGAAGATCGACGCCAGCAGGGCCAGGCGGTCACCGGCCAGGGGCGAGTCGCCGTAGGTGTAGGGCGTGCGGTCAGCGTCGGCCATCGCCGACCACCTTGGCAGACCGGGTGCCCGGGCGGCGCCCGACTTGTCGTCGGCCCCTGCACCGGGCCCGGACGCGTCCCAGGGGTCCGGTGATCCTGCGGGTACGGTTGTCGCCATGCCAAAGGTGATCTTCGAAGGCGAGACCCATGCCGACATCGTCGCCCAGGTGAAGCGCTGGCTGGCCTCGACCGAAGCCAACGTCGACGGCCAGATCACCGTCTCCCAGGCGGTCTCCCAGGGGGCCGAGCTCACCAAGGACGCGCTGCGGATCATCGCGTCGGCGGCGCCCAAGCCGATCGCGGAGAACGACGTCGTCAAGGCGCTGACCGACCTCGGGTACAAGGCGACCGACGCCACGAAGGAGCGACTCGTCGACGGCCTCGACCAGGTGGAGGAGCTGACCGGCGGCAGCGTCGTGAAGACCGTCAGCAAGAAGGGCCGCAACGCGGTGTACGAGATGAACGTCGCCATCGCGAAGCAGATCCTCAAGACGCTCACGCAGCAGCCGTGACGCCGGCGCGCGCGGCCGTCCTGACCCGCGGCCGGTGCGGCGCGTGCCGACGCCGATCGTGACCCGGACCTGCCCTCGATCGCCCGCGGACCTGCCCCTCGAATGCCCGTGGATCCGACCGTGACCCAACGGTGACCCGACCGTGACCAGCGCATCGTCGGGCTTGCGCGTCGCCGTGCTCGCCGACACGCACCTCCGTCCGGGCGGGAGGCCCCTGCCGGATCTGGTGATCGCGGAGCTCGAAGCCGCCGACCTCATCCTGCACGCCGGCGATGTCGTCGACGGGTTCCTGCTCGACGAGCTGGCGAGGTTCGCGCCGGTGCACGCGGTGCTGGGCAACAACGACCACAGCCTGGTCGGCCGCCTGCCCGATCGGCTCGAGCTCGATCTCGAGGGGGTCGCGATCGCGATGGTCCACGACTCGGGGCCGCGCGCCGGGCGCCCGGCGCGGATGCAGCGCTGGTTCCCCGGGGCCGACGTCGTGGTGTTCGGCCACAGCCACGAGCCGGTCGACGAGCTCGGCGTCGGCGCCCAGCGGCTCTTCAACCCCGGATCCCCGACCCAGCGGCGCCGGCAACCGCACCCGACCATGGGGCGGCTCACGATCAGCGACGGCGCGCTGCGGGGCCACGAGGTGCTCCGCGTCGACCCCGTCGCGCCGTCCTGAGCCCTGCGGATCGCCGTGGTTCAGGTCCCCGGGCGGGTGGCTAGACTCGTCTCTTTCCGGTGGGCGGGTCTCCGGTCCTGCCGCACCGGTTCGAAGTTCGGAGAGGGGTTCCGCTGTGGCTGAGGTCGAGATCGGCTTGGGGAAATCGGGGCGACGGGCGTACGGCTTCGATGACATCGCGATCGTGCCGAGCCGGCGCACGCGCGACCCGGAGGACGTCGACATCTCGTGGGAGATCGATGCGTTCCAGTTCGAGCTGCCGCTCATGGCGGCCGCGATGGACGGCGTCGTCAGCCCGGCCACGGCGATCGAGATCGGGCGCCTCGGCGGCGTCGGCGTGCTGAACCTCGAAGGCCTCTGGACCCGCTACGACGACCCCGACCGGATGCTGGCCGAGATCGCCGGGTTGCCCGCCGAGAAGGCGACGCTGCGCATGCAGGAGATCTACCAGGAGCCGATCAAGCCCGAGCTCGTCACCGCCCGCATCCGCGAGATCCGCGACGCGGGGGTGACCGCCGCCGCGTCGATCACCCCGCAGCGCACGGCCTCGCTGTCGAAGGCGATCATCGACGCGGAGCTCGACCTGCTCGTCATCCAGGGCACCGTGGTGTCGGCCGAGCACGTCTCGAAGACGCAGGACCCGCTGAACCTCAAGAAGTTCGTGCGCGAGCTCGACCTGCCGGTGATCGTCGGCGGGTGCGCCAGCTACCAGGCCGGCCTGCACCTGATGCGCACCGGTGCAGCCGGTGTGCTGGTCGGCGTCGGCCCGGGCCACGCGTGCACCACCCGCGGCGTGCTCGGCATCGGCGTGCCCCAGGCCACCGCCATCGCCGACGTGCGCGCCGCGCGCATGCGCCACCTCGACGAGACGGGCGTCTACGTGCACGTCATCGCCGACGGCGGCATGGGCACCGGGGGCGACATCGCCAAGGCCATTGTCTGCGGCGCCGACGCCGTGATGATCGGCTCGCCGCTCGCGGCCGCGCACGAGGCGCCCGGTCGGGGCTTCCACTGGGGCATGGCCACCTTCCACCCGTCGCTGCCCCGCGGCGCCCGGGTGCGCACCGAGCCGCGCGGCACCATCCAAGAGATCCTGGTCGGTCCCGCGCACGACAACGACGGGCGGCTCAACCTCTTCGGCGCGCTGCGCACCTCGATGGCCACGTGCGGCTACGAGACGCTCAAGGAGTTCCAGAAGGCCGAGGTCATGGTGGCGCCGGCGCTGCAGACCGAGGGCAAGGCGCTGCAGCGGGCCCAGGGCGTCGGGATGGGTCACGGGTAGGGATGTCCTCGGTCACCCGCACCTACTTCATGTTGAGCGTCACCGACATGGCGCGCGCCGTGACCTTCTACCGCGAGGTGCTCGGCCCGGTGATCCGCCACGAGTCCGACACGTGGAGCGAGCTGAAGCTGGGTGAGGCCACCGTCGCGCTGCACGCGACCGAGCAACCCAACCCCAAGCACACCGGCCTCGCCGCCGAGGTCGCCGACCTCTACACCGCGTACCACTCGGTGCTCACCTTCGGCGGCCAGGTGCTGACCGGGCCGACCGCCGATGCGCTGGGCCAGCTCAGCTACGAGGTGGCCGACACCGAGGGCAACGTGTTCACGCTCGCCGGCCCGGTGCCGCCCGCCGACGCGACGCCCCCCGCCGCAGACCCCCCACCCGCACCTCCGCCCGCCGCCCCGCCCGCCGGCGCGCCGGGCGAGGTCCGATAGATCCCGGAACAGCCATGACCACCGACTCGTTCGACACCGTCCTCGTCGTTGACTTCGGCGCGCAGTACGCGCAGCTGATCGCCCGGCGCGTCCGGGAAGCCCACGTCTACAGCGAGATCGTGCCGCACACGATCACGGCGGCCGAGATCGCGGCGCGCAACCCGGCCGGCGTCATCTTCAGCGGCGGCCCGAAGTCGGTGCACGTCGACGGCGCGCCCACGATCGATCCCGCGGTGTACGACACCGGCGTCCCGGTGCTCGGCATCTGCTACGGCGCGCAGCTCGTCGCGCTGCAACTGGGCGGTGAGGTCTCCCAGACCGGTCGCGGCGAGTACGGGCGCGCCGAGCTGGGCGTGCTCGAGGACGGCGGCACCCTCTTCGGTGGCCTGCACGACCAACCCCGCTTCCAGACCGTGTGGATGAGCCACTTCGACACGATCACGGCGGCCCCGGAGGGCTTCGACGTGACGGCGACGACCGCCGACACGCCGGCGGCGGCGTTCGAGAGCGCCGAGCGGCGCATCTACGGCGTGCAGTTCCACCCCGAGGTCATGCACACCGACCACGGCCAGGAGATCCTCAAGCACTTCCTCTACGACGCGTGCGGCTGCCGCCCCACGTGGACGATGTCGTCGATCATCGAGGAGCAGGTCGCGGCCGTGCGCGCGCAGGTCGGCGACGCCCGCGTGATCTGCGGGCTCTCGGGCGGCGTCGACTCGTCGGTGGCCGCGGCGCTGGTCCACAAGGCGATCGGTCCGCAGCTCACCTGCGTGTTCGTCGACCACGGGCTGATGCGCAAGGACGAGGGCGAGCAGGTCGTCGAGACCTTCCGCCGCAACTTCGGCATCGAGCTCATCCACCTGCAGGTGGCCGACCGCTTCTTCGAGCGCCTCGAGGGCGTCGTCGAGCCGGAGGAGAAGCGCAAGACGATCGGTGAGCAGTTCATCCGCGTCTTCGAGGGTGCAGCCGGGGGCATCGAGGACGCCAAGTTCCTCGTGCAGGGCACGCTCTACCCCGACGTCATCGAGTCGGGCACGAGCGAGGCCGCCAAGATCAAGAGCCACCACAACGTCGGCGGCCTCCCCGAGGACATGGACTTCGAGCTCGTCGAGCCGCTGCGCCTGCTGTTCAAGGACGAGGTGCGCCGCGTCGGCGAAGAGCTCGGGCTGCCCGAGGAGATCGTGTGGCGCCAGCCCTTCCCCGGGCCCGGCCTGGGTGTGCGCATCATCGGCGAGGTCACGCCCGAGAAGGTGGCGATCCTGCAGGAGGCCGACGCGATCGTCCGCGAGGAGATCAAGAAGGCCGGGCTCGAGCGCGACGTGTGGCAGTCCTTCGCCGTACTGCCCGACATCCGCACCGTCGGCGTCATGGGCGACGAGCGCACCTACGCGTACCCGATCATCATCCGAGCGGTCACCAGCGAGGACGCGATGACCGCCGACTGGGCCCGTCTCCCGTACGACCTGCTCGAGCGCCTGTCGAACCGCATCATCAACGAGGTCGCCGGCGTCAACCGCGTGGCGTACGACATCACGAGCAAGCCGCCCGGCACCATCGAGTGGGAGGAGGGAGAGCTTCGGCCCTCCGAGCTTCGCTCGACACTGCCCGGGCGCCCGCGGCGCTCACTCACCCTGCCGTCCGACCGGTCCCTCACTTCGTTCGGGGTCGGACGGGCTGGTCCGCCATCTCGCCGTCCCCGACGCCGGCGGTTCGTGGCGGAGACGACGGACCAGCGGGACCTCGTGCGGGTGCGCCCTACGGGCTGAGCTCGGTCGGGTCGGGGGAGGCGGGTTCGGCGTCGGGGTCCGGGACCTCGCTCGGCAGCTGCTTGGTGAAGAGCAGCGCCGCCAGCGCGATCGCCGCGGCGGCCAGCAGGCCGCTCTTGAGCGCGAACAGCTGCGCGTCCTCGTAGCTCGTCACGAACGCGTCCACTGTGGCGGGGTCGAGCCCCGAGTCCGTGGCCGCCTTCTCGACCGTCGACGCAGGCACGAAGCTCGCGTTCGCGTTGGCGCCGGCCGTCGCTTGCTGCGCCACCTTCGGATCGATGCGCGGATCTTCGTTGATGGCGGCGGTGAAGTTGCTGACGAGCCCCGTCAGCACGATCGCACCGATCAGGGCCACGCCGATCGCGCTGCCCAGCTGCTGCGCCGTGTACTGCAGGCCGCCCGCCTCGCTGCGCCCCGAGGCATCGACGGACGACTGCACGACGTTGCCGAGCTGCGACGCGACCAGGCCCATGCCCACGCCGAGCAGGGCCATCGAGGTCCCGAAGACCGCCCCGTTGAGCTCGGGGTCGATGCTCGCGAGCAGGCCGAGCACGCCCGCGGTGACGACGGCGAGGCCCGCCCGCACGATGGCGCGGGTCGACAGGCTCTGCGACAGGCGGGGCCCGGCGACGGCGGCGAGGAACATCGCGACGGAGACGGGCAGCATCTTGATGCCGGTCTCGAGCGCGTCGAGGCCCAAGACCATCTGCAGGTACAGCGGGATGGTGAAGAAGACGCCCATGAGGATCAGGTTCTGGGCGAGGAACGTCTGCAACCCCGAGCGCAGGGGTGGGAGGCGGAACAGCTCGAGGTGGATGAGCGGGTCGCGTTCGCGCTTGACCCGCTCGTGCTGCCAGACGACGAACAGCCAGAGCACCGCGCCGCCCCCGGCGATCACGAACGGCGTGAGCGAGAACCCGAACGGGGTGATCGGTGAGCTCTTCGGGCTGATCCACCCCCAGGTGCTCGCCTGGAGGAAGCCGAACACGATCAGGCCCAGGCCGGCGGCGGACAGCACCGAGCCCACCCCGTCGAGGTGGGGACGCCGCTCCGGACCGGGGGCGTCGCCGAGCAAGCGGATGCCGGCGAGGATCGCGAGCACGATCACGACCTCACCGACGAAGACGACGCGCCAGCTCAGCTCGGTGGTGGCCCACCCGCCGACGATCGGGCCCACGGCGATGCCGGCGCCGGCGACCCCGCCGATGACCGAGTACGCGACCGCTCGCTGCTTGCCCTCGTAGTTGCCGGCGATGAGCGCGGCGAGCGCGGGCAGCACCAGCGCGGCGCCGATGCCCTCGAGCACGGACCACCCGAGCGTCAGGGTGAGGACGCTCTGCGACGCCGCCGTGAGCCCGGATCCGCAGGCGTAGATGACGAGGCCGATGATGAACGCCCGGCGCCGGCCGATGAGATCACCGATCTTGCCACCGGTCACCATCAGCATCGCCATCGTCAGCGAGTACAGCGTGATGACGCCCTGGATCGTGGTGACGGTCGTGTCGAAGTCGGCGACGAGCTGGCTGATCGAGACGTTCATCACGGCTTGGTCCAGCACCATGAGGAACTGGGCCGCCGCCAGGATGACCAGGGGGCCCCACTTCTTCATCCGCACTCCCGACTGCTCGTCGTCGCACCCGGCGGGCGGATCGCGACCGGTTCCTCCCAGGACCTGGTGAGCGTACTTCCGGTGTCCGGATGGCCTCGACCGACGGTTCGGGCGGATGCTGCCCGGGCGCGATGATGGGGCGTGGCGATGCTCGGGTTGCGGCGACGGGCGTGGGCGCTCGTCTTCGGCACGGCCGTGCTGCTCGGCCTCGCCTTCATGGTCGCCAGCCCGCTCATGGGCAACCCCGACGAGCCGGCCCACACGGTCAAGGCGGCGGGCGCGTACCAGGGCGAGTGGATCGGTGCCGAGACGACGGTGCGCCAGGCCAACCCGGAGATCGTCAACGGCACGTGGGCAACCATGCGGGTGCCCCGGGCCTACGCCCAGCTCGGCGAGATCCCCGCGTGCTTCGCGTTCCACGCCGACGTCACCGCGGCGTGCTCGCCGCCGGTCAGCAGCGACACCTCTCTCGCGGCCGGCACCACCTACGTGGGCCGCTACCCGCCGACGTACTACCTCGCGATCGGGTGGACCACGCTCGTGACCAGCCCATGGCGGGCGATGTGGCTGATGCGGGCGCTGACCGTCGTCGCGTGCGCCGCGCTGCTGGCATCGGCGGCAGCCGCGCTCGTCGAGCAGCAGGCGGCAGAGGCGGCGCGGGTGCGTTGGCCGGGGGCGGCGTGGCTGGGTCTCGGCCTCGCGGTGACCCCGACGGTCATGTGGCTGGCTTCGTCCATCAACCCCAACGCGATCGAGATCACCGCAGCCATCGCGGCGTGGGTCGTGCTGACGGGCCTGGCCCGCGCCGCCACACCGCTCACCGCGCGGGCCCTGGTGCGGGCCACCGCCGTCGCGTCGGTGCTCGTGCTCTCGCGCCCGCTGGCCCCGGTGTTCCTCGTTCTGGTCGCGGGGCTCGCGTGGGTGGCGTACGGCTCGCGCGCCCGGCTGCGCGAGCTCGCTCGGAGCCGACCGGCCCGTTGGTGCGCGCTCGCGCTCGGGGTCGTCCTGCTGCTCGCCGGCGGCTGGATCGTCGCCGTGAAGGCGAACGATGCGTACATGGGCTACCCGAGCGCGCTCAGCCGCAGCGAGGTGGTGCGCCAGACGGTCGAGAACCTGCCCGAGGAGGGGCGGCAGATGATCGGCGTGTTCGGCTGGCTCGACGCGCCCCTGCCCATGGTGGGGGTCTACGCGTGGGCGCTACTCGTCGTGATCCTCGTCATCGCGGGCCTCGTCCGCGGCTCGGGCCGCGAACGGCTCACCACCGCGCTGGTGCTCGCCGCGTTGGTCGTCCTGCCGGTGGGTGCGAACTTGAGCGCTGCGGAGACGGTCGGCACGAACTGGGTGGGTCGCTACAGCTTGCCGCTCGCAGTCGGGCTACCGATCCTGTCGGGTCTGGTGGTGTCCCGCATCCGGGTGCCGCGCGGCGTGGCGATCGCCTTGTCGGTTGTCGCGGTGACGGTCGTCGTGGCGGTGCAGGGCGTCGCGCTCGCGACCCTGCTCCAGCGCTACGTCGTGGGCAACCAGGCCGGGTTCTGGTCGTTCCTGGGCCACACGACCGGCTGGCAACCGCCGATCGGGGTGAACGGTGCGGTGGCCCTCGGCGTGCTGGCGCTGCTGGCGATGGCCATCGTGCTGATGGTTGCGATGCTCCCACGGT
>CAYUOL010000126.1:0-16918 GCA_964446345.1 uncultured Iamiaceae bacterium | reverse complement strand
CGCCCGCCACCACCGCGCCCGCCGCCGCCACCACGACCGCCGCCGCCACGACCACCGCCGCCGCCGCCGCCACCACGGCCGCCACCGCCGCCAAACCCCTCCCTGCCCTCAGCCAGAAGCTCATAGTCCAGATGGTCAAACTCCGATTTTCCCTTCTGCGATCTGGAATGCCAGACGACGATACAGATGATTAGGACAATAACAACAGCGACGCTGATAGCCGTTTTCGCTGATACTTTCATTGAAGCCTATCTTACCGCAAAAAATGGCCGGTGCTTTCGCGCCGCCCAGGTACCCGGGGGGTAGCCGCCCCCAGCATCACAGGCGCCCCCCAAAGTTCAGCGTCGCCGTAAACACGGCCATCGTCGCGACGGCATCCTCGAAGGCACGGTGCATCATGAAGTTAAATCTTGGGGCCGTCTGCGTAACGGCGTCGCCAAGCGTGGTCATCCCCTGCCTGGGCGCCCCGCCAACCGCAAGCCAGGGACGAAACACGCAATGCAGGACGTCGATCACAGTTTCCTCGGGGCCGACCAAGTTACGTTCAGACCCGCCCCAATGAATGAAGACCCGGCGCGCCGACAGATTGCAGAACCAGTCGCGGAATCGCCCGACGAGGCGATCGTCTCTTGCGAACCCCCGTTTCCACTCGAGGCCAGTAAGGGACGATATGTCAAGCGCGCCGCTCCTGCGAATGTGGCTTGGCCTTTCCCGCTCAGTCACCCCGGCGGCCCTCGAGTCGAAAACCCCCAGGACAGCCCACTCATCGGCATCGAACGCCACGGCGGAAAGCTCAAGGATATCTCCCTGCTCGTTCGACTCCGTGTCGACCGAAATGATGCAGCGCGTCACAACGCCACTCGGCGGCGCGACAACGCGCGGGGCAAGGGGCCCAATCGCGCGCGCGCGGGCGTCGCGGAGGACGATCGCAGCCCGGGCGACGTTCTCCACCGTACGTCGGTCGGCCGCGGCGATCCATTCTGCCACACCGAGCCGCATGTTGACAAGGAGTGTCTTCTCGGCGCCCAGGAGGCACGCATATATCGCCGCCTGGCGGCGGTGGGCCGCCGTCGTCTCGCCGCAGTACTTGAGCTCGACCGGCGTGCCGCCGACCACCATGTCGACCTCGTAGTTGATCGTCCCCGGGGAGGGGGTGCCGGCCGGCGCACGGACGCACCGAAGGTCGTGCTCGCCGCGGACGAGGTACTTCACCTCCGGCGCCCGGACCCCGACCTCGCTAAAGATCCAGGCCGCAATCCGTGATGCCTCGCCGAGCGAATCCTCTACCCGTTCGAGCAGCCGGGCGCTGACTGTCCAGGCCCGGCCGATCAGGACCGAGTACTTAAGAACGGCGTGAAGATATGGCGCGCACCCGAACCGCGCAGTCGAGATCTCGTCGACGACCTTCTTGATGCTGTCGACCGCTCCGGGCGCGACGCGGACCGCGAAGTCGGTTCCGACCCGGCAGAACCCGTGCTGGCTTCGGTCGGGCTCCGCGATTACCGTGACGCTCCGGGCAAGGTTCGCCCCCATTGCCTGGGCGGCGAGCGCCTCCGCGTACACCCCGAGGAAATCGGCGTCGGCCCGGGCCTCCCCAAGACAGAGCTTGGGCATTTCGAGGGGCGCCGCGGCAACGCGGGCCGGTATCGCGTCAGAGGTGCAGAGACCGCTTTGGCCGACGAGCGCCGAGTCGCCCGTCACGTGGATGTAGGGCGGCCGGTCGTCCTGGAGGCGCTCCCTGAGTGGGGCGATGAGCGTTGCGGGCGCGCCGCCGGTTATATCGAGGACGGGCTTCAGGGCGGCCGCCAGCAGGCAACTGCAGCGGTTCCGCATGACGATAGCGAGCCGGTCGCGCGCGCGCGACAGAGCGACGAACGCCATTTTGATGAGGGACTCCCGGCTCACGACGATCGAGTAATCAAGGTCGGCGCCGTAAACGACGACCCGGGTGCGCTCCGTCCCTTTTATCTTCCTGCTGTTCGCGATTATGTGCACCGACCCTTGATGGGCCGCGTCGCTGACCCCGCTCAGGACATGCACAAGCGATCCTGGCTGCTGCTCGGCTACGAGCTGGCGGGCGACGTTCGTCGCCGCAACCAGGCGAAACTTGTCGACGGTTACCGGGCTGATCGCATACCCATCCCCGGGCTTCCCGCCGGCCAGCTCGGCTCCCACGATGCTTCCAACTGTGCGCGCGCTCTCGGTGGCCGCGGCCTGGCTGCGGGGCCAGCCATTCGGGGCGTCCACGATATGGACCGCGACTTCCCCCTTTTCTGTCCGCGCAGCTAGCTGATCCTCGTGAAGGGTTGGGAAGTTGGCTTTGCTGAACGCGTTCAGCGCTGCAACGATCTCCGGCGCCGAGCGGTGGTTGTAGCGGAGGAGGGCCCTGTCCGCCTGCGGGGTTGCCGCCCACAGGTCTGAGAACCAGCGCGCTCCCGGGTACAGCTCCTGGCGGGGGTCCCCCGCGACGACGAGCCGCGGGGCCCTTCGGGCGGCGCACAGTCCCTCTATCATCGCGGCGTGGTGCGGGAGTATGTCCTGCGCCTCGTCGACGATGAGCACGTCCCAGTGGCTAAAACCGCCCTGCTTTTTGAGCTTATTGAGCGCAGAATCGAATGCCGCGCGATATGTGTCCTGGGACTTGGGTTCTGCGGCGGCGGGATCATTCGCGTCTTTGCGGGCGGGCTCGTTCGCGTTCCCGTGTTCGCTATCATGTTCGTCTTCGTTCTCGTTCTCGTTCTCGCCTTCGTTCTCGCCTTCGTTCTCGTACACCATGTCGTCATAATTGGGCTCGCCGCCTCCCCCGGCGTTAATCTGGTGTGCTAGCTTATCGAATGTGAGGATTGCCGCCCCCGCTGTTCCCAGATCCTCGAGGCGGGTTTTGGAGATCTTTTTGACGCCAAGCTTCCTGAGTCTTGACGACAGCGTTTCCTCGGCCGCCCGGTTGTACGCAAGAGCGAGCACCCGCGCGGATGGGTCAGCGTCGCACATCTTCTTGACGAGATGGCACAGTGTTGTTGTTTTGCCTGCCCCGGGGCCGGCGTATATGATGATCCGGGCATCGGCATGGCGCGCGATCACGGCCGCCTGATCGGCGTCAAGCTCGATCCTCACCGGGATGCCTTCCCCCAAAAGGAGGCTATCAATCAGCCCCCCCCTCGTTATCCCGGTTGAGCATGCTCCGCCGGCCAAGCGGACCTGTTCCTTGAGAATTGCAATTGTCATTTTGGGGTGGCCTGCCTCGAAGCCACGGCGCGCCTCCTGGCGGGCGACCACGGCTTCATATTCTGCCGGGGTTGGCGTGAGTTCCTTCGCGAGGTCGTTGCTCGAGCGCTTCCAGAGGGCCGCATCCGTGTATGGGAGCCTTCGAAGGCGGGCGATATACACGTAGTCCTCCTTTACGCAGCAAGGCTCCTTGTTAGGCCCGGCGTCCGATTTTTTCTTTGTGGCGATGACCGCGCGCTTCGCGACGACCGCTGCGGGCTTCGCAATGACCGCCGCGGGCTTCACGACGGGTGCCGCGGGCTTCGCAATGACCGCTGCAGGCTTCACGATGACCGCTGCGGGCTTCATGACGGGTGCCGCGGGCTTCGCGATGACGGGTGCTGCGGGCTTCACGGCGACCGCCACGGGCTTCGCAGCAACCGTGGGCTTCACAGACGGCCCCTGGATAGCGATGAGGTCAAGCAGGAGTCGCATATCATCCTGGCTAGTATCATCCTCGTCCTCGGGAAGTCCCCAAACACCGTTATCGACCCCGTTGACATCAACCCCAGAAAGAAGATCATCAATATCATCGTTCGTCAGCACTTCGGGAGGTCTTTCTGACTCCATCATAATAAGCTAGGTTCCGCCTGTGTCCAAAAAGGTGCCAGCGCCGTACAGCATACGAGGGCCGAGTGCAGTGCAGTACGATAAGCCAAAGGAGAGTCATGCAGCGGACACCTCGATCTATGACCGAGATCGTCTCGAGCTTCAACGTGTGGATCATAAAGCTCATCGCCCAAAGTGCGAAAGAACAAGTCTTGACGCGTGCCCCCAAAAAGATCGCTCTTGGTCTGTGGCCCTCGCTCGTTGTGCCGGGAGACTGGCGCTCGGAATACGACTTGGTTATCTGGGACACCAATGCAGCTACCGTAGAAATAATGCTCATCATGGGGAATCCTTACCATGATCATCGCCTTCGGGGTGGGACCGTGTGTATGTATTCACGGCCTGGCCCCGGCCCCAATCCTGGCCCCGGCCCCGAATCCGGTAACCTGTGCCAGACGCCGGTAATGGCCGCCCCACATCTAGCTCCGGGCCAAAGTAGTAAAGAAGAGGAAGAGTACAATGACTAAAATACTTCCAACCTTCCACTGAATTGGATTACGGCCTGCATTAACGCGGACCGCGTCGATGAGCAGAGAGCACGAGTCGGACAGAGGCATCGTGCTCCGCGGGTTTGGAGGCCATAACGGTGGGGGCGGCTCCGGGCGCCGGGAATGCACGGGGGTGGGTCGCCCGGCATTGGGGTCGATCCGCTCGTAATAACTGGCGTCCCGTGTGAGGTTCTGCAGGATTTGGTGGCCCTTACGGCACAAAACGCCTGTAATAATTACCGGGACGAACCGCTCCTCGGTGACAAGGGCCCAGTTGATGCCAAGATCCTCGCCGCTCTTGTACGATTTTTCGAGCTCTATTTCTAGCGCGCGCTTGAAGAGCGGCAACTGTATCCAGCCCCACTGGACCCCAATCATGTCACCGGCCCGCCGTGCATCGTCCTCGGTGACTCGCAGGGTCGGCTGACCGATTTCCGCCCAAGGCTCTCCCGGTGCCGCGGGTTTGCCCATCATCGCTTCTCGATTATCTTGCGGGGCTTTTGCCTCATCCGCCGGTTCCATTCGCTTATTGGCAGAATGGGCTCCATCGGTCTGCGCAAAAAACGCAGAGGCCCTACTGCTCGGTCTCGCCGCGAGCCTGGGCGATGTTCTGCCCCCCTCCGCACATCAGCGCGACCTTGTCGGCGACCGCCTTTGTAATACGTTTGGCGTAGCGGCCGACCGAGACCATTTCAAGCCACTTCTGATACTTTGCTTCGTCCCGGTCTTCTAGCATGAACTTGCCGATGAGCATTGACGTTGTTCGGATCCCAGCCGTATTAAGACGCTCCACGGTTTTAACCCCAATTCCAGGGACGCTGGTTAAGTCGTCGCTGATTGGGCCCCTGATCCATAACTGGTACTGGTTTGAATTAAGGAAGCGTTCCGTGTCGAGGTCTTTTCCTTTTTCACCGATCTTGGTGCGCTGTGCCGGCACGGGCGTGGCTGACTGGGGCACCCCGCTGTTCTGGCTGCTGCGTGTCCTGCTGCGGGTCTCGCGCTGGTAGTTCGGCTGTTTTTTGCCCTCGATAGGATCCGAACCGCTGCCCTCGCCTTCGTCCTCGTCCTCGTCTTTGCCGACTTTGATACCACGGTCGTTGTCGTTGTCGTTGGCGTTCTTGCTGTTGTTGTCGCTGTCGTTGTCGTTGTCGTTGTCGTTGTCGCTACGGTTCGAATAGGGCGAATGATCGGGGCGTTTGGTGCGTGCTTCATGGGGGTCGGCGGCGTCATGCCAACCTTCTTCTGGCGCTGTTTTCCCGTTGAGGTTTCCCATTTCCCTTATGCCTGACACGGGAAGCTTCATTTTGAATCCGGCATAAGTATACAAAAGGGGCGATGGCTGATATCGATCTGGACGGCGACTAGCTGATTCTCAACGAGATAGGCCTTATTATTGATATGGAAGTCAACCTGCAGAGGCTTCATAGCTTGTTCCAGGACACCATCGATCGTTTCAATACGATGGAGCACCGGATAGACCGGCTCATACGGGTGGCCGCGCCGCTTGCCAATAAGTTAAAAGCCTTAAAAGCCATCGAGCAGATCGACGTCGCCATACCAGGGAATACAGTACCTGCGCCTGCGGGTCGCCTGCAAGCGAAAGAGGAACACGGCCAGTGCAATCTTCAGTGACCGACTGGCGGTCGGCCAGTCAGTCATTATCGCCGTACAGGACCCGAAGATTTGGAACCGATCTTTTTGCGTCCTCGTCAAACACGCGGAGAACGCGGCTGTATTTTTCTTCGAATGTTTCCAGCGCTTCTGGGGTTTCCGTGTCGATTACTTGTACGAGGCACTCTATGTCGTCCCACTCCTCGACGGCGCTCCACGATTCCGCCGCCACGTCGTAGCCGGGAATAGGCACGCCTGTCGGGAGGACGTACACACAGTCCGTGACCTGGATGAGGCGAGAAACCTCACCCTCCGGGAGCAATTTTTCAAGAAGGCCAAGGAACGGCTGCTGTTTCAGGGGCTCTGCTCCGTAGCACTGAAACACAAACGCATACCGCGCCCCGGTCCATGGGATCTCCCACATTGCCGCGGGGCCGGCGCCCCGACCCGGCGAGAGACACCAAATGTTCGGCTCGCCGCAGTTCGTGCGAAACCAGTAGCCGGCTCGTTCGGCCGCCGCCGCGTATGGCGTTACCTGGCCGCAGAACGTCGAAAGGAACATCAGACTCATCACGATAGTATCCGTCCGGCAGGAAAGGTTCAAATAATAAAAAACATGCGCCGCCGTCACCCGCCCCGGGTGTCGATGACCGAGAGGTAGCACCCAAGGCTTTGCGCGTCGGCATCGCCCAGCCGGCCGGTCAGCGGGTCGAACTCGGGGACCGGCTCATCGCACTGGTGAACATAAATCCCGGCCCATCCCGGCGACCCGATGTCAATCTCGATTGATTCCCTCTGGCTCAGCGCCGCCAGCTTCCGGCAGTAGCTGGTCATTGTCGAACCGGTGCTCCTCGTCCCGACCGGAAGCACTACATATACGTAGCGCTTTCCGCGATAGGGGACCACGACCGCCTTCGAGCTGGTTGGCTCGGTTTCAAGCTTCCAGCTATACACGGCGGCTTCCCCGGTTGACACCATGAAATCATTCCGCAGCAGTGCTCCGACCTGGATGAACCTTTTCGTTATATGGATGAAGCGGGGCGTCATTTCGTTGCCCATCATTCGGATCAAATTGTGCCGCGGGTGTGGTTTCCGGCGTTGCGCGAGATTACTGGCATCGGCCGCACTCAAATTTGAAGTTGGCGTAAGCCCAATTACTGTGAACATGTCCGACCGCACCGCCGCCGAACGAGGCGTCTGCCATACGGAACATCCCTCCGTCGGACAGGCGCCAAAGGGGCAGGAGCCAAAAGGGGATGAGCTGCCAGAAGATGCTCTGCGGCGTGCGATATCGACCCAAATCGCGTCGCTCGCCACGCGGCTCGCAAGCCTAACACGAAAAGCGATCGCCCTTGGACATGGCAATAAGATCCGTGACCTGCTCGAAGCTATGGGGGAACAACTGGAACCTTATGAGGAGCTATTTCCCGATGACGAGTCGGCGTAGCCGGCTATTCAGCGCCGCGCCACGTCCGCATAGCCATCCCGGGGTGAGCGGCGTTTTTTCCTGCGGCGCCGCACCTGATTTGAAGTGCCGTATCCGCCGGTTACCAGAACGTCAACAGCCAGCCATTTCCCATGGACTCCGCACCAGCCACCCGAACAACCCCCAGCCCCGTGACAATTACCGAGACCCCTGCGGCCGACCTCAAGGCCCAATTCGACAGCGCGATTGGCGCATCTCCCCCGAGGATCCGAGTCATCGTAGCGGGCGTCCCGTTCGATTTCGAGATATTACGTCTGAAGAGCCTGTTCCCGAACAACGTCTTTGAGGTCCTCGCCAAGTCCCCCAGGGACCAGAAGTTCGCGGAAGATGACCCTCGCATACAAGTCATCCGGCTCGATGTCGACATCATGGCGATGCGCATCATCTATGCGTATTACATGCACCACACGATTATCGTCCCAAAGTCGGACGTTGACCGCCAGGCCCTGGAACTTGCGTGCGATTATCTCGGTACGCCCGAGTTCATCGACCGCCTCGCGGCCATCGAGCAAGTCGCCGGGCCGCAAGAAGTTGCCGATCGAATTCCGGCGACAGGGGGGATCCCGGCCGCAGAGAACGCCCCAGCGAAGCAGGATGCGAACGAATTCATACCACTGCCGAATACGTCAGATACAACTACCCGTGTCCCCATCGTGGTCCGCCCCGCATGCGAGCTGACGCGCGAAGACGCAAAAATCCAAAACGAGGAGCTAAAACTCCGTCGCGAGTTTGCCGCCAAAGAGCAAGGTCTCAGCGGCCAATACAGGCCACCCACGTCAATACCCATTATTGACGCAATAGCGGCGGACAAGTCCCGCGTCCCCCAGTCCGAAAATGCAGTGCCCTACACGATTCTTCGGGCGCCAAACGATCTTCCAGACTGGCAGTGGGTCGAGACATTGGCAGAATTCGAGTCCAACCTGCGGATTCTGTCTCTCGGGGTCCTCACGTCGGACAATCTACCCCTAGGGGTCGCGATCGCTGGCGGCGCAGCTCTCAGCTGCCTCGCCCGCAGGCCCATGCCCGACGCCAAGACCGTCAAGATGTTTGCGGCATATTATTCCCTGGATGTCAACGCCGATACGAGCCCCGAGGATCTCACTAAAGCAATAATCTCAGCGAGCCCCCCCTCCCATAGCGCGCCCGCCATATTGAGGCGTGTCAAGTTGACGAACTCCCAGACCGAAGAAATAGGCAGGTTCCTCGCGATACACGCTGCCGCCTTTATGTTGCGGGGAATGGGCAATCGTTACTACCGAAGCGGGCCGGCGCCCCCGGTTGAGGTGACGAACTTCGTCAAGAAAATAAGCAAGACAAAGCGCCTTTGCAGTGATATTGACGTATTTCTGACGACAGACGACCCTACTACCATAAAGAGCGCCATCGAAACGATCTACAATCGGATGGCCAGCCTTGGCAATACAGCGATCGTGCGAACCGAAAACGCGGTTTCATTTATCCTCACGGCAAAGTGTATGACTCTTCAGGTGCAGATCATCCTGAGATCTTACGAGAGTCCCGGCCAAATCATCGTCGGATTCGATGTCGACTCGTGCTGTGTCGCCTACGCGGGCGGCCGCGCCATATGCAGCCCACGTTTCCTGCGCGCGCTACGCCTTGGCTACAACCTGATCGACCTTACTCGCATTTCGCCTACGTACGAGATCCGTCTGATGAAGTACCTGGGCCGCGGGTTTGCCATCGCCATGACCCAGCCCTCGCTCATGGCCCACGTCGAGCAGCTTACTTCTATCATGGACCTAAGCCCCAGACTCGCCATCTACCCGACCCTCATCGGAATAACACGCCTGGCGTTTCTCGTCTGCAAGAAATTCCGCATTGCGAAGACATCACCTATAGGTGCCCCGAAATTCATGAGCGACTATGGCGTCACCAGCATAAAATCTATGATTTCGGCAATCGCTGACGCGCGTGAGACAACTGACTTTGTTCTTGGCGAACATTTGCAGCAGGTCCTGTACGGTTCCGTATCCCGCATCCCCAAGTGGCTCAGGCATAATTACAGGTGGATGCGCCACACTGCGGCGAAGATCGAGAATAAACAATCGTCATTGGGCCCGATCCAGATTCGTCGTATTGGGGTGGCTGAACAGGGAAACAGCAGTCCCCTGTTCACCGGCAGCTTCAATCCGATTCATGAGTCCTGGTATCAGGGGGGGATCACCTACCCTGACGTCCTGCTGAAGGTCATGACTGACCGGGTCAACCCGGCGGGCGGTCTGGCAAAAGATCCGCGCCCCAAGAATACCCCACTCCCCGTTCCGCCCGATTTCAAGAATGAGATTCCACAGGACAACGACGACGATGACGATGACGATGACGATCACTCGCACTACAGTTCAGGACCCGACTATCGCGTCGAAGTCAAAAACGAAAACGAGGACGATAACGAGGACGAAAGCGAAAGCGAAAGCGAAAACAAAGTCAAAATCGGGGATAGTTCTGTGAACAAGGCTGCCGACCCCGACCCCGATGCCACAACGGTCGTGGGCCATTTCAGAGGGCCAGCGCCAGTGCTGCCACTGGGAGCAAATACGGTGATGGACATGCTCAGGCGAACGCAAGTCCTTCCCAGCAATACGGCAATCATCGCCGTGCCCGCCGTGCCCGCCGTGCCCGGCGTCGCCACCAACGCACGGGGGTTACTGAACCCAGTCTCGCACAGTAAACCTCGCAAGCCCCGCAACAAGAAGAATGCGCGCCAACATGCGACGGAGACATCCTCGGGTAAAGAGGAGGAAACCCCCAAGTGAACCGTATGATGCCTTCGATCGCTGGAGTTCCGGCCGCGCCAACGCGCTTAGCGTGCTTTTTCTCGCAAAAATGAATCCCGATTTATATCACATATCTGCGGTCATGGCAGCGGTCGAAAAAGCATCATTCATCGTATTCTATGTACAGCCGGACAGGTCCGGGATGGCACTCGGTCATGCTATTATCGGGGTTGCCGAAAGCTTGGAAGACGCCCAGCGCATGGCTGACGAGACTCGCAAATACGAGTCGGATTCTGGCTGGTCTAGCGATGACCCGATCGCCTGCCTCCGCATCCCTCTCGGCAAGAACTACGTGAAACATTATGATGCCGATGGGCCTTTGCGCTTGAGCCCCTCTGAGAAGGGCGTCACTATACTTTCCAATGCTACTGCTTGAGCGGACGCACACATCGCATGCACGCGTGGCGAGTTTTTTAAGACCGGTATCAGAAAAGAGCGCCAGCAAGTCAGGGCATCGCCGCCAGTCTATCGGGGCCCCCAGGCGCCCCCGAGCCTTGGGTGAAATGCTCGTGCAGCATCCGGTAGGCGTCCCGCAAGCGCGACGATGATGTGCATATTGCCAGGTCCCTGTCCGGGTAACATATCGCATTTGCGAGGATGTATTCGCGGAACTCCTCAGTGCAGCCCGCCGATGCGACAGCCGATCGCGCGGCGCTCTCCCCGCGCAACTCGTCGAACGCCTCGATCGCAACGAACAGACGCAGGTGCCTGATATAGTAAACGGCATACGCCGCCCGGTGCCGCGTATTGTTGAATGTGAACCCCATGGTCTGCGTCTCAATCAGCTCGGCTTCGGGGCTGATGAGCGATTTTGGGTACCTCGCACCCGCATCCATGGATATGATGGACTTCACGTAGTTAGCCACATGGGCATCCTCGTCGAGCGAGATCGGGCCTATCGCCCTCAGCGAAGTCGGAGCCCCGTCCGTCATGGCAGCCAATAACATCGGACGCCCCGCGCGTCCAAATGGGTTCGCGTGCCCGAAAAGAGCGGGCCCGGCGGACGGGCGGACTTAGCGCAAGCCGGGTCCATCACGGGGTGTTGTTGTTGGCCGAACAGATCCCCTCGTACAGACGAATTAGCTCGTCGTCCGGAACCTCAACGATTCCGGATCTCGGGACCCCATTTGGGTAGTAGAACATGACGGTCGAGTTCCAGTTATCATTGTACCGGCGGAAATAGATCTTTCCGTCGATGCAGAACACATGGCGGCCAAGCGGATCAAGTGCGCCCCACCTCCCCTTTCGGTGCTCCTCGGGTATCACCGGATACTCGCGCATCTCCGGGTTGACAACCCAGGAGGCTCTCGGAAGCTTGTTGAGCATTGCGTCAAGGAGGCGAAGTCCGTGCACTCCGGCCTTAAATTGGGCCGCGCCGGGGACGACAATAGCAGATTCCATAAATGCGCCTTCTTTTCCGGAAAGTCGGACGTCCGTTTTGGCGAGATACGGCTCAGATCCGACCGGATACGAAACACCACTTGGGAACGACAACCTGTCTTGGCTTGGCACGGATGACAACCTGTCTTGGCTTGGCACGGATGTCATCTTATATATGACTGGCGCACACTTCAAATCTGGACCTGTTCGGGGCACCCGGCCCGCAAACAGGCCCCGGACGTACCCGGCCCTGGGCCCCTGGGTGTGCCCGGGTCCTCTTCCAGACAAATAGCGCAATGAGGAGAAGCGCAATAACTGCTATCATGGCGAGAACGACTCTCCGCCCCGTGGGGCCGCCACCGAGTGTCGGGGATGGCTTTGTACGGCCCTTCCAGTAAGCATCAGCTTCGGCCTCCATCCGGGCGTGGCGCGCATAATAGTAAGGGTCCTCGCGCAGGTGCGCCAGGGCGATGCGGCCTGTCATCAGGAGGTCTCCGTGTGTGACATCCCTGTGCTCGAGCTCGGCCTTGAGACCTTGCTGGAAGGTCGCCGGGGGCACGACGGCCCAATTCACGTGGAGCGCATTTCCGGTGTCGATCGTGTCTTGGGGCGAGACATGGGGCGGACCCATGTTCTGCGCAGCGGCTGCCATCGCACGCAATATATGGGGCGCCGCAAAATGGCGGGGCTGGGTCTCGTATTTGAACGGGGGCCCGCACAATAATATGAAGGACCAAAAACGCGCATTGTTCGTTTGTGCAGCTACCCTTTGCTGCTGTGCGGCCCTCATCCTTATCTGTGTCGCGGCGGCCATGGCGGCGGACGCCATGGACAGCTTCACGCAAACCGTATGCTATCCAGCGGCGTGCGGGTGGGTCACGACAGAATCGGGGTGCCACTCGGACAAGAAAGAATGCTTCCTCGTGTACGCGAATGTCAGCATAACACTGGACGGCGTGAATATGACATATGTCTACACGCACACCTGTGACAAAGAACTGGAGCCATCTTGCACGACTTTCTGCGACTACACGGTCCTCGAGTGTTTCTACTTAGGGGGAGTGCCGTCGGTCGACACAGTCGTCTATAACCGCCCCGACGACGGGCTGACATCCTTTCTCACGTGCGCGGTCCTGGCGATTATCCTCGCATCGCTATCGGCGGTCCTATGCGCGGTGGCGCGACGTCGGTAACGGAAAAAACCAAGGCGGGCAAAGGCAGATCACCCATCGTTCGAAGCCCCGGCGGCAGACCTCAAGATCCGCATGTTTTTCTGCTGCGGCCCCGATTTGAGTCCGAACAGCCCGGCGCACAGTTCGTCGTCCTGCCTATCGCGAGTCAGCAGACAGAGAGCTGCCACGTCCCCGTCCGTCGGGAACGATGGTGTCGAAGACGATGGAGACGATGGGGGTGCTGGCGGCGTTGGCGGCGCTGGCGGCTGCGCTAGCGGCATTGACGGCTGCGCTGGCGGCTGTTGCAAAGGTGGCGGCCGCATTGATACCTGCGATGGCAGTGGCGGAAACTGCAGCGGCATCGGCGGTGATAAGGATGGCAGCTGTAGCGGCGTTTGTAGCGGAAATGGCTGCGGCGGCTTGGATTGGGGATTAATCGTCAGCGTGGCGGCCCTGCGGCCGGATCCGGTGTACAATGGCGGAATTTTTGCGCGCGAAACGGCCAGCAGAGGCTCCGCGAATTGTGGAGCAGTTGTAGTTCCCATCTTCGGGATTATCTGCCCCGGCATTTCATAATACGCCACCCTTACCGGGCCACCCGGGGCGCGCATACAGGTCACCACCGTGGTCGACGAGGCCTTCGGGGCCGAATTGAGCGGCCCAGTAAACAGGGTTTCGAAGATCCGCGCGAAGTACAGCCCCAGCGAACCATGTCCAGATGGCTCGAACAATGGGCTTACCGCGGCGTGGTGCGCGTACACTGGCAATATTTCGCCGTGCGCCCCCGTCCCACTAAACATCACAATATGGCTATTAACCCCGATCACGCCGTGGTCCAGCAGTGTTTCGTATACACGAAGAGCGATATCGCAGTGTTCGTCGTGACTAGGCAGCTCCACCCTGCCCACGCGGACGAAGTAGCTCACATCATCGTACTCGCCGAGACAGATTATGTTGTCGGTCGCCATCCAGATTCAGCGATTTACTTGCCGGAAACGTGCTCCGTCGATTGATGCTCTATACCCGCCCATTCAAATTACGACCTAAAAAGCGCGGTGCGCCCACCCATCCGTAACTATCCCTGGGACGCGCGCGAGCCACCCTGACGTACACTTTCTTTATAAAGCATCGTGACCTTTTTTCGTTCATCCGGATCGAGGATCTGGTCCCAAAGGACGTTCGCCAGATGACGCCAATATTCCTTATCGTCGACATCGAGACGGGTTACGCGTAACATATCTCCGACGTTCGTGACCTTCAGTGCGCGTTCCATATTCTCTTCGTTCGCGAAATCGCGTCTGGCATCGCCGACGTCATCAACAATGAGGGACTGGAAGTATCTCTGGACGCGGCCTGACAGCGGCTGGCGTGCCTCAGGTGGCGGTCTGACGCCGCGCCCCGAGTCGAGCTTAATCCCCCCATCGTGGATATCCTTCCGCTGGGGGTAGCGGCTATTCTGGCCACACTCTGCGCAGAGCCCCTCCCGTTTGCTCTCATAGGGGGCGCAGAACCCGTGGGCCTTACGGCAACGAGGACAGACCAGGGAAACCGCCTCGACCCCGGCGTCTCGGATTAGCTCCACGGTTTGTTCGATCAGGCCCCATTCCCATGACCCGCGGAGGACATGAGTTAGCGACGGGTCACTGCTCTTGTGCATGATCGACCTCCGATCCCGAGAAAGGAGCGAGTGGATGGCCGGGTAGATCGCCTCATAGTCGAGCCCGGGCCGTTGTCCCTTGAATGCCGCGCCCGAGACAGGCCGGAGAGAGATGTCGTAGTCATAGCTATCGATAAAACCGGTAGTCCTCGAGCAGCGAAGGGAATAGCTGATGTCAAACTGCATCTCGCCAACGGCGCCGCTGATGTGCTGGACTTGGCACATAAGTACTTCTGTCGCCGAATCACGGGTAGTGTCGCCGACCGCCGTAAACTTCCCGATGCCGCCTAGAATCGCGTAGCCCACGACCATAAGGTCCTTCGTCAGCTGGTGGAAGACACGGGTGCAGGGTAGGGTGAATTGCGCGGTATCACTCATTGCGATATCAATCTCTGCTTGCCCGATGTTCAAATGTGGCCCAGCGGCCGCCGAACAGCAGTCCGCGCCGGCCGGGAATACCGCTGGGGGCGTCGACGAGTTCGAAATGGCGCACACAGACAGACTGCAGTGGGTGGCCTTCAGTCAGCCCGGCAATACACACAAATCTATTAGATGCTCGCTGACCGATGATAATGGGCAGTACAATGACGACGAAGTCGACGGAGACGCTGACGAAAGAAATCTACGAACACCATATGCGGCAGCATCGGGGCGCCCTCGCCTCGAGCCTCGCGACGCATGGCAAGAATGCAGTGTTCATGATTCATGTGAGGGGTGCGACGAGCGCCGGCGGCGTCGTTACATCGAAGGGGGGCGCGATCTTCCAGGGGCCCCTCGACGTTCTTAAGTACTCTAACGAAAGTCATTCACAGTTACGCACCCTCCTGGGCGAAAAGCTTTTCTCGGAGTTTGTGCGCTTCGTTGAAAACATCAGTAGTCCCGCCTCAGGCGCTCTGGTTATTACCATGGTCGAGCTGGACGGCAATCTTCTTACGAGCCTTTCGAATGAGGCATGCTGATCGCAAAAAATGCGATGTGGCTTGCCCTGCTAGGCGTCCTGCGGGTGCATTATATTGTAGATGTTTCGGCCGAGCACCGTTATTTCCATATCGCGCGCAAGGCCGTGCTCCGTCCCGACGAGGTCATTACTTATGACCCCGGTGAACTTCGTGTCGAACGCGTCGAATATCTTTGTCTCGATTTTTGTCACGCGGATCCAGAACCGCTCATTGAAACTGCACACTTTGATAAAGAAGCCCGGCGCGATTGACCTTATTTGGGCTTCTGTCGGCGCCTCGAACGAATTGGGCCTACGCATTTTCAGCCGTTGGGCGTCTACGAATTTCGGCATGATTTGTGCTGTACTATGGCGGGCGTTCAATTGTGGCCCGCAAAAATATATGGCGGCTGGACCGTATTTATCTGCGGGCCGCGGCGAAGGTGCTTCAGTCGGAGCGCGTCTGTATCCCAGACTTCTCTAACGAGGTTTTTTCATCCTTGCGTTCGTCGCGTATAGACTCTATTTGCGTTAGGATGCTTTCTTCGTGCTCTTTGCCGCGCTCCATGTCGTGCCTCTCCTCGCCATGCTCCTCGCCATGTTCCTCGTCGCTCTCCTCGTCGCTCTCCTCGTCGCTCCAAGAAGGTAAGATAATACGCATTTCGTGCAGGGTCATGCGTTTACCTGCGTTCTTCTTCTGGGCAGTTCGCTTTGACCTATATACTGCGATACCCAATGTGGCGGGGTTGTCCGGCAGTTTTTGATGTTCGGGCACGCTAACATACACAGTACTGTCGTACTCGTTTTTCCAACGACGCAGGAACCGAAGGAATCTATCAGAGGACGCCTGACCGACGATTGACCGAATAAGGCTTTGCTGAATGCCAGACGCTCTTTGTTCTAGGATAGTTGAATTTCGCGCAATTTCACGGAGATCATTCTTGATATGGCAAGTGTGGGAACTGTTCGAAATATCATATGACACAGTGGCCTGGCCTGATTCCTCGAGGGCCCGCATAATACTCTCCCATTCAAAGCGAGACACAACAAACACTCCCCAAGGGATTCCATGATTGGAATCACAATTCTGGCCTGGGGGTGAGTGGATGATCAAACAGTCTTCGGGGTTCCCCCTATTTTTTACTATTGGCATTATGTTATAGCGAGTTTGCCATCATTTGTTCAATTTTGGCTTTATGTGTTCGGCATGCTGTCAGTTTGCACGATCATCCCGCGGACCACGCCAAATAATGAATGGATGATAATGCCGAATGAAGGGGATGCAACGCTGTATGTACTCGATATGCGATTCTATGCGGCACCGTCATCCTGGTATGCACCTATGCGGGCCCGGCGAGGGCGACCTCACCCCGAAAGGTGGACGCCCCCCGGCGGCGCTTTTGGGTTTTGGCTTCGGGGGTGGGCGCTCGGACCCCCCCCCCTCGGGGGGTGAACACGTTGGGAACACCATTTTGGGAACCTTTGAAAGAAAGCTTTTATTTTCTATGCGATTGGGTTT
>CAYUOL010000125.1:4924-16923 GCA_964446345.1 uncultured Iamiaceae bacterium | reverse complement strand
AGCGCCGCCGCGAGCGACACCGCCGGCTCCAGCGCCACCTCGACGCCGCCGAGCTCCCGCAGCCGGGCATCATCGTCGCCCCTTCGGGCATGCGCTCCGAGGACTACGCCGCGGCGGCGGCCGGGCTCGGCGCCGACCCGACCTTCTGCCTCGCCATCGAGGAGACCCCCGAAGGCATCGACGCCGCGCTGGGCGTGGACATGAAGGTCATCGCGCTCACCACGACGCACCCGCCGACCGCGCTGTCCGCGGCCGACATGGTGATCCCGTCGCTGCTGTCGCTCAACGTCGTGGGGCTGCACCCGGTGCTGATCCTCGAGGTCGATGCCCTGCCCGAGTACGGCACCTTCATCCCGGGGCAGTACAAGCGTCGCTGAGCCTGCGGCCGTCCGCAGGTGACGGCTGACCCGGCCGAGGATCAGACGGGCGGCGCGTCCGCGGGATCCCGCGCGTCGGGCTCGTCGCCGCGGTCCTCCGGCGCCCCGTCGGCCTCGTGCTCGGCGACGCCCTCGACCTCGGCGCGCGCGAGCGCCGACAGCGACCGCGCCGCGAGCACCAGGGCGACGAGCAACGTCGCCGCGAAGATCGCCCACCCGACCGCCATCGCCCCGCGGGGCAACGACGTCGCGACGAAGAGCAGCAGCGCGAGCTCGACCACGGCGGCGATGCACAGCGCTCGGGCCGTCGATGCCTCGCGGAGGCGACGCCGGTTCTCGTCGTCCGCGAACGATTCCGGGACGAGGCCGTCGCGACCTCGTTCCTTCGCGCTCCACAGCTGGACGAAGTCCTCCAACACCTCCGCGACCGTACTCGTGTCTGATCGGCATCCCTCGACGGTGCCGTCTCTCGATGGTCCGCACCCATCCGCGGCCGCCGGCGCTCCGAACCAACGAGAACACACCGCGTCGAGAACCCACCGAAGCCGGGAACCACATCGAGCGGCCTGACGTTCTTGTCGCGTTCCGCGCCGCGTCGCGGGCCACCCAGGAGGATCACGCCCGGCTCGGCGTGACGGGAGAGGAGAGACATGGTGCTCGCGCGCCCTCGAACCGGTTCGCCGGTTCCCTTCGTGCTGTCCCCGGACGGATCCGACCATCGGACCGCTCGGTCGGGGCGGGCACGATGACGCTGATCGATGGGGCCGATGGGCCGACGCCCGCGGTCGGGCCTGGCCCGGCACCGGCCGAGGTGGTGACCACCCCTCTCGTCGCCCGCCTGCGCGAGTACCTGGAGCGCGACGGCGGCTTCACCGTCGTGCTCCCGTCGGGTCGCCCGGTGAGCGGTGGCGTGTCCGTCTGCGCTGACCCGGATCTGACGTTGCGCTTCCCCACGACGGAGTGGGACACCTCGCGCGTCGCGCGGTGGCTCCGGCAGCTTGAGAACCGCATCGTCGCCGAGGCCCTGCACATCGGCGGGTGGCTCGACCCACGCACCGATCACGTGGTGCTCGACGTCGTGGCGGTGTTCCCGGACGACCAGCGGGCGCGGGCGCTGGCGCAGGGACGCCACCACGCGCAGAGAGCGGCGTTCGACCTCACGAACGACGAGCTGATCCCGCTGCCGGGCAGCCCGCGGGGGACCCGCCAGGAAGGACGACGAGCGCGATGACCTCGACGCGGATCACCCGTCTGCCCGCCGCTCTCGCGGCACGTCGCGACGCGACGCTCGCCGACCCGCGGCACAGCCCGCGCACCGCGGCCATCCTCGGCATCAGCCTCGGCGTGTGCTTCAGCGTGTGCTTCGTCACGGGCGTGTACTCGCACCTCGCCCAGCACCCGCCGGGATGGTTCTCGCTCCCGGCCGGGCCGACCGGCCTGTACCGCCTCACCCAAGGGCTCCACGTCGCCACGGGCATCGCGGCGGTGCCCCTGCTGCTGGCCAAGCTCTGGTCCGTCTACCCGCGCCTGTTCCAGTGGCCCGCGGTCCAGAGCGCGCCCCACCTGATCGAGCGGCTCAGCCTCCTGCCCCTGGTGGCGGGCGCGCTGTTCATGCTCTTCAGCGGCATCGCCAACATCGACCTCTGGTACCCGCTGCCCCTGTTCTTCCCGACCGGCCACCACTGGGTGGCGTGGCTCACCATGGGCGCGCTCGTCGTGCACGTCGGCGCCAAGCTGCGGACGACGCGCGAGGTGCTGACCCGATCGACGGCGGACGCGGCTGCGCCCGCTCCTGACGGCGCCGATGGCGACCCGCTCGCCCGCCGGCGCTTCCTGACGATGGTCGGCGGCACCAGCGCGCTGCTCACCGTCGTGACGATCGGGCAGACCGTCGAGCCACTGAAGCACCTCGCGCTGCTCGCCCCGCGCCGACCCGACACGGGCGATCGGGGGTTCCCGGTCAACAACACCGCCGCCGAGGCGCATGTCGTCGACCGGATCCTCGATCCCGCCTACCGGCTGCGCGTCGAGGGTGCCGTCCCCTCCCCGATCGAGCTGTCCCGCGCGGAGCTCGAGGCGCTGCCCCAGCGCGAGGCCGAGCTGCCGATCGCCTGCGTCGAGGGATGGAGCGCCAGCCGCCTCTGGGGCGGCGTCAGCTTGCGGGACGTGCTCGACCGGGCCGGTGCTGCACCGGGCGCCCACGTCACGGTGCACTCGTTCGAGGACGGCCTCTACGCCTCGTCGCAGGTCAACGCGGCGCAGACCGCGCACCCCGACACGCTCCTCGCCCTGATGGTCGACGGGCAGCCGCTGTCCCCGGACCACGGCTACCCGGTGCGCCTGATCGGCCCCAACCGTCCGGGCGTGATGCAGACGAAGTGGCTGCACCGGATCGAGGTGCACGCATGAGCACCGTCGATCACGAGCCGGCGCCCGAGCCCCTCGATCCGCCCCGGGATCAGCCCCTGGTTCCTGGCGGCGAGGACCACGCCGCCGCCACGTACGGCTGGTCCTTCTGGATCGGGCTGATCGTCGGCTGGTCGCTCATGGGGTACGCCGTCTGGGGCATGTGGTCGCAACAGGCCGACACGAACCCGCCCGGCCTGGTCAAGTGGGTGCTCGGCCTCGCGCTGCTGCACGACGTCGTGGTCGCCCCGGTGGTGACCGTCACCGGCCTGCTGCTCGCGGTCGTGCTCCCGGCCCGCATCCGCGGTCCCGTGATCGCGGCGCTCGGGGTCAGTGCCCTCGTCGTGGTGCTGTCGATCCCGTTGGTGCGCACGTTCGGCAAGCGAGAGCTCAACAGCTCGACCCTTCCTCTCGACTACGGCCGCAACGTCCTCGTCGTCCTCGTCGCCGTCTGGGCGCTCGCGCTCGCGGTGATCGTGAAGCGGACCCTCGGAGCCCGACGATGACGCAGCCCCGGCTCCCGTCCGTGGTCCCGGTCGTCCTCGCCGCGCTCGTGGTCGTCGGAATGGGTGCGTGTGGCGCGAACCCTGGCGACGGTGCCGCGCCCGCTTCGACACCGAGCCCCGTCGGCCGCCCCGGTCCGTCCGTCGACGCGGCGGGCGCACCTGTGGCTCGGCCGCTGGTCGAGCGAGCGGCGTGGCCCTCCGCGGTGCTCGCCGACGCCGACGGCAGCGTGCTGTACGCCGAGCGCCTGACCGGATCCGTGCGCCGCATCGGCCCCGACGGCGTGCTCGTCGCGCCACCGGTGGCGACGGTGGCGGTCCGCGCGGCGGAGGACGATCAGCGCGGCTTGCTCAGCATCGTCCGCGACGGTGGCGGGCGGCTGCTCGCGACGTGGACGGACGCGGCCACCGGGCGCATCACGGTCGGGCAGATCGACGGCACCGAACCGCGCATCATCTGGGAGGGGCCCCCGAGCGCCACGCTCGCCAACGGCGGCCACCTGGCACTGCTCCCCGACGGCGGTCTGGTCATCGGCATCGGGGACCTCCTGCAGGACCGTGCGCTCGAGCGGGACCCGGCGGTGCCCAACCGCAAGGTCCTCCGCCTCGCGGTCGACGGGCCGCGGACGCAGGTCCCGACCGTCCTCTCGACCGGCTGGAACAACCCGTTCGCGCTGACCACCGCGGCGGACGGCGCGATCTGGGTCGCCGACAACACGGGCGCCGACGGCCCCGAGCGCATCGGGCGCGGCGACCGGCCCGCCACGGAGGCGGTCGAGCTGGGTGGCCCCGGGGCGGGCGAGGTCGTCCCGAGCGCGCTCGTGGCGCTGGGTCCCGATCGGCTCGGCATGTGCACGTACAAGGGGCGCGACCTGCGGGAGATCCGCACGGACGGGGACCGCGCGCAGGTGACGGGTCGCGTGCTCGCGGCGCCGTGCGGCGTCGCGGCCGCGCTCCTGCCCGACGGCCGACTCGTCACCGCCACACCGGACCAGGTGCTCGTGACGCAGGAGGCGCCGTGACGACGCGCACGCTGCTCGACCGCGCCGCAGCCACGGCCGCGCCGCCGCCGGCCTCCGCCGCCGAGCCGGCCGGAGAGCCGGACCACGGCGGCGCCGGCGCCGCGACCGCGGTCGCGCTCGCGGTCTGGGTGGGCCTCGTGGTGGCCGGCCGCACCTGGGGCCTGCACCTGATGGCCGAGGCGCGCAACATCGTGCTCTTCACGCCGCCCGTCCTGGGTGGGTACCGCCCGGCGCCCCCGGTCGGGTTGTGGCTGGCCGCGTCCGTGGCCCTCGTGCTCGTGACGATCCTGCCCGCCGCCGTCCGGCGGCTGCGCTGGTGGTGGGCGGTCACGCTCGGCACCGGTGCCGCCGTGCTCTGGTGGGTGGCCCTCGCCGCGGTCGACGGGGTCGGCGGTCTCACACGGGGTCTCGAGTGGGAGGCCGACTTCGCGGCGGTGCTCCCCGGGTTCGCCGACGACCCGCACGGCTTCCTCGCCGGGTTCACCTCGTCGATCAAGGACTACAGCATCCAGGTGCGCGGCCATCCCCCGGGCCTGCCGCTGGTGCTGGTGGCGCTGCACCGGCTCGGCCTGCAGGGCCCCGGGTGGGCCGCGGCGCTGTGCCTCGCGTCGGCGGCGGCGGGCGTCGTCGCGGTGCTGGTCACGGTGCGCGCCGTCGTCGGCGAGGACGTCGCCCGGCGGGCCGTCCCCTTCCTCGCTCTCGCCCCGGCAGCGATCTGGATCGGCATGTCGTTCGACGCGCTGTACATCGGACCGTCGGCGTGGTGCGTGGCGCTGCTGGTGCTCGCGCTCCGGCGCGAAGGCCGAACGATGGTCGGTCTCGCCGTGGCCGGCGGGCTGCTGGGCGCGCTGACGGCGATGCTCTCCTACGGCCTGGTGCTCGTGGCGTGCGTGCCGCTGGCCGTCGTCCTGACCACCGGCGCGGGCGCCCGCGGGGCCCGTTGGCGTCCGTTGCTGATCGGCGCGCTCACCGCGACGGTCGCCGTCCTGGCCCTCGTGCCCCTCGGCTTCTCGTGGTTCGCCGGGCTCGCCGCGACGCGGGAGGAGTACTACGTCCTCGACCTCGACCGACCGTACTGGTACTTCTTCGTGAACAACCTCGCCGCCTGGGCGCTGTGCCTCGGGCCGGCGACGTTCGTGGCGCTGGCCCGCGCGCGCGACCGCCGGCTGTGGTGCCTCGTCGGGGGTGGGCTGATGGCCGCCGCCCTCGCCAACGTCAGCGGGATGTCCATGGGTGAGGTCGAGCGCATCTGGCTGCCCTTCGCCGTGTGGGTCCTCCCCGTCGCGGCGGTGCTCGGGACCTCCCCCCGATCGATCCGTCTCTGGCTCGCCGTCCAGGCGACCTCTGCGCTGCTCCTGACCGCCTTCATCTCGACCAACTGGTGACCCATGGCCCATCCCGACCGCTCCCTGCGCATCCTCGTCACCGGCGGTGCCGGCTTCATCGGCTCGGCGATCGTCGATCAACTGGTCGACGCCGGCCACGAGGTCGGCATCGTCGACAACCTCCACCCCGCGGCGCACGATCGCAGGCCGGGCTACCTCAACGGACGCGCCTCGTGCACCTGGGGCGATCTGCGCGACATCGACGTGGCCCGCGCGGTCGTGGGCGGCGTGGATGCCGTGTGCCACCAGGCGTCCATGGTCGGGCTCGGCGTCGACTTCGGCGACGCCCAGGACTACGCCAGCCACAACGACGTCGGCACCGCGGCGCTGCTCCGGGCGCTGCACGAGCGGCGCTTCGCGGGACCCGTGGTGCTCGCGAGCAGCATGGTCGTGTACGGCGAGGGCGGCTACCGCTGCGACGAGCACGGACCCGTGCGACCCGGGCCACGCCGAACCGCCTGCCTCGATCGGGGCGAGTTCGAACCGCCGTGCCCGCGCTGCGGGGCGGCCCTCGTGCCGCACGCGATCACCGAGGATGCGCCCGTCGACCCGCGCAACGTCTACGCCGCCACCAAGCTGCACCAGGAGCACCTCGTGCACGCGTACGCCCGGGAGCACGGATCTGTCGCCATCTCGCTGCGCTACCACAACGTGTACGGGCCCCGGATGCCGAAGGACACGCCGTACGCCGGGGTCGCCAGCATCTTCCGCAGCGCGGCGGAGCGTGGTGAGGCACCCGCGGTCTTCGAGGACGGCGGTCAACGGCGCGACTTCGTGCACGTCCACGACGTCGCCCGCGCCAACGTCCTCGCGCTCCACCACGCGCTCGCCGGGAGCGACCGGCCCGCGGAGGAGCGGTCGGGCGCGTACAACGTCGCGTCCGGGGAGCCGCACACGGTGCTCGACATGGCGGTGGCGCTGAGCGACGCCGTCGGCGGGTCGCCGCCGCCCGTGGTCACCGGCGGCTACCGCACCGGCGACGTGCGCCACGTCTTCGCGTCACCCGCGCGCGCCGCGGACGCCTTCGGCTTCCGCGCCGCGGTCTCCTTCGCCGACGGCATGCGCGGCTTCGCCCACGACCCGCTGCGCGGCTGAGGTACACACACACACAACGCCCCCATCTCCCCCCTCCCCGCCGTCCCCGCCCTCCCGTCCCACTCCCCAGGAGGAACACCCGTGCAACTCGTGGTCATCGCCAAGGAACCCCGCCCGGGCTTCGTGAAGACGCGGCTGACGCCGCCGTGCAGCCCGGAGCAGGCAGCGGCCATCGCCGCCGCTGCACTGGCGGACACCCTGAACACGATCCGAGCGACGCCCGCCGACCGGCACGTCCTCGCGCTCGACGGCACGGCCGGTTCGTGGATCCCGCCGGGGTTCGAGGTGATCCGTCAACGCGCGGGCGACCTCGGCACCCGCCTGCACGGCGCGTTCGAGGACTGCTTCCGCCAGGGCCCGGGACCCGTGCTGGTCGTCGGCATGGACACCCCGCAGATGACTCGCCACCACCTCGAGCGGGCGATGGGGGCGATCCGCGCGCCGCACTGCGAAGACGCCGTGCTCGCCGCGGCCGAGGACGGCGGCTACTGGCTCATCGGCCTGCGGCGCCTGCACGCCGACGCGTTCCGCGGGGTGCCGATGAGCGTCGCCACCACGGGCGCCGAGCAACGCCGGCAGCTCGAGCGCTGCGGCTACCGGGTGGCCATGGTCGAGCCGCTCGTCGACGTCGACACCGCTGCCGATGCCCGAGCCGTGGCGGCCGCGATCCCCCGCTCGCGGTTCGCCCGCGCCGTGCGCGCCGCCGCCCTCTGAGCTGCCCCCTCGCGAGCGCCGGGGCCTCCGGGCGAAACACCCTGCATACGCGCGTCCTGGCAGAGTGGCGCGATGCGTCCTGTGGGGGGAGCGCGTCGGCGGCCGAAGAAGACCCTCGTCTGGCAACTGATCCGCGAGCAACGACTGTGGTTGGCCGGCGCCATCGGCGTGAGCCTGATCGGCTTCGTCGCGCAGATCGCACTGGGCCAGGCGGCCGTCGCGGTGATCGACCAGGGCGTGACCGATCGCTCGTCGCCCCTCGGGCCCCTCGTCGTGCGCATGGCCCTGCTCGGGATGGCCCACATCACGGCCGCCATCCTCGGCGTGCTGCTGATGACGCGGGTGCGCTGGACCATCGAGTACCGGGTGCGCACCGTGCTGCACCGGTCGTTGCTCGCCGGCTCGATCGGCACGGACAACGCCACGACGGGTCAGGTCGTGACCCGCTCGGTCACCGACCTGGGTCAGCTCAACAAGATCGTGTACCTCGTTCCGCTTTTCGTGGCGGGTCTGCCCGCGGTGCTCAGCGGCATGGTGTACCTCGGGTACCTCAACTTCACGTTGATGCTGGTCACGTTCTCGTCGCTGCCCATCAACCTCTACCTCGTGCGCCGCATCCGGTCGCGGGTCAGTGCGCTGTCCTGGTTGCAGCTGCAGGAGACCGGCGAGGTGACCAGGGCCATCGACGAACCGATCCGCGGCATCCGCGTCGTGAAGCTCTTCGGGCGCGAGCCGACCGTCGTCCGAACCGTGCAAGAGGTGTCCGTCCGCGCCTACCGCTACGCGCTCACCCGGGTCACGGTGCTCGCGCGCTACGGCGCGCTGCTGAAGCTGGTGCCGGCCATGAGCCAGGCCGCGCTGCTGCTCGTCGGCGCCCGCATGATCGAAGGAGGCTCGCTGACCAGCGGCGAGTTCCTCGTCTTCTTCGTGGGCTCGAGCCAGGTCGTGTACTTCGCCCAGTCGTTCGTGACGATCCTCGACCAGTGGAGCTTCGCCAAGACCGGTTCCTCGCGCATCGGCGAGCTCGTCGATCCGGACGGGATCGGCGTGGGCGATCGCATGGTGGGCGACGACGCGGCCGCACCGGTCGGGGATCCCTTCGGGCCGCCGGTGCTGGGCTGGGCGTGCGACCACCTCGTGATCGGGGGTGCGGACGGCACCACCGAACCGGCGTCGTTCACGGTGGCGCCGGGCGCGGCGGTGGTGCTGCGCGTCCCCTCCGCCCTCTCGCTGCGCGCCGTGGGCGACACCCTCGCCGGCGACCTGGCCCCCATGCACGGCACCGCGTGGCTCGAGGAGTGCGACCTGCACGACATCCCGACGACGGAGGCACACGCCGCCATCCGCGTGCTCGACAGCGAGCCCTACCTCTTCGCCCGCTCCGTGCGCGACAACCTGCTGCTCGGATCGAAGCCGGCCGGCGGTGCTCCCGGCCTGGGCGCGGCGCCCGCCACCGGCACGCGGCCGGACGAACGCGGGGCCGACGCCGACGCCCGTGACGACGAGACCCGCACGCAGGCCCTCACACAGGCCCTCACACAGGCCCTCTGGGCGGCGTGCGCGGACGAGGTCGTCGCCGGGCTGGCCGACGGGCTGGACGAGGTGCTCGGCGACCGCGCCATGAACCTGTCGGGCGGCCAGCGGCAGCGCCTGGCCCTCGCGCAGGCGTTGCTGGCGCGTCCCCGGGTGCTGATCCTGCTCGAGGCGCTCTCGGGCATCCACGGGGAGATGGAGGCCGAGATCCTGCGGCGGATCCGCGAGGTCGAACCCACGATGGCGGTGCTCTACTGCACGACCCGCCCGTCGGCCGGTGCGGCCGTCGACCGGGTCGAGCACCTCGAGCTGTCCGCCCGGCCGATCCCCACCGGCGCCGACAACGCCGTGGCCCGGCGCTTCGACGCAGCCGTCGACGAGGTAGACGCCGAGAAGCACGCCGCCTTCGTCGCCGCCGCCATCGCGATCCGCGACGAGGACCCCCGTTGCGACCCGACGGCGGCGGAGGACCCGACGGCGCCGACCGTGCGGAACCTGGCTCGGCCGTTCTGGCGCCTGCTGCCGGGGCTGACCGCCCTGATGCTCTTCATCACGATCGTGGCGTTGGCGCCGCAGTACCTGTTCGGCGAGGTCAACGACGCAGTGACCAACGGCGCCACGTCGACGGACCGCTACGCGTTCGCGCTCGTCGCCCTCGCGTTCTGCGGGGCGCTCGCCACCTGGCGCTTCGACGTGCAGGCGGCCCGGCTGTCGAACGGCATGCTCTTCCTGCTGCGCACGCGCCTGGTCCGCCGCCTCAGCCGTTTGGGCCTGGCCTACTACGACCGCGAGCTGCCCGGCTACGTCGCCACCCGCGTGCTGCACGACCTCGACGAGATCACCACCTTCGCCGGCGCCGTCGCCACGCGCCTGGCCGTGCTCGCGCTCACGCTGGTCGGTGCGTTCGTCGCCATGTCGCTCGTCGGCTCGCAGATCGTGCTCTTGATCTTCGGTGTCTCGTTGACCGCGTTCGTCATCACACTCGTCCAGGTGCCCATCGCCCGGCGGGCCTACCTGCGCCAGCGGATGGCGCTCGGTGACGTGATCGCTCGCCTCGAAGAGGACTACAACGGCCGCGGGGCCATCGATGCTGCGGCCGCCGCCGGCGACGCGACCGAGTCGTTCGACGTGCTCGCTGATCGGCTCCGCCGGGCGGATCGCTGGACCGCCATCGTCGGCGCCACGTACACGATGGCCATCCAGTGGGTCGCCGAGATCGGCGGGGCGCTGATCATGTGGCGCTCGGGTGAGCTGGTGCTGACGGGGATGCTGTCGCTCGGCGCCATGTTGACCGTTCGCCTGTACCTGACCCAGGTGATGCAACCGATGATGGAGCTCGGCAACCTCTGGCAGCAGTACCTGCGGGCCAAGGTGAGCTTCGACCGGTTGCGCCAGCCCTACGCCGCGCAGGTGCTGCCGGTCGAGCGCGACGACGCGCGCGAGTGCACCGGCCTGCCGGGCGACATCACGTTGCGCGGCGTGTCGTTCCGCTACCCGGAGACCGATCCCCTTGTGGTCGACGACTGCTCGTTGACGCTCACCGAAGGCGAGACGGTGGCCGTCATCGGTCCGACGGGCGCCGGCAAGTCGACCGTCGCCAAGTTGATCACCCGCGTGTACGACCCGGACGACGGCGTCGTGGCCGTCGGCGGCGAGGACCTCCGCAGCTTCACGACGGCGTCGTTGCGCCGGCACATCGGCGTCGTGCCCCAGGAGCCGTTCCTGTTCAAGGGCACCATCGCCGACAACGTCGCCTACGGCCGGCCTGACGCGTCACGCGAGGAGATCGAGCACGCGATCGAAGCGGTCGGGGCCGCCGACGGGCTGCGACGCCTGCCCGAGGGTCTCGACACCGCGGTCCTCGAGGAGGGCATCAGCCTGACCCCGCAGGAACGCCAGCTCGTCGCGCTGGCCCGGGCCTGGCTGGTGCAGCCCGACATCCTGGTGCTCGACGAAGCCACCTCGTCCCTCGACGAGCAGACCGAGACCGCGGTGCTCCACGCGCTCGAGAAGCGGCACGGCACCACCATCTTCGTCACCCACCGCGAACAGGTCGCGGCGGCGGCCGACCGCTGCCTGGTCATCGACGCCCGTCCGGCCGAGGCGGACCCGCCCGCAAGGGCCGCGTCGGCGACGGCCCTCTCCGAGGTCTAGCGCCGAGCTGCGCTCCGGAACTGCCTCGGGCGCCTGCGGCGCTCGCACCTGGTTCCGTCCGATCGTCTCCTCACGTCGTTCGGGATCGGACGGGCGGGCCCGCCGGACGTCTCGCCCCGCGCCGGCGCGCGCGTCGAGCGTGTGATCACCCGAGCCCGTCGAGCTGCGCCCGCATGTCGCGGATGGCCGTCACCGTGCCCCGCAGCGTGCCCGTCACCTTCGACCGCCCGGCGCGCGCCCGGTACGGCACCACCACCTCGTGCACGCGCCACCCGGCCCGGCCCGCCTTCAGCGCCATCTCGAGCGGCCAGCCCGAACGACGGTCCCGCAGGTCGAGCGCCAGCAGAGCGTCGCGGCGCGCCGCGCGCATGGGCCCCAGATCACGCACCGCCCAGCCGAACGCGCGCTGGAGCCGCCACGCGAGGTACGCGTTGGCGAGCCGGGCGTGCGGCGCCATGGCGCCGCGCTCGGGGGCCCGGGCGCCCATCACCAGGTCGGCGACGCCGGCCACCACCGGGTCGGTCACCGCGGGCAGGTCCTGCGGGTCGAGCGACGCGTCGCAGTCCATGAAGCACACGACCTCGGCCGTCGCCGCCTGCAAGCCCGACCAGCAGGCGGAGCCGAAGCCGGGCACGGGGGCCGTGACGACGTTTGCACCGTGCGCCGCGGCGATGGCCGCCGATCCGTCGCGCGATGCGTTGTCGACGACGATCGGCCGGTACCCCGCCGGCATCCGCTCGAGCACCCAGGGGATCGCGTCGGCCTCGTCGAGGACGGGGAGGATCACGTCGGGCACCGACCGAACGTACC
>CAYUOL010000125.1:0-4824 GCA_964446345.1 uncultured Iamiaceae bacterium | reverse complement strand
ATCGCCGGGCTCGGTACCCTGGCGCCATGGGGAGATTCAACACGAGCCTGGCCTTGGCCAAGGCCTCCTGGGCGGTGCTCAAGCAGGACAAGCAGCTCGCGGTCATCCCGGTGGTGTCGTTCTTCGCCACCATCCTCACGGCTGCGCTCTTCGGCGGGGTCGGGTACCTGACCTTGAGCCAGCGGACCACGCAGTCGGGCCGGCTGTTCACCGACACGACGACCACCACGCTGGGCCCGACGCCGGTCACCTACGTCGTCGGCGTCGTCGGGTACCTCGCCCTCACCTTCGTCGTGACCTTCTTCGCCGCCGCGCTGGTCGGGGGCGCCTACGAGCGACTGACCGGCGGCGATCCCACGCTGGGCAGCTCGTTCGGCCACGCCAGCAAGCGGCTGCCGCAGATCTTCCTGTGGTCGATGCTCTCGGGCACGATCGGGCTGCTCATGTCGATGATCGAGGAGCGCCTCGGCGTCATCGGGTCGCTGCTGGTTCGTGGTCTCGACATGGCGTGGCGCATCGTGACCTGGCTGGCCGTGCCGGTGATCGTCGCCGAGGGCACGGGCCCCATCGACTCGCTCAAGCGCTCGGCGTCGCTGTTCAAGCAGACGTGGGGCGAGAACCTGATCGGCCAGACCGGCCTCGGCGTCATCGGCTTCGTCGCCGTGCTGCCGGGGTTGCTGGTCGGGGGCGCCATCGCCACGCTCGTCCCGATCCTGGGCATCGCGCTCATCGTCGCCTGGATCATCATCACGTCGACGGTCATGGCGGCGCTCAACGGCATCTTCCGCACGGCGCTCTACCTCTTCGCCTCGGGCCAGCCGGTGGCGTGGTTCGACCAGCAGACGATGGCCAACGCGTTCCGGCCGAAGACCTCCATGCTGCGCTGATCCCCTCCGCGATCACGCCCCCGCACCCGACCGCACGGTCACGCCGCCCCGCAGGTCGACCGACCGGGGGCTGCGCCGTCAGGTGACGGACGGGCCCGGCTCCGCGGTCGCCGGTCGACCGGCGTCGCGGCGTCGCCGGGCCCGGGTCGTGAGGCGCAGGACGACGTAGGCCAGGATCGCCAGCGGCAGGAACGGCAGCAGCGCCCCGATCACCGCGAGGCACACCGTGCCAACGTCGGTCGCCACGCGGAGCCCACCACTGAGCCCGTCGAAGAAGCCCGGCAACGGCTTCGCCTCGTTCTTCTTGCGCTCCTCCTCCTGGCGCTTGCGCTCGGCTTCCTCTCGCTGCTTCTGCACCGCCGGCGTCATGTCCTTGTCGCCGCTCAAGGTCAGCACGATCGTCGCCATGTCCACCTTCGCCTGCAACGTCTTCTGCTGCCCGCGCAGGCTCTCGAGATCCGCCTGACGGCGCACGACCTCGTTCTCGAGCTGGGTCACCTCGGCGATCGACTTGGCGCCGCCGAGGAGGTCGCGCGTGCGGCCCAGGCTGGCTTCGGTGGCGGTGATGCGGGCCTGGAGATCGATGACCTGCTGGGTGACGTCGTCGCTCTTGACCTCCTCCGCGGCCAGCACCCCGAGGTGCCCGAGCTCGTCGAGCAAGCCGCGGAACGCCGGCGGTGGCACCTTCAGCGTCATCGTCGCCTGGCTCTTCTCGCCGAAGGTCGTCTGCTCGGCGAAGAGGAAGCCCCCCGCCTTCTCGGCGGCGCCGGCCGCCTTGTCCTTGGCGGCGCCGACGTCGTCGACCTGCACCGTGAGCGTGGCCGAGGAGATGACCGAGCGGCCCGGCTCGGCCGTCGGCTGGTTCACGGCGTTGGTGTTGAGCGACGCCGGGTCGGCGGCGGCCGACCCGGGGGCTCCGGCGACGGCATCGCCCTTCGGTGCGTTGGCGGCGGTGGGTGCGTTGCTTCCCCCGGCGCCCGTGGCCTGCGAGGTCGATGTCGCCGTGTCCTTCGCGCACCCCGCCGAGGCGGCGATCGTGAGCCCGAGCAGGCCGACGGCGAGCGCCGTGCGAGCCCGGCGCCGCGGCGGTCCCCCCTGCGATCCCTGCGCTCCCACGCGCGCGATCCCCGTTGCGTTCATGTGGTCCTCCTCGTCCCTGTCACCCCGTTGTGACTCGGGACCTCCGACGACCACCCGCCCGGCCTGGTTCCCGACCGGACGGGAAAGTTCCTCGCCGCTCAGCCGGTGGCCGCGGCGCCGGCCGGTCCCGCAGGGGTCGGACGGGAGCGCGACCGGCGCCGGAGCAGCCACCAGGTGAGCGCGGCGGCGAGCACGAAGGGGAGGAAGGGCAACGCCCAGCCGAGGCCGGCGAGCACGAACGTGCCGACCTTGGTGAAGACGCCCCACCCGGCGCCGAGGCCGTCGAGGAACCCGGGCGGCGGCGCAGGCGCGGCGACCTGGGGCGGCGGGGGCGGCGGCGCCACGGGAGCCGAGCTCACGAGCGTGAGCACGATCGTCGACAGGTCGACCCGCTGCGCCAGCATCGCCTGCTGCCCCCGCAGGTTCTCGACCTCGGTCTCGCGGCGGTTGACGTCGGCTTCGAGCTGGGCGACGTCGCCGAGGTTCGTCGCCTTGGCCAGCAGCCCGCGCGTGCGCTCGAGGCCGTTCTCCGCCGCCGTGAGCCGCGCGGCGAGATCGACCACCTGCAGGGTGACCTCGTCGGTCTTCACGTCCTGCGCCTTGGGGGTGCCGAGGCCCGCGAGCGCGTCGAGCACGGAGGTGAACTGCGCCGACGGCACCTTGAGCGTGATGACCGCCTTCGCGGCGCCGTCGAACGTGCTCTCCTCCCCGAAGAGCCCGCCGCCGGCGTTCGCCGCGATCACCAGGGCCGCCCGCTTCTGCTCGGCCACCGCCTTCGCCGTGTCGCCCTCGACCACCACCGTCATGGTGGCCGTGGACACGAAGGCGTGACCCGCCGCGGCCGGGCCGGGCGGCGGCGGCGCATCCAGCGCGTTCGTGCCGAACGACGTCGACGCGCCCGAGGTCGACGCACCGGACGGCGACGCACTCGGGCTCGACGCGCCCGAGGTCGGGCCGGAGGCGGCGAGCGGCGGGCCGCCCGACGAGCTGCCGGCGGCGCCGCTCGAGCTCACGCCCGCACCGGCGGTGGCCGCGTTCGGCGCGGCGTAGCCCCCGCCGCAACCGACCTGGGTGACGGAGCCGGGGACGATCGGCGCGTCCGCGGAACGACCGCTCACCCGCGACGCGCAGATGGCCGCCGCGACGGACGAGAACTTCGAGCTGGAGGACCGGCCGAGGACGGTGATCGACGCGACGCCGACGATCGCGACCGCGGCCACGACTGCGGCCGTCATGAGCAGCCGCGACGGCCGGGCCCGCTTCGCGGATGTGTCCCCGCTCGCGTCCCTGCTCGCGTCCCGGGTCGGTGCCGCCGTCGGTCCGTTCGCCGCCGCGGCCTCCCGACGACGGGCGCTCGGCGCGCCCTTCCCTGCGGTCGGGTCCGGCTCGGTCGTGCCCGGCCGGCCCGGCACGGTGGTGGTCGAGCCGCGCATGCTCTGCCGGCCCGCCGCGGCCGGCGGCGCCGACGTCACGGCGTCGGCGGACCGCGAGCTGCGCGGGAAGTGCTTCGCGTAGACGCCGGACGCGTCGGCGCCGTCGTCGTTCGGGGTGTCCATGTCCGCCTCCCAGCGCGTGCACCCGGATCGGGTGCGTGTGGTTCCGGTGTGCGTGCTGTGCATGCCGAGGTCGGGCGCGGCGTTACACGGGGGCGCCCGGCGAGGTGGGCCCGTCCGGCGCCGGCGGTTAGCGTTCGGCCATGAGCGAAACGACCCCGAGCTCCCCGTCGGTCACCTACACCCTCGACGGGGACATCGCCGTGATCACCATCGACGACGGCAAGGCGAACGCCATCTCGCACGAGATCCTCGCCGCCGCCGAAGCCGCGCTGCATCGCGGCCGCACCGAAGCCAAGGCCCTCGCCATCATCGGCCGCGAGGGCAAGTTCTCGGCGGGCTTCGACCTGAACACGATGCGGGCGGGACCGCAGCAGGCGCGAGATCTGCTGAAGGCCGGCGCCGAGCTCGGGCACAGCATCTACACGTCACCCGTGCCCGTGGTCATCGGCTGCACGGGCCACGCGCTCGCGATGGGCGCCATCCTGCTGTTCTGCGGCGACGTGCGCATCGGTGCCACCGGGCCCTACAAGATCGGCATGAACGAGGTCGCGATCGGCATGCCCGTGCCGCGCTTCGCGATCGAGCTGGCGCGCGACCGGTTGACCCGCCGCCACCTCAACGAAGCCGTCAGCCTCGCCGGCGTGTACACGCCCGAGCAGGCGGTCGAGGCCGGCTACCTCGACGAGGTCGCCGCGCTCGAGGACGTCCCGGCCGCAGCCATCGACAAGGCCAAGGCCCTCGGGGCGACGCTGCACCCGACGGCGTTCCGCCTCACCCGCGAGTACCTCCGCGGCCAGCAGGCCGAGAAGGCCCTCGCCGGCCTCGCCGCCGACATCGAGACCTTCGCGATCACCGAGTGATCCGGCCTGCTCAGGGCGCGGGGTTCTCGATCGTGTTCCAGGCGCGGGCGCGGAGGTAGGGCTCGAAGGTGGTGGCGATGGTGTGCAGGTCCGCGGCGCGCTTCGGGTGGCGCATCTCGTAGAGGTGCGGGAACTCGTTCCACGCCAGCGTGACGTGCCACAGGCGCTCGGCCTCGGCGCCGAGCGGCGCGGGCACCACCACCGGCCCGAAGATCGACCGGCCATCGGGGAACACCAGCGTCGGCACGCCGAACGCGCCGTGGTCGTGCACGACGTGATCGTGGTCGGCGCGCACCTCGTCGGTGGTCGTGGGATCGGCGAGCGCGTCGTCGAGGGTCTCGCCCCCGAACCCGTGCCGCTCGAGCAGCTCGCGGTGCACGG
>CAYUOL010000124.1:0-16937 GCA_964446345.1 uncultured Iamiaceae bacterium | reverse complement strand
AGTTCACCCGCCTGCTCGTGCCCACCGGTGCCACCCTCGTCGCCGTCGAGCCCGTCGCCGGCATGCGCGCCGTGCTGGCCGACGGCGCGCCCGGCGTCGAGGTGCTCGAGGGCACGGCCGAGGCGATCCCCCTCGAGGACGGGTCCGTGGATGCCGTCGTGTGCGCCCAGGCGTTCCACTGGTTCGACGGACCCGCGGCGCTCGCCGAGATCCGACGCGTGCTGAAGCCGGGTGGCGGCCTCGCCGTGATCTTCAACATCCGCGACGAGTCCGTGCCCTGGGTGGCCGAGCTCACGGAGATCACGGGCGTGCGCGACGCGCCCCGCCCGCACCACACCGAAGCCCGGCGCGCGTTCGCCGGGTTCGTCGCGGGCGACGGCGGCTACGGCCCGGTCACCGTGGCGCAGTTCCGCTACGAGCAGGAGCTCGACGAGGAGGCCCTCGTCGAGCGCGTGGTGTCCCAGAGCTGGATCGCGGCCATGGCGGACGCGGAGCAGGAGGCGCTGCTGGATCGGGTGCGGCAGCTCGCGCGATCACACCCGGACCTCGCCGGCCGCGCCACGTTCGTGATGCCGTACGACACCGAGGTGACGATCTGCCACCGGCGCTGACGTCCCGCCAGGCGGCGCTGCTCGCCTGGTCCGAGCGCGCGCACCGCGACCTGCCGTGGCGGCGCACGCGCGATCCCTGGGCCGTGCTCGTGAGCGAGCTCATGCTGCAGCAGACCCAGGTCGCCCGCGTGCTGCCGAAGTACGACGCGTTTCTCGCACGCTTCCCGACCGTGGCCGCGTGCGCGGCGAGCCCGGCCGGCGACGTCGTCACGATGTGGGCAGGGCTCGGGTACAACCGGCGGGCGGTGAACCTGCACCGGTGCGCGGTGGCGGTCGTCGAGCTGCACCACGGCCGGCTGCCGGACGACCTCGCGGGGCTGCTCGCCCTGCCGGGCATCGGGCCCTACACGGCGCGTGCCGTGCTCGCGTTCGCGCACGAGCGCGACGTCGGGGTGCTCGACGTCAACGCGGCGCGCGTGCTGGCGCGGGTGGAGGGGCGCGCCTTGTCGGCCAAAGAGGCGCAAGCCGCGGCCGATGCCCACGTGCCGGCCGGTCAGGGGTGGTTGTGGAACCAGACGATGCTCGATCTCGGGGCGACGATCTGCGTGAGCCGGGCGCCGCGTTGCGATGCGTGCCCGGTGCGCGCGACCTGTGCCTGGGACCGCGCCGGGCACCCCGACCCGGACCCGGCGCTCGGCACCGCCGGGGTCAGCGCCAAGCAGTCCGCGTTCGAGGGGTCGCACCGGCAGGGGCGCGGGCGGCTCGTCGACGCGCTTCGTCGCGACGGCCTGATCAACCGTGCGGATCTCGCGGCGGCCGCGGGTTGGCCCGGTGATGGCGAGCGCGCCGCCAACGCGGCGGACTCCCTCGTGCGCGACGGCCTGGCGCGATGGCAGGACGACCGCCTGGTCCTGCCGTGACCCGTCGCCGACGAGCGTCGCGGCCAGGATCATCCGGCCACGGCTACCCCACGAAGTCCGTGATGAGCTGGGTCACGAGCGCGGGCTGCTCGTACTGCAGGAAGTGGCCGGCGTCGTCGATCCGCACGGCGCGCGACCCCTCGGGCAGCACGGCGCCTGCCTCCTCGACCACGTCGCTCGTCATGCAGCCGTCGTTCGTGCCGTGCAGGTACAAGGTCGGCTGCGCGTGCGGCATGACGAAGGCGAACGCCAGGTCGGCGAACTCGGGCTGCGTCTCGAGCACCCCGTGCACCACGCGGTACAGGCTGATGGCGGCGGTGAGGTTGGCCGGGTCGCGCAGCGCGTCCTTCACGCGTGCGAGCGCCTCGCCGTCGGTGTACCCGGGCGACCAGTCCTGCCACAGGCGCTCGATGAAGCGGAGGTCGTCGTGCGCCACGATCGCCTCGGCCGACGGCTGCAGGAACACGTATTGGTACCAGAAGCGCTGGATCTGGTCGTAGTCCATCATGCGGCTGCCCATGACCGAGGCCGGCGGGATGCTCGCCGTCACGATGCGCGACCAGCGCTCGGGGGCCGAGGACGCCGCTCCGTAGGTGGTGAGCGCGCCCCAGTCGTGGCCGATCAGCACGGCGTCCTCGCCGCCGCCGAGCACCTCGTGCAGCGCGTTCGCGTCGGCGATGTAGGCGCCCAACGAGGCGACGCCCCCTTCGGGCACCGCCGACGGCGCGTAGCCGCGCAGGTACGGCGCGACCACGTGGCGGCCCGCGTCGGCGAGCGCCTCGAGCACCGGTTGCCAGCCCCAGGGCGTGTCGGGGAACCCGTGCAGGCAGAGCGCGAGGGGTCCCGACGGGGGGCCGGCTTCGAGCAGTGCGAGCTCGACCCCGTTCACCTCGCGACGCGACTGCGTGATCGTTGCGGCCATGGCTGTCGTCTCCCCCTCGAAGTCCCCACTCGGAGCCACGCGGTGTGACTCGGTGTCACTCGGAGCCCGCTCGGGGCCCGCGCCGGCACCGTCCGGTGCCCGCCGGGGGGAACGCTACGGTTGCGTCCCGCACCGGTCCCACGTCCATCCTTGAGACAGTTGTCACACGCGGTTCGGGGTCGGGGCCCGGTGGGTAGTGTTTGACGATTGTTGCCGGATGTTTCCGGGGGGTTTACCGGCTTTGAACGTGACGTTCTTCGGGGTGCGCGGATCGACGCCGTGTCCCTGCTCAGGCAACCTGCGCTACGGCGGCAACACCGCGTGCGTCTCGGTCGAGGCCCCCGGGCACGAGCCGATCGTGCTCGACATGGGGACGGGCCTGCGCTTCTGGGGCGAGACGCAACCGCAGGACGGGACGTTCAAGGGCCACGCCATGATCACCCACCTGCACTGGGATCACGTGCAGGGCCTGCCCTTCTTCGTGCCCATCAACCGGGAAGGCGCGCAGCTCGACATCTACGGCCCGCCGCAGGCCGACGGCCTCTCGCTCGAAGAGGCGTTCGGCGAGTTCATGCGCCCGCCCTACTTCCCGGTGCGGGTCGGCGACCTCATCGGTGACATCCGCTTCCACACGCTCGGCGACGGCGACCACAAGGTGGGCAACACGAACGTCAAGGTGCAGGCCGTTCCCCACGTCGGCCCGACCAACGGCTACCGGGTCGAGATCGACGGCCTCAGCGTCGTGTACATCAGCGATCACCAGCAGCCCCAGGACGGCAGCTTCGGCATCGCCGACGGCGTGCTCGAGCTGTGCGACGGCGCCGATCTGCTCATCCACGACGCGCAGTACACGCGCGACGAGTTCGCCGTGAAGTCCTATTGGGGCCACTGCACCGTCGAGTACGCCGTGCACCTCGCGAAGGAGGCCGGCGTCAAGCGCCTGGCGCTCTTCCACCACGACCCCGACCACGACGACGACTTCGTCGACACGTTGCTCGCGCAGGCCCGGGTCGACCCCAGTGCGTCCGGGGTCGGCGAGGTGCTCGCGGCGTACGAGGGGCTCACGGTCGTGCTCGAGCACGAGGGTGCCGACACGCTTCCCACCCCCTGAGCCCAGCCCTGATCGCGCCCTGATCGCGCCCTGATCGCGCCCTGATCGCGTCCTGATCGCGTCCTGGGCGGGCTCCGAGCCTGCACGCCGGAACAAGGCCGTCTCGGGCTCGACGTGTCGTCGGCGCTGCGGCGCTGAGTAGATTGCGCTCGGCTGCCGGCGACCCGCCGGCGACGACGCAGGGGGACCAGCATGGGTCGGGTCAGCACGAGGAGCTCGCGGTGAGCGACATCGCAGACGACAGCTCGAGCTTCGACGACGCGAAGTTCCGGCAGGTCCTGGGCCACTTCCCGACCGGCGTCACCGTCATCACCGCGATGCAGGACGCCCAGCCCGTCGGCATGGCGATCGGATCGTTCACGTCCCTCTCGCTGGACCCACCCCAGGTGCTGTTCTGTGCCGGCAAGGGCTCTTCCACGTGGCCCAAGGTCGAGCAGCACGGGTCGTTCTGCGTGAACATCCTCGGCGACGACCAGGAAGACCTCAGTCGCATCTTCGCCAGCAAGGCCGACGACAAGTTCGCATCGGTGGGCTGGAAGCACTCTCGCAACCAGTGCCCGATCATCAACGACGTCCTCGGGTGGATCGACTGCCGCATCGAGCAGGTGATCGAGTCCGGCGACCACTACGTGGTGATCGGCGGCGTGACCGATCTCGACGTCAACCACGAGGGCGGTCCGCTCGTGTTCTTCCGCGGTGGGTACGGCCGCTTCACCGTCTGACCGACCAGCCCATCGCTCGAAGCCGCTCGCCGCTCCCGCACGCGCGGTTCGTTCGCACCCCCTGGAGACGACATGCCCGTCTACGCCCTCGGTGACAAGGTCCCGCAGATCGATCCCTCGGCCTACGTGCACCCGGATGCCGTCGTCATCGGCGACGTGCGCATCGGGCCCGAGGCCTCGATCTGGCCCGGCGCGGTGTTGCGGGGCGACGACGGTTACATCGTCGTGGGCGCCCGCACCTCGATCCAGGACGGTTCGGTGATCCACTGCACGCCGCACCTGCCCACGATCATCGGTGACGGCTGCGTCGTCGGCCACATCGTGCACCTCGAGGGCTGCACCATCGAGGACGGAGCCCTCGTCGGCAACGGCTCGGTGGTGCTCCACGAAGCGGTGATCGGCACCGGCGCGCTCGTCGGCTCGAACGCCGTGGTGCCCAACCGCATGCACGTGCCGCCGCGGGCGATGGCCCTGGGCGTGCCGGCGAAGATCCGCGAGGATGCGGTCGACCCGCAGATGATCCACTGGCCGATGCAGTCCTACGTCGAGCGGGCCCGGGTGTACCGCCAGCAGCTGCGGCGGCTGCCCGAGCACGACGGCTGAGCAACCGGCGAAGGCCGTAGAGACGGCAGGAGGAAGGGAGCACGCAATGTCCGACACGGAGGTCGCCTCACCGGCCGGCGCCGACGCCGCGCCCATTCGCCTGCTCGTCGTCGAGGACGATCCGACCGACCGCGAGTGGCTCGACGTCATGTTGAAGAACGCCACGCTCAGCCCGTTCAAGACCTTCACCGTCGCGTCGGCCGCCGATGCGGAGAAGGCCCTCGAGGTGCACGGCTTCGACTGCGTCCTCCTCGATCTCTCGCTGCCCGACTCGGACGGGCTCGACACCCTGCAGCGGATGCTCTCGGTCAGCGCCACCCCCGTCGTGGTGTTCACCCGCACCGACGACATCGCAGTCGGCATGGAAGCCATCCACGCCGGCGCCCAGGAGTACCTGGTCAAGGGCCAGGCGAGCGGCAACCAGGTCCTGCGGGCGGCGCTGTTCGCGGTGGGGCGCACCGTGAGCCGGGCGCGCCTCGCCCACCGCGAGGGTGACGAGGCACCGTCGACCACGCCGGCGGACCTCGCCGTCGGGGAGATCCGGGCGCCGTGGATCTGCCTCGACAACCGGGGTTCGATCACCGCGGTGAACGAGGCGTTCCGGCACCTGCTCGGCATCGGCGATGCCGAGGTCGTCGGCCTGCCGTTCGAGCCCTACGTGAAGCCGGAGGACCTCGCGAAGTTCCGCGCCGGCTTCAACCAGCTCGGCGGTGGCGGGTCACCCGGGTTCGTGCGCCCGATGACGCTGCGCAAGGCGGACGGCTCCGAGGTCACGGCGGTGCTCGCGGTGTCGACGCTGACCACCCCGCACGGCCTGCAGGTGTTCGCCCTGATCACGCCGCGGCTGTGAGCCCCTCGGACACCGGGGGCCGAGCACCACGCTCGTGGTTCAGCCCGAGGTCTCGCTGTTGAAGTACGCGAACGGCGTGTTGGGGATGGCGCGCAGCACGGTGAAGAGCAGGAGCGCGATCGGCAGCGCCCAACTGGTCCACCGAGGCCACGGGATGCGCGGCAGCTCGATGTCGAACTGCGCCAGCATCCAGCGCACCAGCATGTAGGCCATCAGCGGCACGAGGATCACGGCGAGCACGTTGTGGTCGATCGCGCTGTGGAAGTCGCCGTGGAGCATCGCGTGGGTGGCGCGCAGGCCACCGCACCCCGGGCAGTCGATGCCGGTGAACGCCTTCATCGGGCACTTCGGATAGGCGTTGGAGGGGTTGTTCGGATCGATCAGGTACAGGTACCCGGCGAGGAACGCCGAGCCGGCCAACGCCCCGCCGGCGAGGACCCAGCGGGCGACGGGACCGGTGGACTTGGTGGGGTTCGCCGGTGCGGCGCCGGGCACCCCGGCCTGCTCGGCGCCGGGCACCCCGGCCTGCTGGGCGGGCTGCTGGGCGGGCGGGGGCGGGAAGGACGGTGCCATCGCCGGACACTGTACCTGGGGCGGCGCGCCGGTTCTGCGTCAGCGGTGGAATCCGGTCGGAGGCCGCGCGGTGCCCCGGTAGCCTGGAGCGATCGCACCCCGGGGGGCGCGGGGCCCGCCACGGCGGACCACCACGCACGGGACCCGGGGCCACACGACCCGGGCTCCTGCCCGGGCCACGAAGGGGGAGAGGTCGCCATCGACACCGATCGCGCGCCCGACGACGAGGTCGGCGGCGTTGACGAGCACACCGAGGCGTTCTCCGGACTCGCGCAGGGGCAGGGGCAGGGCACAAGCCGCGACGGCTGGCGCCTCATCGGCTCGACGTTGCGGTCGCAGTGGCGCGGCGTCGCCATCGGCGTGATCGTCGGCCTGCTGTGGACGGTGGCGAAGGTCAGCGTGCCCGCCTTGGTCGGTGGCGCGATCGACAACGCGATCACCCCGGGCGACACCGCCGCGCTGGTCCGCTGGACGTTGGCGATCCTGGGGGCGGCGACCATGGCCGCGCTCTTCACCGGCATCCGGCGCTACTGGGCGTTCCGCGAGTCGCGCATGGTCGAGATGCGCCTGCGCGACCAGCTGTTCGCGCAGATCCAACGACTGCACTTCTCCTTCCACGACCGGGTGCAGACCGGCGACCTGATGAGTCGCGCCAACACCGACCTGCAGCAGATCCAGCAGCTGGTGGTGCTCATCCCGCTCACGATCTCGAACGCCGTGACCGTCGCCGCGGTCACCGTGATCCTCTTCACGATCGACTGGCACCTGGCGATCCTGGCGCTCGGCTCGTTGCCGTTCCTCAACTACCTGGGCAAGCGGTTCTCCACGAAGCTCCACCCCGTCGTGATGAACATCCAGAAGGAGTCCGCCGAGCTCTCGTCGGTGGTGGAGGAGAGCGTCAGCGGCGTGCGCGTGGTCAAGGGCTTCGGTGCGCAGGAGGTGCAGGCGCGGCGCTTGCGGGTCGAGGCGGACGACGTGTACGGCGCCTCGATGAGCGCGGCGTCGGTGCGGGCGCGCTACCTGCCGGGCATGGAGCTGCTGCCCAACGTCGGGCTCATCCTGGTGCTCGGCTACGGCGGCCACCAGGTGCTCGAGGGCAACCTCCAGCTCGGCCAGCTCGTCGAGTTCAACGTCTACATCGCACTGCTGATCTGGCCGCTGCGCATGCTCGGCATGATCATCGCGTCGGGCCAGCGTGCCGCGGCGTCCGCGCAGCGCGTCCGCGCCGTGCTGTCGGTCGATTCGAAGGTGCAGTCGCCCGCCCACCCCGTGCCCCTGCCGCAGCCCGAAGCCGGGGGCCCGACGCTCGGCGAGGTGCGGTTCGAGGACGCGACCTTCGCCTACGAGACCGGTCGCGGCGTGCCCGTGCTCGAGGGGTTCGATCTGACGATCGCGCCGGGGGAGTCCGTGGCCATCGTCGGGGCGACGGGCAGCGGCAAGTCGAGCATCGCCCGCCTCATCCCCCGGTTCTACGACGTGAAGGCCGGCGCCGTGCGCATCGACGGCATCGACGTGCGCGACCTCGACCTGGTCGAGCTGCGGCGCGCCGTGGGGATCGTGTTCGAGGAGACGTTCCTCTTCAGCGCCACGATCGCCGAGAACATCGCGTTCGCCGATCCGGGCGCCGACGACGCGCGCATCCACCGGGCGGCCCGGCTGGCGGGCGCGCACGAGTTCATCGAGGCGCTCCCCGAGGGCTACGCCACCGAGATCGGCGAGCGCGGCTTCTCGCTCTCGGGCGGTCAGCGCCAGCGGATCGCGATCGCCCGGGCGATCCTCGCGGACCCTCGCGTGCTGATCCTCGACGACGCGACGAGCTCGGTCGACCCGACGAAGGAGCACGAGATCCGCGACGCGCTCGCCGAGGTGATGCGCGATCGCACCACGGTGGTCATCGCTCACCGGCCGGCCACCATCGCCCTGGCCGATCGCGTGGTGCTGATCGGCGACGGTCGCGTCGTGGCCACCGGTTCTCACAGCGAGCTGCTCGCGACGTCGTCGGCCTACCGCGAGGTGCTCGCGGCCGCGCACGAGCCCGCCGACGACCCGTCCGCCGCCGGCGACGCCGCGCCCGGGCCGCGTGATGAGCCGCCGGATGAGGACGACGTGGCCAGCGACGCGGAGGTGTCGTTGCGATGATGTGGGAAGGAGCCGTCGATCCCGACGACACGCTCGACCGGGCGAAGGCGCGCACGGTCCTGCGGCGGGCGGCTGGCATGCTCGGTCCGTACAAGCGCGATGTGATCCTGGCCTGCGTGCTCATCGTCCTGTGGACGTTGGCCACGCTCGCAGGTCCGTTCCTGGTGAAGGTCGGCATCGACCAGGGCCTGAGCAAGGGCGATGCCGGAGCGCTCAACAGGGCTGTCGTCGCCTACGTCGCCGTCGCCGTCGCCGCGTACTTCGTCTACCGCGGGCTGATCATGGTGCTGTCCCGGGCCGGCGAGGGCTACCTGCGCGACCTGCGCATCAAGGTGTTCGACCACCTGCAGGCGCTCTCGATGCCCTTCTACGACCGGTCGAAGGCCGGTGTGCTCGTGTCCCGCATGACCTCGGACGTCGACTCGATCGCCGAGCTCGTGCAGATGGGGCTGCTCATGTTCCTCATGAACACGCTCCTGCTGCTGCTGTCCATCGTGGTGCTGGCGCTCGTGTCGTGGCAGCTCCTGCTGATCTGCCTGGTCGCGGTCCCGTTCGTCGTGCTGGCGTCGATCAAGTTCCAGCGGGACTCGAACCGGGCGTACCTCTCGGTCCGAGACCGGATCGGTGGCACGCTCTCGAAGCTGCAGGAGGGCATCGCCGGGGTGCGCGTGATCCAGGCGTTCGGGCGGGAGAACCACGAGGTCGACCGGTTCACGGTCGACAACCGCGGTCTCTACGACGCGCACATGGATTCGGTGTGGGTGCAGTCGTGGTACCTGCCCGTCATCGAGTTCGCGGGGTTGGGCACGACGGCGCTGATCGTCGGCATCGGCGGGTGGATGGTGATCCAGTCGGCCGTGACGATCGGGACGGTCACGTTCTTCGTGCTGACGCTCAACAACCTCTTCGACCCCATCCAGCAGCTGAGCCAGCTGTTCAACACGGTGCAGTCGGCCGGCGCCGGGCTGAACAAGCTGTACGAGCTGCTCGACACGCCGGTCGACGTGAAGGAGCGGCCGGGTGCGGTCGACTTCCCTGAGCGCGGCGAGATCGTCGTCGACCACGTCACGTTCGCCTACGGCGACGACGCGCCGGTGCTCCACGACGTCTCCCTGTCGATCGCGCCGGGGGAGCGCCTCGCGCTCGTCGGCCCGACCGGTGCCGGCAAGTCGACGCTCGCCAAGCTCATCGCCCGCATGTACGACCCCGTCGAGGGATCGGTCACCTTCGGCGGTGTCGACCTGCGTGACGGCACGCTGTCCTCGTTGCGCCGCCGCGTCGTCGTGGTGCCGCAAGAGGGGTTCCTGTTCAACGGCACCATCCGCGAGAACGTGCGGCTGGCCCGCGGCACCGCCACCGACGCCGAGGTGGAGGAGGCCCTGAAGGTCATCGGGGTGTACGACCGCTTCGCGGCGCTGCCCCAAGGCCTCGACACCGAGGTGCGCGAGCGGGGGTCGCGGCTGAGCGCCGGCGAGAAGCAGTTGGTGTCGCTCGCCCGGGCGGCGCTCGTGGATCCCGCCCTGCTCGTGCTCGACGAGGCGACGTCGTCGCTCGACCCCGGCACCGAGATGCTCGTCGAGCACGCGATGAACAACCTGATGGAGGGGCGCACGGTGGTCGTGATCGCCCACCGGCTCTCGACCGCAGAGCGCGCTGACCGCGTCGGTGTGGTCAGCGGCGGCCAGCTCGTCGAGATCGACACGCACGACCAGCTCATGGCCGACGAGGGCCACTACGCGGCCCTGTTCAACACCTGGGCGGGCGGCTTGTCGGCCTGATCGCCCCGGAAGCCTCGGCCGCCGCGTCGGCCTGACCTCGCGGGTTCAGCAGCCGCCCTTGAGCTCCGGGGTGCCGCCGGTTCCCTGGATGGCGATGGTGCCCGCCGACGCCGTCGGTCGGATGCTGGCGCCGCCCCCGGACTGTCCGCCCTTGATGGTGTCGCCGTCGGTCTCGAGGTCAGCGATCAGCTCGGCATCGAGCGACAGCCTCACCTTCTCCGCCGCATCGGTCTTCGTCATCGCCTTCTTCATCGCAATGGCCTCCTGCGCCCTCGGGGAGTTCGGGCTGCATGGTGAGGGAACCACCGTCGCCGTGGCCGCAGTAGGGACAAATGTCCCTCGAGCCCGAGCCTTGACACGTCACGCAGGCCGTGGCCGGAATACGGCCGATGTCTGCGCGCGACGCGTCACCCTCCCGATCGGACACCCGACCACAGGCCGCTCGCGCGGCGCGGCACGTCCTGGCCCGAGTCGGCGCGCGCTTCCTCGAGCAGGGGGGCGAAGCGACCGGGACCGTGCTCGATCCTGTGGATGTGACCTTCGGCATCGGTCGATTGGACCCCGGTCTCTACCAGGGCCTCGCGGGTCTCGCCGTGACGTATGCCGTTGCCGGCTCGCTCTTCGACGAGGACGAGCATCGACGGTGCGCCGCCGCCGCGATGCAGCTGGCGGCCCAGGCGATCGCCGGGGGTGCGCTCGACCGAACCGAGATCGGCCTCGAGGGCAGCGGCGGGCTGCTCTGGGCCGCCACTGCGGTGCTGCGATCGCACGACGGCGAGGACGGGCCCGCGTGCGAAGCGGCGCGACGCGTCGTGCGGTCGAGTGCCGAGGCGCTTCTGGCACGACTGCGGGGCCGGCGCCGGGCGGTGAACGTGGACCTCATGGGAGGTGAGGCGGGCGCGCTGTGCGCGATCGCCACGACGATCGAGGCGGAGCTGGTCGCCGGCGCGGTCCTCGAGGCGGCCGCTCGCCGGCTCATCGACCTGCTCGTCGACGCTGCGGAGGTCACGGGCGACGGCGTCGCGTGGCCGCTCTGGGATGAGCGCGCTCGCATCGTCGGGCTCGGGCACGGATCGGCCGGCATCGCATGGGCCCTGCACCGGGGCGCCGCCGTGCTCGGCCACCGCCGTGCCGAGATCGCCACGTTGGTCGACGGGGCGGCCGCCCGCGAGGACGCGGTGCTCGATGAGGCGACGGGGAACTGGCTGGATCCTCGGGACGCTGCGTCGGAGCTCGAGGCGCATCGCAGCGCGTGGTGCTACGGCGCGGCGGGGGTGCGCCTGGCCCGGCACCACTTCGGCCGTCCTGTGCCGGCGCGGTGCGCGAGCGCGACTGCGATCGACGAGTTCGCCGTCGACCACCTGTGCTGCGGTGCGGCCGGCCGGCTCGTGGTCGCCGAAGCGGAAGAGGATCCCCTGGCCGTGCAGCTGGCTGCGGCGCTCGCGCGTCGTGCTCTGGCGGACGAGCTCCGCACGGTCTCGCTCGACGGGCCGGGCAGCGGCACGGGTCTCTTCGTCGGCGACCTCGGCGTGGCGTGGGCGTTGCTCCACCACGCATTCGGGCGTTCCGGGTCCGAGCTGCTGCTGCTGCGCTGAGGGTCGGCTCGTCAGCAGCGCCGCGAAGGGGTGCGCCGCTCGCGTTTCACTCGCGTGGCGCGTGATCGCCCCAGAGGGTGCGGTCGGTCGTCCACGGGCGGCCATCGGGCGCGGTCCACCGGTAGTGGCCGGGCACGCCGAGACGGGCGAGCGCGTACCCACGGTCGTGCGTGTCGTGGTGATGACCGGAGCACAGGAACCCGCCGTTCGCCAGATCGGTCGGCCCGCCCGGCTCGTAGGGGTCGAGGTGATGGGCCTGGCGCTCGCTCACCGGCCTCGTGCAGGAGGGCACCACGCCCGTCGGCCCGTCGCGGGCGACCGCCGCTGAGCTGCTCGATCTGCCGGCACTTCAACGTCCCCGCCCGCAGGTGCGCCCCGACCGTCTCGTGGTCGAACGCGACCTTGGCCGTCTGGCACAGCAGGCGCGCCTCGCCGAGGTCGACAGGTGCAGCCGGGGCTCTCGAGACCCGGGCCACCCCCGTCTGCGGCGGGGAGGTCTTCGTCCATCCGTTGCGGGTCCTCGCCGCGCTCCATCGCGTCGAGGCCGCGCCGCAGCCGATCGAGCAGGGCGCCGTGGCGATCGGCGTGCTCCGGACCGATCTCGGCTGCGCGCTGGCAGCGCTCGCGACGCAGCGTCTCCAGGCGGCGCAACGGGTCAGCGCTCTCGGCGTCGGCGGCCACGAACATGTGATGCACTCTAGCGAAGTACAACGTACATCGCATGGGTCGTGCACGCACAGGGGGCGGTGCTCTGGGCGTTCGCGCACGCAGCCCGCGGCCTCAGATGTCGAAGCCAGTCTCGAGGAGCTTCGCGATCTCGGCGGGGGGCTGGGGCTTCGCGAAGTAGAAGCCCTGGGCGCTGCGACAGCCCAAGGCGCGCAGGCGCTCGAGCTGCTCGACCGTCTCCACGCCTTCGGCGATCGCGTCGAGCTCGAGCGTCGCCGCCAGGTTCACGATCGCGGCGACGATGGCGGAGTCCTCGGGGTCGGGCCCGAGGCCGTCGACGAACGATTGGTCCACCTTGAGGACGTCGACCGGGAAGCGCCGCAGGTACGAGAGCGAGGAGTACCCGGTGCCGAAGTCGTCGATGGCCAGCGAGACCCCGATGCCCTTGAGCGCCCACAACGTGTCGATCACCGAGGCGGCGTCGTGCATCAGCACGCTCTCGGTGATCTCGAGGCACAGCTTCCCGGCCGGGAGCCCCGTGCCGGTGAGGACCCCTTCCACGAGGGTCGGGAGGTTCGACGCCGTCAGCTGCCGCGCCGAAAGGTTGACGTGGACGATGGGCGACGCTTCCCCGAACTGCTCGTACCACGCGACGGCCTGCTGGCACGCCTTGACGAGCACCGCCAGCCCGAGGCCGACGATCAAGCCGGTGTCCTCGGCCAGCGCGATGAACTCGTACGGCGAGAGGATGCCGCGGATCGGGTGCTGCCAGCGAGCGAGCGCCTCGACCCCCGTGATCGCGCCGGTGGTGAGGTCCACGCACGGCTGGTAGTGCACCGCGATGTTGTCCTCTTCGATCCCGGTGGCCAGCTGATCGGCGAGCTCGTTGCGCTGCGCGACGCGCTGGCGCATCGATTCGTCGAAGAGCTCGATGCGGTTCCGGCCCATGTCCTTGGCGCGGTACATCGCGGCGTCGGCGTCGCGCAGCAGCGCCTCGGGGTGCGACTCGCCGCCGCGGGTGAGCGCCACGCCGATGCTCGCGGTCACGTCGAACGACTCTTCGCGCAGCAGGAACGGCGCGCTGTCGATGGCCGCCGCGATGCGGCGCGCGATCACGATCGCGTGGTCCTCGTCATCGATGTCCTCCGCGAGCACCACGAACTCGTCGCCGCCGATGCGCGCCACCGTGTCGCCGGGGCGCAGCACCCGGCTGAGACGGCGGGCCGTCTGGGCCAGCAGCTCGTCGCCCGCGTCGTGCCCGTGCGTGTCGTTGACCTGCTTGAAGCGGTCGAGGTCGAGGAACATGAGCGCGACCAGGTGGTGGTCGCGCTCGGAGCGGGCGAGCGCCAGCTCGAGGTGGTCGATGAGCAGGCTGCGGTTCGGCAGGCGCGTGTGCGCGTCGTGGGTGGCCTCGTACGCCAGGCGCTGCTCGAAGCGGCGCCGCTCGGTGACGTCGCGGCCGACGGCCGCCAGCTGCAGGATGTCTCCTTCGGGGCTGCGCTCGGCGGCGATCGTCTGCCAGACCATCACCTTGGAGCCGTCGTGCGCGCACATGGCCAGCTCGCCGCTCCAGGTGTCCCCGGCCCGCAGCGCCGCTTCGAGCGACGTCATCACCACGTCGATGGCGTCGTCGGCGAACAGCTCGAGGTGGTGCACCTCGGTGATGTCCTTGTTCTCGTAGCCGAACAGCTCCCGGGCGGACTGGTTGAGGTACACCATCATCCCGGAGTGCCAGTCGACGATGCCGACGAGGTCGCTCGTCGTCTCGACGATGCCGGCGAGGCGGGCGTTGCGCTCCTCGGCCTCGATGCCCTCGGTGATGTCGGTGAACGACAGGGCGACGGCGTACGGCTCGTCGGCGCCCTGGTGCACGAGGGGCACGGCGTTGGTCATGCACCACCGCAGCTCGCCGCTCGGGATCTTGAACCCCAGGACCGTGTCGAGCACCGCGTCGTTCGTGCGGAAGCACACCATCGAAGGGCGATCGGCCAGGGGGATCTCGTGCCCTTCGCGGTCGATGACCGGGAGCCGCGCCAGGGCGCGCGCATCGAGACGGGTGTCGGCATCCATCCCGAGGATGCGCGCCGCGCTCGCGTTCGCCGCCAGGATCGAGTCCTGCGTGTGCACGATCAGCCCGTCGTGGAGCGACTCGATCACGGCGCGGTAGCGCGCCTCGCTGTCGCGCAGGGCGTCCTCGATCTCGCGGCGGTCGTCGATGTCCTGGATGACCGTGTGCAGGTACTTGTTCTCGCCGTCGTCGATCAGCGAGGTGCCGCCGATCACCCAGACCGACGAGCCGTCGGGGCGCAGGAGCCGGCTCTCATCCTCGAAGAAGATCGTCTCGCCGGGCTGCAGGGCGCGGATCGTGTCGCGCAGCGCCGAGCGCTCGTCCGGCGGGATCGAGGCGAACGGGTCGCGCGCCCAGATCTCTTCGGGGGTCGAGCGCATCAGTTGCACGTAGGCGGTGTTGAACTCGACCAGCTCGCCGTCGTAGGAGGTCACGATCTGGGGGACCGGTGCCGCTTGGATGAGCTTGCGGTAGCGCGCTTCGCTCTCGCGCAGCGCCTCCTCCGCGAGGTGGCGCTCGTTGACGTCGATGACCAGCGAGTGGAACAGCGGCTTGCCGTCCGCGTCGCGCTCGATGGTCACGCTCGTGGACACCCACACGGCCGTGCCGTCCTTGCGCAGCAGCCGACGCTCGTTGATGAGGTGGTCGAGCTCGCCGCGCAGTAGCCGGGGCCCGTCGACCAGCACCTGGGGGAGGTCGTCGGGGTGCACGTGGTCGGCCGCGGCGGTACCGATGACCTCCTCGATCCCGTACCCCAGCAGGTCGGCCCAGGCCTGGTTCACCTGCAGCAGGCGCCCGCGGGCGTCGTAGATGGCCTGGCCGACGGGCGCGGTCTCGATCAGGCTGCGGTAGCGGCGCTCGCTGTTCTCCGCCGCACGGGTGGCCTGCACCAGATCGGTCAGGTCCATGACGGTGCCGGTGAAGCCGCGCAGCGCGCCGTCGGCCTCCCGGACCGGCGACCCCTGGATCCGGATGTGGCGGCGGCTGCCGTCGTGCGCGGTCACCACCGACGTCACGTCGAAGTCCTCGTGCGCGGCGTGCGCAGCGCGGAGCGCGGAGAGCAGAGGCTCGCGCTCGTCGGGCGCCAGGTGGTGCTGCAGCGCACCGACCGCCACCGGGACCGGCTCGTCCACCCCCGTGATGTCGCGCCAGCGATCGTTGACGAACACCACCGTGCCCTGCGCGTCGGTCTCGTACACGCCGATCGGGGCGGTGGCGGCGAAGTGGCGGAACCGGTCGCCCTCCGGTGGGTGTTCGGATCGTTCTGCAGGTGCGCGCATGAGGAGGGCCCGGAAGGGGAACCAGCAGTGTAAGCAAGGAGGCTGGTCCGTGTCCGTGGGGCCGAGCGAGGGCGACGCCCGTCAGCACCTGTCGGCGGCCGCTGCCGATCGTGGAAGTCGGGGCCCTATTTGTTACTATCGGCGTAGGAGAAATTCGAGCGATCGGTTCCGCCGGTCGTGTCGCCCGTGTCACCCCAAGCGGTCAGGGAGCTCGCCCATGTCGTCCGATCTCGGTCTCGATCTCAGCAAGTACAAGCTCGGGTGGAGCGACACCGAGGACTACGTCTTCAAGCCCAAGCGGGGCTTGAACCGCGAGATCATCAACGAGATGTCGTGGATGAAGAACGAGCCCGAGTGGATGCTCAAGAACCGGCTCAAGGCCTTCGACCACTTCGAGCGCCGCCCCATGCCCAACTGGGGTGGGGACATGTCCGAGATCTTCTTCGACGACATCTACTACTACATCAAGCCCACCGACCATCAGGTCGACGAGTGGGACGACCTGCCCGACGCCATCAAGACCACGTACGAGAAGCTGGGCATCCCCGAGGCCGAGCGCAAGTACCTCGCCGGCGTCACGGCGCAGTACGAGTCCGAGGTCGTGTTCCACCGCAACCGCGAAGACCTCGAGCGCCTCGGCGTGATCTTCACGGACATGGACACGGCCCTGCGCGAGTACCCCGAGCTGGTGCAGCAGCACTTCGGCACGGTCATCCCCAAGAACGACAACAAGTTCGCGGCGCTCAACACCAGCGTGTGGAGCGGCGGCAGCTTCATCTACGTGCCGCCCGGCGTGAACGTCGAGATGCCGCTGCAGGCCTACTTCCGCATCAACGCCGAGAACATGGGCCAGTTCGAGCGCACGCTGATCATCGCCGACGAGGGCAGCTACGTGCACTACGTCGAGGGCTGCACCGCCCCGACCTACTCGAGCGACTCGCTGCACTCCGCCGTGGTCGAGCTGATCGCCAAGCCCGGCGCGCGCATCCGCTACACGACCGTGCAGAACTGGTCGCAGAACGTGTTCAACCTCGTCACCAAGCGGGCCGTCGCCGAGCGCGACGCGACCGTCGAGTGGGTCGACTGCAACCTCGGCTCCAAGCTCACCATGAAGTACCCCAGCGTCTACCTCATGGGCGAGCGCGCCCACGGCGAGATC
>CAYUOL010000123.1:0-16939 GCA_964446345.1 uncultured Iamiaceae bacterium | reverse complement strand
ATGGCAACTACGCATTACACATGGCATGCGCAAATGGCCATCTTGAAGTGGCGAAATGGCTCGTGGCAACATTCAGCCTCACGGCGACCGACGCTCGCGCCGATGGCAACTTCGAATTGCGATATTCGTGCGTGTTTGGCCATCTTGAAGTGGCGAAGTGGCTCGTGGCGACGTTCAGACTCACGGCGAACGACGCCCGCGCCGACAGCAACTACGCATTGCGTGTTTCATGCGAATTTGGCTATCTGCCAGTGGCGGAGTGGCTCGTGGCGACGTTCGGCCTCACGGCGGACGACGCCCGCGCCGGAGGCAACTACGCATTGCGCTTCTCATGCGAAAACGGTCATCAGGAAGTGGCGCAGTGGCTCGTGGCGACGTTCGGCCTCATGGTAACTGATGAATAATGTGCTGCAAGCCCGCGACAATCGGTGCTAAGTCACACCCGCATGAAAGGAACGCCAGGCCGTTGTGACTGACTTTGGATGCGTTTTAGTGCACTGATTGATCAAATGATATGGACCACATTTTAAGGCACAGAGCTGTAAGCATCATCGACCGCGCCGATCAATGGCAGACAGCTGCGAATGCTTCATATTCTTAAGAAATGCTAACGGCGTCCCGATATACCTGCGCCTAGCCGAGGACCCGTCTCGCCGGGCTACGCAAGCAAGATCTATCACAACAACGATGTACCATCCGAAGAGCGAAACATCGGGAAAACCCTCTGCGGCAGCAGTACTTGTGTTCTCCAACATATACGACGACGAGGCCATCCGCACTACCCCATACATAATCACGCGCGATGCTGGCAGCCCCGTTCGGAGTCTCGCGCCGAGAGAGTACATGGAGATGCTTCTGTCAGGGATGGACGAGGCATCGGCGCGCCAGGGAGACAATGAGATACTTGTCGCGGCATATGCGCCGGGGACGAGGGTAATCGAAAGCATTTCGTCGGAAACAGCACCAAACGATTCCATCGCTCCGATGTTGAGAGTGATAAGAAACATCCTAGACAAGAGGCGTTCGCTCGGCCCCGCCGAGTGTATCACACCGTCAGAAGAACACTTCGCGAAGTTTCAGCAACTTTATTCCCATATGGGGTTTAGCCTCAGCGGCGACCCCCATTCGATCCAGAAAACAGATACATACCCCATTGCTAAAGGGGGGTCAGATAGTAATATACGACAAGAAGAATAGCAATGGCCACTTGGTCCTGCAACTGACCTGCAAATCGCGCGTGCACGATTATACGCAGTCTGCAACGGAGTACCATATAACATTAGAATTTCACGACCGTGTGCTGCGATGGCATGCTCCTCGAGACTAGCTCAAAAACATCCCTAGAGCTAGCGATCCCTGAAAAAGGACACATGGCGAACACAAGTCCGGAATGCTGAGTGCGATAAACTAAGCATCCAACGCCATCGTCCATGTACGATATATGGTTCTTTTTAGCGCGTTTTACGCCTTGGGCGGCCGCGACGTCCAAATTGTGTATAGTTTGTATACACGATTTGTACCGAATATGATATGGTGCGCCAGAAACGCGCGAATTTAGGTCCGATCATAGAGGACCGCCACGGCGCATTCGGGTCGAGTCGCCCGATGAATATAGAAGTACGATTTGCGCCTGACGCATAAATCTCGATACCTTTACCTTTTTGGTATAGCGGCCGCTCTCGATCCGAGGGTCCCAGCCCGTCCCGGCCCGTCCCCCTCCGGCGCTTTTGGGTTTTGGCTTCGGGGGTAGCGGTTCGGACCCCCCCCCTCCGCCGGTGGGACAAATCGTGTATAGTCTGGTACGAAATCTGTACCAAATCTCCGTCGGACAAAAAAATGGCCAGGCGGCTATCGTATCCGATGTCGATACAGGCTTTTTTGCTGAATTTCATGGCCAGTACCGTTATGACGTACAAATTGTGTATACAAAACTAGACACAATTTGTACCCCACTATACACAATTTGTACAAAACTATACACGATTTGTACCATGGATAAAACTTGCTCGAAATGCGGAAAAAGATTCTCCAAGCCATGTCTCCTAAAGGGCCACCTGAATCGCAAGACACCATGTGCGAGCCTCGCCAGCCATGACGACCTGAGTGAGGCCGACAGACAAAAAAAGCATCCATGCAAATACTGCGGACGCCGTTACACCACGCAAGTCTCTATGTACCGCCATATCCGAAATTCGTGCAGAATAGCGAACACCACAGAAGGAATGGAGAAACTCATGGATCATACACTAAGCCAGCAAGTAGCCGAGCAAAAACAGGCGACTAATGAGCTCCGAGAGCGGGTGGCCGAGCTGACGGCGCTGCTGAAAGAAAGTATGACCAGTGCGGGAAGGGCAACGGCCGACCGCCAACCGAACGGGGCGACGACCGGGCAGACAACCCAAATGAGAATCGGGCAAATCAACACCGTCATCAACAACGTCACGATCATCCCCTGGGACGGCGGACAGCGGATAATAGTAAGCGCCGCCCAGATCGCCGCGGCCTTCGCCGAAAACGCGCGGCTCCGCGCCTACGCGCAGCTAGGAGACAAGGGGATGGCCGACCCCGAGGTGGCACCCCCGTATGTAACAGAGTTGCTCGTTGACCTCGTGCGTCGCGGCCATGAAGACCCAATAGCACGGAATGTGTACTTAAACCCGAAGCGGGCTGACCAAACGCTGGTCCACATGAGCAACGGCGACTGGGAAGTCCTCCCGCTACAAACGGCGACCCGCATGCTGTTCGACGGGGTTGCAATGACGATCCACCGGGTCACCCTCAGCGATGGCGAAAGGTGCCAGCTCCCGCTGGACACGCAGAACGCGCTGTCGGTGGCCGGCCTTCTCTATGGGGAAGAGCCAGACAAATACATACATCAGGCGCGGGCCCCCCTATCGGCGCACCTGTCGAACGTCGCGCGCATGATCGCCGTCCAGGACCGCGGGCAAAAACTCAGCGGCTAAATGCACAAAACGAACTTGTCCAGGACCAAGCTGAACCGTCATGAGATCGCCGTTAGCATTCTTTGTGGGCCTCGAATCCTCGCAGAATGTCTTCTGGCAGCCGGGCTGATTTGGGCAGGCCTTGATACAATCGCAATCCTCGCAGGAGAACTCGGAGCATCCATCGCATCGTGCCCATTTTTCGGCCGAATCGACCCACCCGCACATGGCGCACTTCTTCGAGGGGTAGTGGAGGTTACTCAAGATGGAACGAAGGTGTGAAATAACGTCGTCTTTACTCGCCATTACCGTATGCGTTACTGGCGGGCCGCATACTTCAAATAAGGGGTCCATCCGCCGGGGACCCGGCGTGCGATGGATGGCTATACGCGTGACAAATTGAATGACAACAGGGGGCAGATATCATTATAAATGAAAAAGAGCTCCGCTCAACTCGAAACGGAGATTGCCCACGCCCAAGCAGAAAACGGCGTCCAACTCAATGTGGAGATTGCCCACGCCCAAGAAGAGATCGGCAAGCGAATCGCCGAGAACCGCCCCGGCCCGTGCTGGGCAAAACCCGGAGCCACGCGCGGATATATGTTTGCCGTCTTTCGGGGACTTGACATTCCGAACAAAGTCGATATAACGTCCGAGAAGTGGAACCTGGTCATCTGGAACGTGGACGAGGGCCCGACCGAAATAGAGGTGACGAATACCTCGATCTATTTGGATCCGAGATTCACGGCAGTGATTTATGGGTCCGGGAAGCGCGGCACCCTCACGAAATACAGTGCGTGATGGGCCAGAATCCCAGAGAATCGGGCCCGAGGCGGCGCCATACCGCAGGGAGAAAAAACCCGCGCGACCGCCCCGTGAAAGGATCCAAAACGGATGCAAGAAAGTCCGATGGGACATGGCCTACATTTTAAGGCGCCAGGCTGCGTACATTATCTGCGGCAGCGGCCAGTACAGCGATGCCACACACACTTCCGCCGGACATCTGGGCCCACATCTTCACCTACATCGCGCCGCTTGACAGGGCGAAGCTGCGGGCCATCTGCCGAACATGGCGTGAGATCCTCGACAGCCGCCAACAGTGCTGGGCAGACGTGCCCAAGGAGACGATCTTACGCCGATTCCAGGCAGGGGCATCGAAGGGTCAGGAGCAAAGCCTGCGCTGGCTGGCGAAAAGGTTCGGCCTCACGGCGGACGACGCCCGCGCCAAGAACAACTACGCATTGCGTGTTTCATGCGAGAACGGTCATCTGGGAGTCGCGCAGTGGCTCGTAGAAACGTTCGGTCTCACGGCGGCCGACGCCCGCGCCGAGGACAATTACGCATTGCGTGTTTCATGCGAGGATGGCCATCTGAAAGTCGCGAAGTGGCTCGTGGCGATATTCGGCCTCACGGCGGCGGACGCCCGCGCCAAGAGCAACTATGCGTTGCGCTTCTCATGCGAGAATGAGCATCTGGAAGTGGCGAGGTGGCTAGTGACAACATTCGACCTCACAGCGACGGATGCCCGCGTCTACGACAATTTCGTATTGCGCAAATCATGCGAGTATGGCCATCTGGAAGTGGCGGAGTGGCTCATGGCGACGTTCGACCTCACGGCGGCCGACGCCCGCGCCGAGAACAACTACGCATTGCACATTTCATGCGCAAACGGTCATCTGCCGGTGGCGGAGTGGCTTGTGGAGACGTTCGGCCTCATGGTCGCCGACGCTCGCGCCGAGGGCAACTTCGCATTGCGCGAGTCGTGCGCAAATGGCCATTTAACTGTTGCGCAGTGGCTCGTGGCGACGTTCGGCCTCACGGCGGAGGACGCCCGCGCCGATAGCAACTATACATGGCGCGCTTCATGCGCGAGGGGCCATCTGCCGGTGGCGCAGTGGCTCGTGGCGACGTTCAACCTCACGGCGGCCGATGCCCGCGCTGATGGCAACTATGCATTGCGCAATTCATGCGCAGGGGGCCATCTGACTATGGCGAAGTGGCTCGTGACAATGTTCAAACTCACGGCGGCCGCTGCCCGCGCCGACGACAACTATGCATTGCGCAATTCATTCGAGAACGGTCATCTGGAAGTCGCGAAGTGTCTCGTGAGGACGTTCGGTCTCACAAAGACCGACGCCCGCGCCGAGGACAACTACGCATTGCGCTATTCATGTGCAAGTGGCCACCTGGAAGTCGCGCGGTGGCTAGTGACAACATTCGATCTCACAGCGACGGACGTCCGCGTCTACAACAATTTCGTATTGCGCAGATCATGCGAAAATGGCCATCTTGAAGTGGCGAAGTGGCTCGTGAGGACGTTCGGTCTCACAAAGACCGACGCCCGCGCCGACAACAACTACGCAATGCGCCGGTCATGCGCGAATGGCCGTCTGAACGTGGCGAAATGGCTCGTGAGGACGTTCAGCATCACGGCGGCCGACGCCCGCGCCGACAGAAATTACGCAATGCGCTATTCATGCGCGAATGGCCATCTGGAAGTGGCGCAGTGGCTCGTGTCGACGTTCGACCTCACGGCGGCCGATGCCCGCGCCAAGGGCAACTACGCATTGCGATATTCGTGCGGAAATGGCCATCTGCCAGTGGCGAAGTGGCTTGTAGCGACTTTCGACCTCACGGCGGCAGATGCCCGCGCCAAGGGCAACTTCGCATTGCGATATTCGTGCGGAAATGGCCATCTGCCAGTGGCGAAGTGGCTTGTAGCGACGTTCAACCTCACGGCGGAAGACGCTCGCGCCATGAACAACTATGCATTGCGCAAATCATGCGAAAATGGCCATCAGGAAGTGGTATACTGGCTGGAGAAGCAATTCGGCATAAAATAACGGCATTCATACTCAGTACGCGGATATCTGGAGGGGTTATGGCTCATGCTCTGGAGCACCGGAGAGCAATATCACCCGAAGAAGAATGCAAGGGAGTCCAACAGGAGGCATGGCCCACATTTTAAGGCGCCAGGCGACGTACATTACCCGCGGTAGTGACAAGTACAGTAATGTCACACACACTTCCGTCGGACATCTGGGCCCACATCTTCATCTACGTCACGCTGTCTGACAGGGCGAAACTGCGGGCCATATGTCGGGCATGGCGTGAGATCCTCGACAGCCGTCAACAGTGCTGGGCGGACGTGCCAAAGAGGATGATCAGATCCCGATTCCAGAAAGGGGCGTCGAAGGGCCAGGAGCAAAGCCTGCGCTGGCTCGTGACGACGTTCGACCTCACGGCGGATGACGCCCATGCCGACGACAATTACGCATTGCGCTGTTCGTGCGCGAATGGCCATCTTGAAATGGCGCAGTGGCTCGTAGGGACGTTCAGCATCACGGCAGATGACGCTCGCGCCGAGGACAACTACGCATTGCGCAATTCTTGCGAATATGGGCATCTGGGAGTCGCGAAATGGCTTGTGGCGACGTTCGGCCTCACAGCGGATGACGCCCGCGCCGACAACAACTACGCATTGCGCTATTCATGCGATAATGGCCATCTGGAAGTGGCGAAGTGGCTTGTGGAAACATTCAGCCTCGTGGTGGATGACACCCGCGCCGAGGACAACCACGCATTATGCATTTCGTGCAAAAATGGCCATCTGCCGGTGGCGAAGTGGCTCGTGGCGACGTTCAGACTCACAGCGGCCGACGCCCGCGCCGAGAACAACAGCGCATTGCTCCTTTCATGCGCGAATGGCCATCTGGAAGTGGCGAAGTGGCTCGTAGGGACGTTCAGCCTCACGGCGGCGGACGCCCGTGCCGTTGATAACTACGCATTGCGCTATTCATGCGCGAATGGCCATCTGGAAGTGGCGCAGTGGCTCATGACAACATTCAGCCTCACGGCGGCCGACGCCCGCGCCAATCACAACTACGCATTGCGTGTTTCATGCAAGAAAGGTTATCTGGAAGTCGCGCGGTGGCTCGTGGCAACGTTCAACCTCACAGCAGACGACGTCCGCGCCAGCGACAACTACGCATTGCGTATTTCATGTGCGAATGGACATCTGAAAGTCGCGCAGCGGCTCGTAGGGGCGTTCAAACTCACGGCGACGGACGCCCGCGCCGACGACAACTACGCAATGCGTGTTTCATGCGAGAATGGTCATCTGGAAGTCGCGAAGTGGCTCGTGAGGACGTTCGGTCTCACAAAGACCGATGCCCGCGCCGATGACAACTACGCATTGCGCTATTCATGTGCAAATGGCCACCTGGAAGTCGCGCGATGGCTAGTGACAACATTCGACCTCACAGCGACGGACGCTCGCACCATTCGCAGCAGCGCATTGCGCTATTCATGCGAGAAGGGCCATCTGGACGTGGCAAGGTGGCTCGTGGAGACGTTCGGTCTCACAACGACCGACGCCCGCGCCGAGAACAACTACGCAATGCGCTGGTCATGCGCGAATGGCCATTTGAAAGTCGCGAAGTGGCTCGTGGCGACGTTCGGCCTCACGGCGGCCGACGCTCGCGCTGATGACAACCACGCATTGCGATATTCATGCGAGGATGGGCATCTGGAAGTGGCGCAATGGCTCGTGGGGACATTCAGACTCACGGCGGAGGACGCCCGCGCCAACAGCAATTACGCATTGCGCAATTCGTGTGAAGATGGCCATTTGGAAGTGGCGAAATGGCTCGTAGCAACGTTCGGTCTCACGGCGGCCGACGCCAGCGCCAGAAGCAACTACGCATTGTACCGTTCACGCGCAAAAGGTCATCAGAAAGTGGTACACTGGCTGGAAGATCAATTCGGCATAAATAACGGCATTCATACTCAGTACGCGGATATCTGAAGAGCTATAGCTCACACTCTGAGACACCGGGGAACGACATAACCGCAGAGAAGCCCGATAGGAGGAGGGCATGGCCCACATTTTAAGGCGCCAGGCGACATACATTACCCGCGGTAGTGACAAGTACAGTAATGTCACACACACTTCCGTCGGACATCTGGGCCCACATCTTCATCTACGTCACGCTGTCTGACAGGGCGAAACTGCGGGCCATATGTCGGGCATGGCGTGAGATCCTCGACAGCCACCAACAGTGCTGGGCGGACATGCCCAGGGAAACGATCGTATCCAAATTCCAGGCAGGAGCATCGAAGGGCCAGGAGCAAAGCCTGCGCTGGTTGGCGAAAAGGTTCGGCCTCACGGCGGAAGATGCCCATGCCGACGACAATCTCGTATTGCGCATTTCATGCGAGAATGGCCATCTGGCCGTTGCGCAGTGGCTCGTGGCGGCATTCGATCTCACGGCGGAAGACGCCCGCACCGAGGGCAACGAATCATTGAACATGGCATGCGCGAGGGGTCATCTACCGGTGGCGCAGTGGCTCGCGGCGGCATTCAACCTCACGGCGGCGGACGCCCGCGCCGACGGCGGCAACTATGCATTGCGCAATTCATGCACGAAAGGGCATCTGGAAGTCGCGAAGTGGCTCGTGGCGACGTTCGGCCTCACGGCGAACGACGCCCGCGCCGACGGCAACGAAGCATTGCACATGGCATGCGCGAGGGGTCATCTGAAAGTGGCGAAGTGGCTCGTGGCGATGTTCGGACTCACGGCGGAAGACGCTCGCGCCGAGGACAACTATGCATTGCGCTGGGCATGCGAAAACGGTCATCTGACCGTGGTGAAGTGGCTCGTGGCGACGTTCAGCCTCACGGCGGCCGACGCCCGCGCCGAGGATAACTACGCATTGCTCATTTCATGCACGGATGGCCGCCTTGAAGTCGCGAAGTGGCTTGTGACAAAGTTCAGCCTCACGGCGGCCGATGCCCGCGCAAGACAAAACTACGCATTACGCACATCATGCGCAAATGGCCATCTGCCGATGGCGAGGTGGCTCGTGGGGACGTTCAGCCTCACGACGGAGGACGCTCGCGCCGAGAACAACAGCGCGTTGTGCCTTTCATGTGCGAATGGCCATCTGGAAGTGGCGCAGTGGCTCGTTGCGACGTTCAGTCTCACAAAGGCTGATATCCAGGTCGGCCGCGATAATCTGGCCATTTATTCGAGCGCAAAAGGTCACCAGGATGTGGTACACTGGCTAGAGAAGCAACTCGGCACAAAATAACGGCATAAATACTCAAAACGCAGGTACCTGAAGAGCTGCAGCTCCACACGCCGAGACACCAGAAAACGAGAGAATCCCGAAAGAAAAAAGCCCACATATTAAGGCGCACATAGGGCAAACGAGAACTCCGCACCAAGATAGCCCAAAGGCAAGGGACCCCCTTATACTCGATCTCACCCATGGGGGTAAACGGGGCGGGCTTCTCCCTGGCTCACATTTTAACACCCCGGAGTACCCACATTCGAGTAGGCCAAGATGTCCACCATCCCGAAGACTGCCGAGGGTATCCTGAAAACGATTCTGGATGATCCCCGATACTGGGGTCAGATGGACCGGCAACTTATATTCAGCCAGTTTGCCACTGTTGTCAGCAGCGGCCATCAGGAGAAGATCCACTGGATGGTTGAGGCGTTTGGAATAACGGCAGCGGAGATAAGAGCAGATGGCTGCCGCGTACTCACTCGCGCGTGCGGTAATGGCTTCCTGACGATCGCACAATGGCTCGCGGACAAATTTGGCTTGTCCGCGGCGGATGTCCAAACTGGAGGCAAATGCCCATCATTGTATTGGGCCTGTCACGGCGGTCACCTCGCAGTGGCGCGCTGGCTGGTGGAGCGCTTCGACTTGACCATTGCTGAGATACAGGCTGATAAGGAGACTCTTGTGGCGAATGCCGCAATTTATGGCCGCAAGGATGTGTTGGAATGGCTCGTCGACGAGTTCGGGCTGTTCATATTCGGAGAAACACAGTGGCCCATATGGGAAGGAATTGGGCGCGCAGTGTTCTACACATGCAACAACAGGCATCTTGAGATCGCGAAATGGCTGGTCGCCAGTACAAAACTGGATGCGAAAAACGTATCAGACAAGTGGCTGACGAGCATATTCACCATCGCATGCGAAAGGGGTAACCTCGATATCGCACTCTGGTTCTCTTCCTGGGCGGGGCTCACCGCGGAAGACATGCGAGCAAAGTATAAAGAAGCCCTTCACGGCGCATATAAAGTCGGCTGTTTGGCCGCTGTACAGTGGATGGTTGACAACTTTGCCCTTACCAGCGATGACGCGCGGGAGTGCCTAAGCATAACCCCCCGAGAACCGACGCCGGGGTACTCCGCGACGCGTGACTGGCTGAAAGCAAGATTCAAGCTCGATTGATCGCCTGGTTGCGCGGACGCCCAGATATCTCGATGGACCGGAGGCCGGCACAGCAGTGGGATACCCAGCGACGCACATACACCAAAATGGTGGACACCCCATTATCAAAAAAAGGACCACCATGATCAGCATTCGGACGAACAATAGCACTGCCTGGGCCGTGCGTAGTTGGATATCTCTCGCGGGAACGTAGCCCATATTTTAAAGCATCAGATTGCCTGCGACAGTGATCAATGTCAGAAGCGTCCCTAACTGACAGGGCAATTCTGCGGCCCATGCCCTCACATATCTTGCGCATCCCGACAGAGGAAAACGAGTGCGGGAAGGCCCAATCAGTCAGCATGGAACTTGCATCGGCCAACGGCGGGAACGACGTACACGAGGTCCTGCCACGCGCGCCCCCCTCTTTTATACTCGGCATCGCAATCCGGACAAAGGACCCACGAGGGATCGGTGGCAAGATCCTCGAGGATGATCTGCTTGAGATGCGAGAATCCGTTTTCACCGTGATGACTCCGATCTTCGAAGTAGGCGGTCCACCGAGCGAGTATGGCATCAATCTTATGTTTCCGCCCAAAAGCTGAATGGAGATATAGGCGTGTAATGGGCGTCGCGCGGTTCACATCAAATCGCTCAGAAAGACGCACACATCCGCACGATGGGCAATTGGGCCCGTAACAACCAGAGATAGTGAGGTGAATCGTGCTATCAGCAAAGCTGAGCAGTATTGCCATATCATAACGAAAGATTCCCGATATTTCAATTGTGATCCAGGAAGCAGCGAGTAACGCCCCGACAGAACGCCGCAAGGCCGACGCAGTTGCCGCAGGCACAGTATCACCCAAAGAATGCAAGGAAGCCCGATAGGGATATAGCCCACATTTTAAGGCGCCAGACTGCGTACATTACCCGCGGCAGTGACCGGTACAGTAATGTCACACACACTCCCGCCGGACATCTGGGCCCACATCTTCACTTACGTCGCGCCGCCTGACAGGGCGAAACTGCGGGCCATATGCCGGGCATGGCGTGAGATCCTCGACAGCCACCAACTATGCTGGGCGGACATGCCCAAGGAAACGATCATAACCCGATTCCAAACAGGGGCATCGAAAGGCCAGGGGCAAAGCCTGCGCTGGCTAGCGAAGCAATTCGGCCTCACTGCGGATGACGTCCGTGCCAAGGACAACGAAGCAATGCGCTGGGCATGCAAAAACAATCATCTGGAAGTCGCGCAGTGGCTCGTGGCGACGTTCGGTCTCACGACGGCCGACGCCCGCTCCCTGAGAAACTATGCGTTGCGCCGTTCATGCTCGAATGGCCACCTGCCGGTGGCGAAGTGGCTCGTGGCGGCGTTCGATCTCATGGCGGCCGACGCCCGCGCTGAGAACAACTACGCATTGCGCTGGGCATGCATAAACAGCCATCTGTCAGTCGCGCAGTGGCTCGTGAAGACGTTCAGCCTCACAGTGGCCGACGCCCGCGCTGAGAACAACTGCGCATTGCATGTTTCATGTGTAAAGGGCCATCTGGATGCCGTGAAATGGCTCGTGGCGACATTCAGACTCACGGTGGCCGACGCCCGCTCCCTGATAAACTATGCGTTGCGCAAATCATGCGAAAATGGCCATTTGGAAGTGGCGAAATGGCTCGTAGCAACGTTCGGTCTCACGGCGGCCGACGCCAGCGCCAGAAGCAACTACGCATTGTACCGTTCACGCGCAAAAGGTCATCAGAAAGTGGTACACTGGCTGGAAGATCAATTCGGCATAAAATAACGGCAGCCATACTCGGTACGCGGATACCTGGAGGGATTATGCTCACGCTCTGGAGCACCGAAGAACGACATAACTGCAGAAAAGCCCGATAGGAGGAGGGCATGGCCCACATTTTAAGGCGCCAGACGACGTACATTACCCGCGGCAGTGACCGGTACAGTAATGTCATTCACACTCCCGCCGGACATCTGGGCCCATATCTTCATCTACGTCGCGCCGTCTGACAGGGCGAAACTGCGGGCCATCTGCCGGGCATGGCGTGAGATCCTCGACAGCCGCCAACAGTGCTGGGCGGACGTGCCCAGGGAGATGATCAAATCCCGATTCCAGAAAGGGGCATCGAAGGGTCAGGAGCAAAGCCTGCGCTGGCTGGCGAAAAGGTTCGGCCTCACGGCGAAGAACGCCAGCGCCGATAGCAACATCGCATTGCATAATTCATGCGAGAATGGTCATCTGGGAGTCGCGAAGTGGCTCGTGGCAACGTTCGGACTCACGACGGATGACGCTTGCATCGACGACAACTACACATGGCGCGAAACATGCGCGAATGGGCATCTGCCGGTGGCGAAGTGGCTCATGGCGACGTTCAACCTCACGGCGGACGACGCTCGCGCCGAGGACAACTACGCATTGCGCTGTTCGTGCGCGAATGGCCATCTGGGAGTCGCGCAGTGGCTCGTAGGGACGTTCAGCCTCACGGCGGATGACGCTCGCGCCGAGGACAACTACGCATTGCGCAATTCATGCGAAAATGGCCATCTTGAGATGGCGCAGTGGCTCGTGGGAACATTCAGCCTCACGGCGGATGACGCTCGCGCCGAGGACAACCACGCATTGCGCAATTCGTGCGAATATGGGCATCTGGGAGTTGCGAAATGGCTTGTGGCGACATTCGGCCTCACGGCGGATGACGCTCGCGCCGAGGGCAACTACGCATTGCGCACTTCGTGCGAAAATGGGCATCTGCCAGTGGCGAAATGGCTTGTGAAAACGTTCAGCCTCACGACGGAGGACGCTCGCGCCGAGAACAACAGCGCGTTGTGCCTTTCATGTGCGAATGGCCATCTGGAAGTGGCGAAGTGGCTCGTGGCGACGTTCAGACTCACGGCGGCCGACGCCCGCGCCGAGAACAACAGCGCATTGCTCCTTTCATGCGCGAATGGCCATCTGGAAGTGGCGAAGTGGCTCGTAGGGACGTTCAGCCTCACGGCGACCGACGCCCGCGCCGAGAACAACAGCGCATTGCGCTGTTCATGCGCGAATGGCCATCTGGAAGTGGCGAAGTGGCTCGTAGGGACGTTCGGTTTCACGGCAGAGGACGCCCGTGCCGAGGCTAACTTCGCATTGCGCTGGGCATGCCGGAAGGGCCATCTGGCTGTAGCGAAGTGGCTCGTAGAAAAGTTCAGCCTCACGGCGGCCGACGCCCGCGTCAAGGCCAACTGCGCATTGTGCTGGGCATGCGAAAACGGCCACCAGAAAGTGGTACACTGGCTAGAGAAGCAATTCGGCATAAAATAACGGTGTTCGTCAGTACGTGGATACCTGGAGAGCCGTAGCTCACAATCTGAGACACCGGGGAACGGCATAACGAAGAAAAGCCCGATAGGGATTGGCCCACATTTTAAGGTGCCCGGCAGTGTACATTACCCGCGGCAGTGACGAGTACAGTAATGTCACACACACTACCGTCGGACATCTGGGCCCACATCTTCATCTACGTCGCGCCGTCTGACAGGGCGAAACTGCGGGCCATCTGCCGGGCATGGCGCGAGATACTCGACATCCGCCAACAGTGCTGGGCGGACGTGCCCAAAAAGACGATCATATCCCGATTCCAGAAAGGGGCATCGAAGGGCCAGGAGCAAAGCCTGCGCTGGCTGGCGAAAAGGTTCGGCCTCACGGCGGAAGACGTCCGCGCTGACGACAACTACGCATTGCGCTATTCATGCGGATATGGCCATCTGGAAGTCGCGCGATGGCTCGTAGCGACGTTCGGCCTCACGGTGGATGACGCTCGTGCTGACGAAAATCGCGCATTGCGCTATTCATGTGAAGATGGCCATCTGAAAGTCGCGGAATGGCTTGTAGCGGCATTTAACCTCACGGCGGTGGACGTCCGCGCCAACAGCAACTACGCATTGCGCAGGGCATGCGCGAATGGCCATCTGGAAGTCGCGAAGTGGCTCGTGGCGACATTTAACCTCACGGCGGCCGACGCCCGCGCTGACGACAACTACGCATTGCGTGCTTCATGCGAAAAGGGCCATCTGGCTATAGCGAAATGGCTCGTGGCGATATTCGACCTCACGGCGGAGGACGCCCGCGCCGAGTACAACTACGCGTTGCGTGTTTCATGCTCGAGGGGTCATCTGGATGTCGCGAAATGGCTCGTGGCGACATTCAGCCTCGCAGCAGAGGACGCTCACGCCGAGGACAACTACGCATTGCGTATTTCATGCGCGAGAGGCCATCTGGAAGCTGCGAAATGGATTGTAGCAACGTTCAGCCTCACGGCAGCCGACGCCCGCGCCTATGACAACCTCGCATTGCATATTTCGTGCGCGAAAGGCTATCTGGAAGTCGCGAAATGGCTTGTAGCGACATTCGGCCTCACAGTGGATGACGTCCACGCCGACAGCAACTACGCATTGCGCTGTTCGTGTGCGAATGGCCATCTGGAAGTGGCGCAGTGGCTTGTGGCGACGTTCAGCCTCACGGCGGCGGACGCCCGCGCCAACAGCAACAATGCATTGCGCCATTCATGCGAAAATGGCCATCTGCTGGTGGCGAAGTGGCTCGTGTCGACGTTCAGTCTCACGGCGGAGGACGCCCGCGCCGACGGCAACTTCGCATTGCGCCATTCATGCACGAAAGGGCATCTGGACATCGCGAAGTGGCTCGTAGTGACGTTCAGCCTCACGGCGGCCGATGCCCGCGCCGACGACAACTACGCATTGCACATGGCATGCGCAAATGGTCATCTGGAAGTGGCGCAATGGCTCGTAGCGACGTTCGGTCTCACGGCAGCCGACGCCCGCGCCGAGGACAATCGCGCATTGCGCAATTCATGCGCGAATGGCCATCTGGCTATAGCGGAATGGCTCGTAGCAACATTCGACCTCACGGCAGCCGACGCCCGCGCCAAGGACAACTATGCATTGGTTCATTCACGCGCGAACGGCCACCAGAAGAAAGTGGTACACTGGCTGGAGAAGCGATTTGGCATAAAATAGCGGCATTCATACTCAGTATGCAGATATCTGGAGAGCTACAGCCCACACACCGAGATGCCGGGGAACGACAAAATCGCAGAGAAGCCCAATATGGATATGGCCCACATTTTAAGGCGCCCGGCGGTGTACATTACCCGCGGTAGTAACAAGTACAATAATGCCACACACACTTCCGTCGGACATCTGGGCCCACATCTTCATCTACGTCGTGCCGTCTGATAGGGCGAAACTGCGGGCCATCTGCCGGACATGGCGTGAGATCCTCGACATCCGCCAACTGTGCTGGGCGGACATGTCCAGGGAGACAATCATATCCCGATTCCAGGCAGGAGCATCGGAAGGTCAGGAGCAAATCCTACGCTGGCTGGCGAAACGATTCGGCCTCACGGCGGAGGACGCCCGCGCCGCCGACAACAGCGCATTGCGCTGGGCATGCGAAAACGGTCATCTGGAAGTGGCGGGGTGGCTCGTGGCGACGTTCGGTCTCACGGCGGCCGACGCCCGCGCCGAGAACAATCACGCATTACGCAATTCATGCGCGAATGGCCATCTAGAAGTGGTGAAGTGGCTCGTGGCAACGTTCGGTCTCACGGCGGCCGACGCCCGCTCCCAGGACAACTACGCATTATGCCTTTCATGCGTGAATGGCCATCTGCCGATGGCGCAGTGGCTTGTGGCGATATTCAACCTCACAGCGGACGACGCTCGTGCAAATGACAATCAAGCATTGTGTGTTTCATGCGAGAACGGCCATCTAGCGGTGGCGAAGTGGCTCGTGGTGACGTTCAGCCTCACAGCGGTCGACGCCCGCGCCCAGAGCAACTACGCATTGCGTCATTCATGTGAGAATGGCCATCTGGCAGTGGCGCAGTGGCTCGTGGCGGCATTCGGTCTCACAGCGGTCGACGCCCGCAACCTCGGCAACTACACATTGCGCTACTCATGCGCAAATGGCCATCTAGCAGTGGCGAAATGGCTCGCGGCGACATTCAGACTCACGGCGACCGATGCTCGCAGCAACAGCAACTACTACACCACATTGTGCAGCTCATGCATGGGTGGCCATCTAGAAGTCGCGCAGTGGCTTGTGGAGACGTTCGGCCTCACGGTGGATGACGTCCGCGCCGACCGCAACTACACATTGCGTGAGTCATGCGCGAATGGCCATCTGGAGGTGGCGAAGTGGCTTGTGGAGAGATTCGGCCTCACGGTGGATGACGCCCGCGCCGAGGACAACTATGCATTGCGCGCTTCACGCGCAAAAAGCCATCAGAAAGTGGTACACTGGCTAGAGAAGCAATTCGGCATAAAATAACGGCAGTTATACTCAGTACGCAGATATCTGGAGAGCCGTAGCACCACACCGAGACACCGGAAAACGATAAAACTACAGAGAAGTCCGATAGGGAAATAACCCACATTTTAAAGCGCACGAGGCAGGCGCACACGGGGAGCTGGATGCGCGCCAACATAGCGACGCGAGCACAACGGCAACGGCGCGGGCACGAGAGACCCAGCACGGCGATGGTGGCGCAGGAAGGCACAAAACTACAGGCGCACCAGGCAGGCACACACAGAGAAGCGGGGACTCCGCGCCATGTCGGGGAACCGAAGGAAGGGAGCACGGCGTCGGCGAGCAGCGCCAATATAGCGACGCGAGCACAACGGCAACGGCGCGGGCACGAGAGACCCAGCACGGCGATGGCGGTGCTGGAAGGCACGATACTACAGGCGC
>CAYUOL010000122.1:0-17037 GCA_964446345.1 uncultured Iamiaceae bacterium | reverse complement strand
CGAGCGACGCGAGACGGGTGGCGACGGCGCCGCGAACGGCATCGGCGCCGGTGACGAGGGCGACCTTCCCCGTCAGATCGGGGCCGGCGGGGTCAGGATCAGGTGTGGACATGGTCGTGAGCCTGTCAGACCGGGAGGTCGCCGGTGGCGCCGCGGGTCGAGCCGGTGTCCTTGTACGCCGCGATCGTGCGCTCGGCGATGCGCATCTGGTGGATCTCGTCGGCCCCGTCGGCGAACCGTGCCCAGCGGGCGTGCTGGAACATGTTCGCGAGCGGCGTGTCGGTCGAGTAGCCGAGGGCGCCGTGCACCTGGATGGCGCGGTCGATGATGCGGTTGAGGCTGTTGGCGACGAAGTGCTTCGCCATCGACACCTCGGTGCGGAAGTCGTCACCGCGGTCGATCTTGTACGCGGCGTGCAGCACCATCAGCTTGCACTGGTACAGCTCCATCGCGGAGTCGGCGATCATCCATTGGATGCCCTGCTTCTCGGCGAGGAGCGAGCCGTGGGAGAACCGGTTGAGCGAGCGGTCGACCATCATGTCGAGCGCGGTCTCGGCCTGGGCGATCCAGCGCATGCAGTGCGCCAGCCGAGCCGGGCCGAGGCGGTACTGCCCCAGGCGGTGACCGTTGCCGCGACCGCCCAGGATCTGCGAGTCGTGCACCCGGAGGTCCTCGATGACGATCTCGCTGTGGCCGGTGCCGCCGTGCATGGTCTCGACCTCGCGCACGTCGTTCCACCCCTCGGTGGGGATGTCGACGAGGAACGCGGTGTTGGCGCCCCGCGACCCGTCGGGCACATCAGGCTCGGTCTTGGCGATGAGGATCGCGAACTGGGCCCGGCGAGCGTTCGAGATGAACCACTTGTGCCCGTTGATGATCCACTCGTCGCCGTCCTTCTCCGCGTGCGTGCGGATGAGGGTGGGGTCCGAGCCGGCGACCTCGGGCTCGGTCATCGCGAAGCACGACATCGCCGTGCCGTCGCAGAGGCGCTTGAGGTAGTTGGCGTTCTGCTCCTCGGTGCCCCAGTGCAGCAGGGTGTGCATGTTGCCCTCGTCGGGCGCCATGCAGTTGAAGATCCACGGCCCGAGGCGCGTCTTGCCCGCTTCGGCCTGCACCATCGCCAGCTCGACGTGGCCCAGCCCCATGCCGCCCCACTCCTCGGGCATGTGGGGCAGCCAGATGCCCGCCTTCTTCGCCTGCTCGCGCAGGTCGAGGATCGTCAGGATGTACTCCTCGCGCGAGAGCACCTTCTCCTCGTCGTCGAAGTCCTTCATCGAGGGGATGATCTTCGTCTGCACGAAGTCGCGGACCTTCGTCCGGATCTCCTCGTGCTCGGGCGCCAGGGTGAAGTCGATGGGCATGTGGGGGTTCTCCTTCGATCTTCCGGTCGCGACCGGGCGTCGCCGGCGACGCCATGTCGCGACCAGAACGTCGGGGTTTCGGGTGGTCCGGGGGGCGGGGTCAGGTCACGGGAGGAGCGGGGTCAGAGGAAGGTGGCGGCCTTCGCGAAGAGGGCGAGGGTGATGGCGTGGAGCATGTCGCCCACGCCCTTGTCGGCCTTGCCGGCGCACGCGCGGGCGTGCGTGCCCTCGAGGATGATCCCCAACTTGAAGCAGGCGAAGACCGTGTACCAGTCGACGGCGGCGAGGTCGCGGGTGCTGCGCTCGGCGTAGCGGGCGATGAGCTCGGCGGGGGTGGCGAAACCGTCGTACGCGTTGAGCCCCATGGCCGGGCCGATCTCGATCGCGCCTTCGCCCGGCCACGTCGCGAGCATCCAGCCGAGGTCGACGAGGGGATCGCCGATCGTGCACATCTCCCAGTCGACGATCGCCGCGAGGTCGGGGCCGTCGAGGTCGAAGAGCACGTTGCCCAGGTGGTAGTCGCCGTGCATGATGCCGGGAGTCCACGTGGTCGGGCGGTTGGCGTCGAGCCAGTCGCCGATCTCGTCGAGCCGGGGGATCTGCGGGCCGGGGTACCCCTCGAGCTCGTCGAACGAGGCGAGCTCGCCCTTCCAGCGCGGCACCTGGCGCTCGAGGAAGCCCTCGGGCTTGCCGAAGTCGGCGAGACCGACGGCGACGTGGTCGACGGCGCCGAGCGCGGCGATCCCGTCGACCATCGAGAGGCCCATCGCGTGGCGGATGCCCGCGTCGCCGGCATGCAGCGGTGGCAGGCCCGTGGTCGGGTTGAAGCCGTCGATCGGCTCCATGAGGTAGAAGACGACGCCCATCACGTCCTCGTCCGGACAGGCGGCGATGAGCCCGGGGTGCGGCACGTCGCTGTCGGCCAGTGCGGCCAGGACCTGCGCCTCACGACGCAGCACGTTGTTGCTCGCCTTGCGCAGGTGCCGCGGTGGGCGGCGCAGCACGTACTCGCGATCGCCCCGGCGGAACCGCACCAGGATGTTCTGCGTGCCGCCGGCGAGCTGCTGGACGTCGACGAAGGGCCCGGGCGGCAAGCCCTGGTCGTCCATCCAGGCGTCGAGCACTGCGAAGTCGACCAGTTCCTCGTCGAGACCGTGGTTCGCCGTGCCGTCGTCGCTCATGGTCCCCCTCGACCTCGTCGCCCTCGTCACTCGTGTCGCCGTTCACGACGGTGGTTGTGCCGGACCGGGTCGCGCCCGGCGGGGTGCGCCCGGCGCGCCTGGTCGCCATGCGGCTCCTGCCCGAGTCGCGTTCGGCCCGTTGCCGGTGCCGCTGCGATCTCAGGCATTCGCCTCATGAATTCATGCGGCGGCATGATATCGTGCCGGCGTCCGGCCGTCGAGCGGCACGTCGAGAGAGCACGATTTGGCCCCGAACCCCGAAGCCACACGGCAGCAGCTGATCTCGGCGGGCGAGGCGCTGTTCGCGGCGAAGGGGATCGACGCCGTGTCGTTGCGGGAGATCACCGTCGCCGCGGGGGTGCGCAACTCCACGGCGCTGCAGTACCACTTCGGTGACCGCCAGGGCTTGCTGCGCGCCGTCCTGCGCAAGCACCACCCGGACGTCGAGCAGCGTCGCCACGCGTTGCTCGACGAGTACGAAGCGGGATCCCCCGACGGCGGGCTCGGCGACCTGCGACCGCTGGTGGCGGCGTTCGTCCGGCCCGTCGCGTCCAAGCTGTCCGACCCCGATGGCGGCCGCGAGTTCCTCCGGATCATGGCCCAGCTCGTGAACCACCCCGAGATCGGACCCGACGAATCGATGCGGTCGGACCCGCATGACAGCACGTACCGCTGGCGCCAGCTCGTCGCTCCGCATCTGCCGGAGGTGGCGGTCAAGCGGCTGCATCGGCGGTTCACGGCGATCCGCGTGACGTTCATCGAGCTCGCTCGCCGCGCCGAGCGGCCGCAGGCGCGGGACGAGCGCCTGTTCACCAGCCACCTGATCGACCTCGTCACCGGCGTGCTCGATGCCCCGCTGTCCGACGAGACCTTGCGCCTGCTGGAGACGAAGAAGCGCGTGCCCCGGTAGGTTGCGCCCATGGCTGCACCCGGAGGCGCTGGACCCATCGGCCCGTACCCACCATCGGTGGCCGGCGACGAGGCGCAGGTCGAGTACGACAAGCTGCGCCGGCGCGTGCTGTGGACCTTGCCCTACGGCCTCTACGTCGTGGGCAGCCGGGCGGGGGAGCGCCGCAACGGCATGACGCTCAACTGGGCGACGCAGGTGTCGTTCGAGCCGAAGTTGCTGGGCATCGGCGTGGAGAAGGCCGCGCTGACGCACGAGCTGATCGTCGACGGCGGGATCTTCAGCCTCAACGTCATCAGCCGCGACGACCGGGCCATCGTCCGCAAGTTCACCAAACCGGTCGAGGTCGACGAGGCGGCGAAGACGCTGAACGGCTTCCCCTTCCACGACGGCCTCACCGGCGCCCCCGTCCTCGACCAGGCCGTCGCCTACCTCGACTGCGAGCTCCGCCAGACCGTCGACCTCGAGGGCCACTCCTTCTTCATCGGCGAGGTCGTCGACGCCGCGTTCCAACAGGACGAGGAGACCGACGTCCTCCGCATGGAAGACACGAGGATGAACTACGGCGGATGATTTCGTCCTCGGAGAGCTCGCTGGCGCTCGCTCTCCTGCGGCGAGGTGGCTGGTGCTCGCTGCGCTCGCTGGGGCGATTTGGGCTCACTTCGTTCGCTCGGACCAGCGTCCGCACGACTTCGTCGCACCGGCCGCGCCGGGGGGCAAAGCCCCCTGCGACCCCCGCTCTGCTGGCGCACTGCTTGCGGGCATCGGGCAGAACCAACGCCCGCTCCTGGCGTGTCATGTGCACTTGACCCCGTCTTGGTTCTGGTACATCGCGTAGACGTGGTCGATCGCGGTGTGGTTGTCGCTGAAGTAGGTGCGGGTTCGCTCGGTGCCCACGCGGGTGCACGGACCCTTCGGTTCCTTCGTCTGGGTGCCCGTCTGCTCGCCCTTCACCCAAGGCGTCGATATCAGGCGGACCGTGAGGCTGGTGTCGGTGTAGCTCGTGTCGATCATGATCCCGAACGGCGTCGTGTTCTTGATGACGAGGTCGGGCTTCTCCCAGGACACGGTCGCCTCGCGGCCGTAGGGGTAGCGCGAGATGTACTGGCTGTGGCTCTGGTACTCCTCGAAGTCGAGGCCGCCGAAGAACGCCGCGTTGAACAGCGTCGTCGCGAACTGCGAGACGCCGCCGCCGACGTCCTCGTCGTGCGTGCCCTCGTAGATGACCGGCGCCGGCACGTACCCCTTCTCCTTCGTGCGCTGCCCGACCCGCTTGTTGAGCGAGAACTCGGCGCCCGGCTCGATGATCGTGCCCTTGACCGTGTCGGCCATCTTGTGGATGTTGATGACGCGGTTCTCGCCCGGCGCGTGGTTCGTCGTGAACGAGGCCACCTCGGTGGTGATGCCGAGCTTCTCCGCCCACGCCCGGTCGTGCGCCGGCGGCACGACCTCGAGGTCGAGGGCCACCGTGGTCTGCCCGGCGACGAGCGCGTTGGTGATGCGCGTCGCAGAGTCGGGGGCGCAGCACTTGGACCCGTCGCGGCCGTCGACGATCTGGGGCGTCGTGCCGACGAGCTGCACGCTCGCGTCGACCGGCGGCGTGCCGAGACCCGTCACGAGGGCCGGCAGGTCGGCGACCATCTTGGCCTGGTCGACCTGGAGCTCGAGGCCGTTCGGCCCGACGCCGGCCTTGACCCAGGTGCGCAGCGCCTTCGGGGTGACCGTCGCGCTCTTCCCGCCGACGTTGAGGGCCAGCGGCGTCTTGGTGACCTCGGTCGCCTTGTCGGCGACGGCCTTGGCGTCGATGTCGGTGTACTTCGGCTCCATCGGGCGGGTGCCGACGGTGATCGCGATCGGCATCGCCCCGCTCTCGGCGGCCTGCTGCAGCTGGGTGGCGATCTCGGCCGGGCTGAGCGATGCCCCCTTGACCCCGGGCACGGTGACGAAGCCCTGGTCGGTGACGGCGATCGTCGGCTCGGTCGGCGCGACGCGGTTGGCCGCGTCGATCTCCTTGAGCCCGGCGACGAGCGTCGTCTGGTCGACCGTGAACTTCAGAGGAGCGCTGCGCGCCTGGAACAGCGAACGCAGCCACAGCACCGGCTTCATGAGCGCCGACTCGTTGCGGTCGATCGCGAGCACGGCGGCCACCGTGGCCGGTTGGTCGAGCGACAGGCCGACGTTCGCCGCCGTGGTGTCGAGATCGCCCTTGGGTGACGAGATCTTCACGTAGGCGCTCTTGTAGGCCTCCGCGGTGCGGGCGACCGCGGTGCGCAGCTCCATCTCGGACTCGCCGCCGACGTTCACGCCGGCGACCTCGACGCGCCGCGAGACCCGGCCCGAGTGCATCGACGAGTCGATGCCGAAGCCGGCGACGAGCAGCACGACGACGGCCACGATCGTGATGATCACGATCCAGCGTCGCTTGTTGGAGCGAGGGCGCATGCCCTTTGAGCATCGCGCGCGAACACGGGGGTGCGGGCATCGCCCAGGACCGACAGCCGTCACAGATCGGTTCGCCTCCGGCGCCCCGGTCGTGTCCCTGGTCGTGTCCTTGGTCGTGTCCTTGGTCGTGTCCCTGGTCGTGTCCCTGGTCGTGTCCCTGGTCATGACATCGGTCCCGTCGCCGGTCGTGTCACAGGTGGTGACACCCGTCGTGTCACAAGGGCGTCACGCAAGAGGAGGCGTCGTCCCGTGGATGTGACGCATCCGGACGGCGCGGGCAGAATCCTGGGACCGCACACCGATCGATTCGCACGTCGAGATCCAGGGTGAACGAATGAGCCGGTTATGTGAAGGGCGCGTCTGCATCATCACGGGGGCCGGGCGCGGCATCGGGCGCGAGCACGCCCTGATGCTCGCCGAGCACGGTGCGAAGGTCGTCGTCAACGACCTCGGCGTCACCACCGACGGGAACGGCCAGGAGACCGGGCCGGCGCACGACGTCGTGGCCGAGGTCATCGCCGCCGGGGGAGAGGCCGTCGCCAACACCGACGACATCTCGACCTGGGCCGGCGCCGAGAACATCGTGAAGCAGGCCGTGGACACGTTCGGTGACCTCCACGTGCTCGTCAACAACGCGGGCATCCTGCGCGACAAGATGCTCGTGAACATGAGCGAGGCCGAGTGGGACGCCGTCATCCAGGTGCACCTCAAGGGCACCGCCGGCCCCTCGCACTTCGCCGCGGCCTACTGGCGCGAGCGCTCGAAGGCCGGTGACGAGGTCGACGCCCGCATCATCAACACGTCGTCGCCGTCCGGCATCTACGGCAACATCGGCCAGACCAACTACGGCGCGGCCAAGGCCGGCATCGCGGCGTTCACGGTGATCGCCGCGATGGAGCTCGAGCGCTACGGCGTCACCGTCAACGCGATCGCCCCGGCGGCGCTGACCCGCATGACCGAGAACCTCGGCATGGGTGCCGCCCCGGACGAGATCAAGGAGAAGATGTCGCCGCGGTGGATCGCCCCGATCATCACCTGGCTGGCCTCGTCGGAGTCGAAGGAGGTCGCGGGTCGGGTCTTCGACGTGACCGGCATGGCGCTGTCCGTCTCGGAGGGCTGGCACCGGGGCCCGACGGCGACGCCGGTCGACGACCCCGAGAAGCTGGGACCGCTCGTGCTCGACCTCGTGTCCCAGGCCCGTCCCAACGCCGACATGAGCGGCAACGACAAGAAGGCGGTCTGACATGCCGATCAACCCTGATGCCGTCGGTTCCAAGGGCGAGCCGGGCGAGAGCAGCTGGCGCTCGAAGGACGCGATCCTCTACGCGCTGGGCGTCGGTGCCGGCACCGACGAGCTGGCCTTCACGACCGAGAACACGCAGAACACCCCGCAGCGCGTGCTGCCGACCATGGCGGTCGTGCTCGGCACCGGCGGCTTCGGGGCGATGGCCAACATCGGCACGTTCAACCCGGCGATGCTGGTGCACGGCGAGCAGTCGATCGAGCTGCTGGGCGAGTTGCCGGTGGAGGGCACGGTCAGCACCGTCGGCGAGATCACGGGCATCTACGACAAGGGCAAGGGCGCGGTCGTGGTGACCGAATCGGTGTCCACCGACGTGAGCACGGGCCAGCCCCTGTTCAAGACCCGCATGTCCGCGTTCATCCGGGGCGAGGGCGGGTGGGGCGGCGACCGCGGCCCGTCGGGCCCCCAGAACGTCCCGCCGGAGCGCGCGCCCGACCACTCGGTGACCTACCAGACCCGGCCCGACCAGGCGCTGCTGTACCGCCTCTCGGGTGACCGCAACCCGCTGCACTCCGACCCGGCGTTCGCCGCCATGGGCGGGTTCGACCGCCCGATCCTCCACGGTCTGTGCACCTACGGGTTCACTGGTCGGGCCCTGCTGCACACGCTGTGCGGCAGTGACCCGGCCCGCTTCGGGCGCATGGACGGGCGCTTCTCGTCGCCCGTGTTCCCGGGCGAGGCGCTGACGATCAACATGTGGATCGGCGAGAGCAACGACGAGACCGACGGCGGCCGCTCGCACGCCGTGTTCCAGACGACGGGCGACGACGGCCGTGTGGTCCTCGACGCCGGCCGCGTCACCTTCAGCTGACCGTCCTGGATCTCGCGTGCATCCGCGTCGGAGACCGACGCGGATGCACCCGGGCTGCGGGGGATGGGGTCGTGGTCAGAACAGCTTGAGCACGTTGGACTCGATGCCCCGCAGCTCGTCGTAGTCGACCTCGACCCACGCGATGTCGCGTGCTTCGGCGAGCACGCGTGCCTGCGGCTTGACCTGCTGCGCCACGAACACGCCGCGCACGGGACGCAGGTTCGGGTCGCGGTTGAGGCGCTCGAGGTAGCGGGTGAGCTGCTCGACCCCGTCGATCTCGCCGCGGCGCTTGATCTCGACGGCCACGGCCTGGCCGCTCGTGTCGCGGCACAGCAGGTCGACCGGCCCGATGTCGGTGGGGAACTCCCGCCGCACCAGGAGGAACCCCTCCTCGATGGTGTGCGGGTTCGCGGCGAGCAGCTCTTGCAGGTGCGCTTCGACGCCGTCCTTCTGCAGTCCGGGATCCACCCCGAGGTCGTGCGCCGTGTCGTGGATGACCTCGTCGAGGGTGATCGTGAGGGTCTCGCCCTTGGGGTTGCGCACGACCCACTCGCCCTCGCCCTCGACCAACGTGTTGGGCGCGTTCATCCAGTTCAGCGGCTTGTACGCACCGCCGTCGGCGTGGATGGCGACGCAGCCGTCGGCCTTCACCATGATCAGGCGGGTGGCGAGCGGCAGGTGCGCCGCCAGCCGGCCGGCGTAGTCCACGGAGCAGCGGGCGATCACGAGGCGCATCGGGCTCGGATCGTAGTGCTGCACCACGACCGCCCCGTGCCGCCGTGGCGGTGCCCGTGCCCGGTGCACGGTGTGACCGGTGGCGGCGCCCACGCCGCCCGGCCCGCGATCAGCGATCCGCTCGACCGACGTGTTTTGAGTAGGGCCTACTCAAGTGGGGTCCCACCCCCGATGGTTCGATCGACGCGTCTTCCCCTTCCCCGCGACACGAAAACCGGAGCCGACGATGTTCGACCTGCAGAAGTACTACGCCAACTACACCGCGCAGGTGCAGCCCCACATCCCCGAACCCGTCCTGGCCGTTGGGCTCCTCTCCCACGTCGGCCGCGCCAGCGCCGGCGCCGCGTACTTCGTGTCGCCGCTCGCTGCGATGATCATGCGGTCCGGCAAGAAGAAGCTGGCCGGCGGGCTGCCGAAGGAGATGCTCGCGGCCGTCACGCAGCACCGCTTGTACCTGTTCGACTACCGCCAGGGCATGGGTGGCCTGAAGATCAAGGGCGATCCCATCATGTGGGAGCGCAGCTGGTTCCAGGTGCAGGTGGACCAGGGCAGCTTCGCCCACGGGGTGCGCTTCACGTTCCCCGACGGCTCGACCGTGGCGCTCGAGGCGACCACTGGCATGGGCATGTCCGACTTCAACGTGCCGCTGCTGCAGTGGCTGACGACGCCGGTGCCCCAGGTGCGCGTGCAGGTGCAGCACCTGCCGGCGCACCCGTGATCCGGCCGGCGAACCCGCGGGGCCGGCCCGGTGTCGTGATCACAGCGGCGTCGTGCAGAGGAAGTCGGTCGGCCGGAGCGCCAGCAGCACGTAGTCCGCAGCGTCCCTCTTGACCTCCTCGGGGATCGTGTTCACGGGCGGCCCCGTGTAGGGCTTGGCGTTCTTGAGGTAGCTGTCGAGGGTGCCGGCCTCGATGCGGATCGGGAGGTCTCCGTGCTGGTAGCCCGTCGAGGCCCACGGCAGGTCGTCGCCCCAGGGGCCCGTGCGCACGAAGCCACGCGAACGGATGTGCGCGAACAGCGAGCTGCCCGCCGAGAGGTCGGCGGGGCCGACGACGAGGAAGCGATAGTCGAAGCCCGACTCGCCGGCGCGGCAGCCCGTCGTCGTGTCGGCGACCACGCGCAGGTCGCCGGGCAGCGGCTCGATCGAGTCTCCGCGCGCCGTCTTGCCGCTGCCGACGCACGAGGCGGCGAGCACGACGACGAGCGCAGCGGTGAGCAGGCGCGCCCGCGTGGTGCGCAGGCCTGCGGTTCGTGGCACGACGGGACCGACGAGGGGCACGGGTTCGGTCTCGCGTTCAGCGCTTGCGGCGGCGCGCGGCGCCTTCTTGCATGCGCTGCCGGATGATCTCGCGGCGCTCCTGCAGCTCGCGGTACGTCAGGCTGTCGGTCTCGCTCGGGTCGACGCCGAACGAGCCCTTGATGCCCGTCATGTCGAGCTCGTAGGTGCGGGGATCGATGCCGACCTCCGCGGCGATGCGCTCGCCGTGCGTCTCGGCGAAGTACATCGAGATGCGCGCGATCTCGGCGAACAGGTCGAGATCGGGCGCCAGCGTGGCGATGGCGCCGTCGAGGAACACCATGTTCTTCACGAAGAGCATGAGCTCCTTCGGCATCCGGGCGCCGTAGCCGAGCAGCGCCTTGATGGCCTTCTGGATCTCGGCCAGCATCTCCTCCTGCGTGAGCTGCGTGGGGTCGACCGGCGGCCCGTCGAGGCCGAGCTCGGCGATCACCTCGTCGAGGTCGGTGTCCATCGGCAGCGCCCCGAGGTCGCGGAACGCGGTCAGCTGCGTCTTCACGTCGTTCATGCTGGCGCCGACCATCATGCGCAGGAACGCGAGCCGCTTGAACTCGTCCATGCGCCCGGTGATGCCGAAGTCGAGCAGCGCCACGCGGCCGTCGGCCATCACGAACAGGTTGCCGCCGTGCAGGTCGCCGTGGAAGAGGCCGTAGAGCATGCACCCCTCCATGAAGCCGATCATGCCGATGCGCACGACCTCTTCGGTGTCGACCCCGGCGTCCTTGATGCCGGCGACGTCGTAGAACGCGAAGCCCTCGAGTCGCTCCATGACGAGCACGCGCGGCGTGACGAGGGTCGGGTGAGGGCGAGGCACGACGTAGCCGCGCTGGTCGAGCTCGGCGAACACCGCGGCGATGTCGAGCATGTTCTGCGCTTCGAGCCGGAAGTCGAGCTCTTCGGTGATGGTCTCCGCGAACAGCTCGACGAGCGCGGGAGGGTTGGCCAGGGCGGCGACCGGGATGCGACCGACCATGAACGGGGCCAGCCACGCCATCACCTTGATGTCGTCGAAGACCCGATCCGCCACCGACGCGCGCTGCACCTTCACGACGACCTTCTCGCCCGTGCGCAACGTCGCGGCGTGCACCTGGGCGATCGAGGCCGAGGCCAATGGGACACGGTCGATGTGGGCGAAGACGTCTTCGATGGGTCGGCCGAGCTCGGACTCGATGACGGCTCGAACCGACGCCCAGTCCTCGGGCGGTACCTGGTCGCGGCACTTCTGGCACTCCCGCACCAGCTCTTCGGGGAAGAGGCCCTCGCCCGAGGAGATGATCTGGGCCAGCTTGATGTACGTGGGGCCGAGGTGCTCGGCGGCGATGCGCAGCCGCCGGGAGAGGTCGGCCTTGGATGCGCTGCCGCCCTTGCGGCGCGCCCCTGCGGCCCACAGGCCGATCGCCGGCGCGAGGTGGCGCAGCACGGTGAAGACGCGCGTGCCTGACGGGAAGCGACGGGGGGCCACCAGTCGGGGCACCTGGCGGCGCGTGACCCAGCGCACCGCATCGACCGGCTGGCGCCACGGCATGGCTGCGGGATCCACGATCCACGGCGCGGTGTCGGTGAACGACCCGATCGCCAGGTCCGCAGGCCCGTCGGGGTTGCGGGCCGGGCCGTGGCCCGTGCGTCCGGGCTGAGCCCGGCCGATCAGGTCGTCGGCCGGCGCCGTGAGCACGCCAGACGCACCGTTCGCCCCGGGGGACGGATCGGTGGCGTGGTCGGAGCGGGGGTGGGGATCGGTGGTGTCCGCCATGGTGTGCTGAGTCTACGAACCTGGATCGCCCTCCCACGCCGCGGGCCGGCGATCGGCGACGCCGGCCCGACCGGTGCGGGTGCGCGACCGGTCGGGAGGGTCCAGATCACGGGGCGTCGGCCGGCGGCTCGGCGACGTCGGCATCGTCGGCATCGGGCGCCTCGGGATCCTCGGCGAGGAGCAGGTAGAGCTTGCGGCGGGCCTCGCTGAGCACGGCTTGCGCCTTCTTGATCTGCGTCTCGTTGCCGGCCTGGGCGACCTGCATCGTGGCGCCGCCGAGCTGGAAGAGCTGCGCGCGCAGGTTGCTGAGCGACGAGTCGTCCTCGCGGGCGGCGTCGTCCCACGGCGCCGGCTGGCCGGCCATGTCGCTCGCCGCGGCCTGCCCGGCCTCGGTGATGTGGAAGATGCGCTTGCCCTCGGTCTTCTCGGCGCGGACGAGGCCGGCGTCCTCGAGCAACCCGAGGGTCGGGTAGACCGAGCCGGGGCTCGGGCGCCACGTGCCGTTGCTGCGATCGGTGAGCTCCTGGATGATCTGGTAGCCGTGCATCGGCTCCTCGTTCAACAGGAGGATGATCGCGGTGCGCACGTCGCCGCGCCCGCGCCGGTTGCCGCGCCCGCCGCGGCCGAACATCGGACCGCCCGGGCCGAAGCCGGGTCCGAAGCCGCCGCCGAAGCCGGGCCCGAAGTCCCCGCCCCAGCCGCGCCCGCGGCCGCGCCCACGCGGGCCACCGGCCATGGCCCGCCGGCGACCCGGCCGGAAGTCGGGCGCCGCAGGGTCGTCCTGCCGGTCGGCGTTCTCGTGGTGGTGGTGGTGCATGTGGTTGCCGAACATGGTCCGGTCCTTTCCGTCGGCCACACCGTGTGGCTCTCGACTGTGTTGCCGAACATCACGATATATCGCTGACAGCGAAGCGACAACCCCTCCGCCGGATCGGAGAGACGGGTGCCCGTCGGTCGGCGGTCGCGTCGCGGCCCCCGGGCGGCGCCGCCTCGACCCGCACCGGGGTACGGTGCCGGCCGTGCTGGCCGACTACCGGATCATCGAGCTGGGGATCTGGGTGGCCGGGCCGAGCGCCGCCGGGGTGCTGGCGGACTGGGGCGCCGACGTCGTCAAGATCGAGGCGCCGGCGGGCGATCCGATGCGCCGGGTGTTCAACCTGATCGCCGGGCACGGGCAACCGGAGTCGCCGCCCTTCGACCTCGACAACCGCGGCAAGCGATCGGTGGCGCTCGACCTGTCGACGGATGCGGGGCGCGAGGTGGCGCGCCGGCTCGTCGCCGACGCCGACGTCTTCCTCACGAACCTGCGGCCCGACGCCGTCGAGCGGTTGGGCCTCGGCCCGTCGACGTTGCTGCAGGACAACCCGCGCCTCGTGTACGCGAGCGTCACCGGGTACGGCCTCGAGGGGCCTGACGTGAACCGGGCGGGCTACGACGTCGGCGGCTTCTGGGCGCGCACGGGCGTCGCCGCCACGTTGGCGCCCGAGGGCGAGGCGCCGCCGGCGATCCGCGGCGGGTTCGGCGATCACGTCACGGGCATCACCACGGTGGCCGGCATCCTGGCCGCGCTGCTCGAACGGGAGAAGACGGGCAAGGGGCAGCTCGTCGAGACCTCCCTGTTGCGCACGGGGATCTACTGCCTCGGGTGGGACCTCGGCATCCAGGCGCGCTTCGACAAGCTCATCGGCGCGACGCCGCGCACGCACGAGCTCAACGCGATGGTCAACTCGTACGTGGCGGCGGACGGCCACTGGTTCTGGCTGCTCGGCGTCGAGTCGGACCGCGCCTTCCCGAAGGTGTGCGCGGCGATCGACCGCCTCGACCTGCTGGAGGACGAGCGGTTCGCCAGCGCGCGCGGCCGGCGCAAGAACGCGTCGGCGGTCGTGGGGGAGCTCGATGCCGAGTTCGCGAAGCACACACGGGCGGAGCTCATCGAGCGCTTCGATCGAGAGGACGTGTGGTGGGCGCCGGTCAACACGCCGCACGAGGTGCTCCACGACGAGCAGGCGATCGCCGCCGGCGCGTTCGTGGACGTGCCGGCGGACGAGGGCGCGCCCGCGCACCTCGCGGTCAACAACCCGGTGACGTTCCGCCCGCATGACCCGTCGGCCCCGGGCCTCCCTCCCGCCGAGCAGCACGAGGTCCGCGGCGTCGCCGCGATCGGCCAGCACACCGACGAGGTCCTCCGGGCCGCCGGCTACACGGAAGACGAGATCGAGGACCTGCGCCGCGCAGGCGCGATCCCGCAGGCCGCGTCGCCCTGATCGCCTGCGGGCTCAGAAGGCCGGTGGGCGTCGCTCGGTCAGCGCCGCGACGCCTTCGCGGAACGCCGGTTCCTCCATCATGCGGCGCAGCAGCTCGGCGGCCTCGTCGACCGAGGCGCCGACGTCACGGTGCTGGTCCGTGTAGATCTGGCGCTTGGTCGCGGCGAGCGAGCCGGGGGAGACCGTCGTGGCGAGCACCTCGGCGTAGGCATAGGTGTGCTCGAGCAGCTCGTCGCCCGGCACCGTCGCGTTGACGAGCCCCATCGTCGCCGCCTCCTCGGCCAGGAACGTGCGGCTCGAGAGCAGCAGGTCGTTGGCGCGGGTCAACCCGATGAGGCGGGGGAGCAGCCACGACAGGCCGTACTCGGCGGGCAGGTGCAGCTTGCCGTGCGCGGTCGTGAGCTTGGCACCCGCCGCCGCGAAGCGCAGGTCGCAGTAGCACGCGAGCACGAGGCCGACACCCGCCGCGGGCCCGTTGATCGCGGCGATGACGGGCTTCGTCAGCCCGAAGTGGTAGGCGAAGTCGTGGTCGAACTCGGGCCGCACGCCGAACCCGGGCGTCGCGATGTCATCCGGGGTGCCGGGGTCGTAGCCGCCCTTGTCGACGTGGCCCTCGAGCGCGCCGCTGTCGGCGCCGGCGCAGAACCCGCGGCCTGCTCCCGTGACCACGACGACGCGCACGTCCGGATCTGCTTCCGCCTGCGCGAGCGCCCACCGGTACTCGGTGTGCATCCGTCCGGTCCACGCGTTGAGGCGATGGGGCCGGGCGAGCGTGATGGTGGCGATGCGCGAGTGGTCGCCCTCGCCGAGCTCGTAGCGGATCGTCTTGAGCTCCATCGCCCGTGCTACGCGCGGAAGCTCGCCAGCGCCTCGAGCGCACGCGTCGCGAGCTCGGGGCGACAGATGAGCAGATCGGGCAGGTACGGCTCGAGGCGGTTGTAGATCAACGGCGCCCCGTCGATGCGCGACGTGTGCAACCCGGCTGCCATGGCGACCGCGACCGGCGCACACGAGTCCCACTCGTACTGGCCCCCCGAGTGCGCGTAGATGTCCGCTTCGCCACGCACCACGGCCATCGCCTTGGCGCCCGCCGAGCCCATCTCGATCAGCTGGCCCCCGAGCTGCTCGGCCAGGTGGGTGGCCGCGGCGGGGGGCCGGGACCGGCTCACGATGACGCGCGGCGCCGCCGGCGACGCCGGCGGGGGTGGCGGCGGGTGCAGCGTGGAGAGGGTGATGCCCATGGCCGGCAGGGCGACGGCGCCCGCCACCGGGCGGCCGTCGATCGTCAGCGCGACGTGCACCGCCCAGTCGGTGCGGGGTGGCTCGCCGAACTCGCGCGTGCCGTCGAGCGGGTCGACGATCCAGACGCGGGAGCGCTCCAGGCGGATGGGGTCGTCGGTGCCCTCCTCGGAGAGCACGGCGTCGCCCGCCTCGACGCGCGCGGCGAGCTCGGCCATCAGGAGGTCGTGCGCCCGTCGATCGCCCTCGTCCTTGATGGCGTTGCGATCGGCGCCCTCGCGCAGCAGCTGCACCCGCAGGTCGACGAGCAGCTCGCCGGCGCTCGTGGCCAGGCGCTCGGCGAGCTCGTGGTCGGCGGGGGTGGCGTTCTCGGCGGCGGAGGGATCAAGCGGCATGGGAACCCGTGGGGGCATCGGGCCGCCGCGGGAATCGGCGACGGGAGAGGAATGTTGACCCATCGTGTCGGGATTTCCGCCGACGGCCGCCGTTACCCTACGCTCTTCACTCTCATGGACTACGAACTCCCCCATCTGCGCACGCTCGAGGCAGAGTCGATCCACATCATCCGTGAGGTCGCCGCCGAGTTCGAGCGACCCTGCCTGCTCTTCTCGGGGGGCAAGGACTCCGTCGTCATGCTGCACCTCGCGGTCAAGGCGTTCTACCCTGCGAAGCTGCCGTTCCCGATCATGCACGTCGACACGGGTCACAACTTCGACGAGGTCATCGAGTACCGCGATCGTGCGGCGGAGAAGGCGGGCGCCCGCCTCGTCGTCGCCTCGGTCGAGGACTCGATCGCCGCCGGCCGGGTCGTCGAGGAGACCGGCCCCCGGGCCAGCCGCAACCGGCTGCAGACCACGACGCTGCTCGACGCGATCGAAGAGCATCGCTTCGACGCGGTGTTCGGCGGCGCCCGCCGCGACGAGGAGAAGGCACGGGCCAAGGAGCGCGTGTACTCGTTCCGCGACGACTTCGGTCAGTGGGACCCGAAGAACCAACGGCCCGAGCTGTGGAGCCTCTACAACGGGCGCCACAAGCAGGGCGAGCACATCCGCGTGTTCCCGTTGTCGAACTGGACCGAGCTCGACATCTGGCAGTACATCGCCGACGAGCAGATCGAGCTGCCGTCGATCTACTTCTCGCACTCGCGCAAGGTGTTCCGCCGCGACGGCATGTTGCTGGCGGTCGGGCCGTACATCACGTTGATGGAGGGCGAGGAGCCCTTCGAGGCGGTGGTCCGGTACCGCACCGTGGGCGACGCCTCGTGCACGGGGGCCGTCGAATCACCGGCCGACACGATCGAGAAGGTCATCCTCGAGGTCGCCGCCACGCGCGTCACCGAGCGAGGTGCGACCCGAGCCGACGATCGGGTGTCCGAGGCCGCGATGGAAGATCGCAAGCGAGAGGGCTACTTCTGATGGAGATGATGCGGTTCGCCACGGCGGGCTCCGTGGACGACGGCAAGAGCACCCTCATCGGTCGCTTGCTCTACGACTCGAAGGCGATCTTCGAGGACCAGCTCGAGTCGGTCGAGCGCACGTCGCGCGAGCGCGGCGACGAGTACACGAACCTCGCGCTGCTCACCGATGGCCTCCGGGCCGAGCGCGAGCAGGGCATCACGATCGACGTCGCCTACCGCTACTTCGCGACCGAGCGCCGCAAGTTCATCATCGCCGACACGCCCGGGCACGTGCAGTACACGCGCAACATGGCGACGGGTGCGTCCAGCTGCGACCTCGCGGTGATCCTG
>CAYUOL010000121.1:0-17049 GCA_964446345.1 uncultured Iamiaceae bacterium | reverse complement strand
CGGGTCGCGATCGACGCCGAACGTCACCGCACCGCTCGGGCTCCACGACTGGTAGCCGTTGCGCAGGAGCCGCACCGGCTCGTCGGCGTCGACGAGGCGGAACACCAGCGCGACCGAACGGATCCGCCGCGCCGCGTCGCCGCGGTTGGCGACCGACCACGCCACCGCGACGTCGGGGCCGACGTCGAAGCTCACCTGCACCGCGTCGACGGCTGCGGTGCACGGGAACGAGGTGACGGGTGCGGAGCCGGCGATGCCGTCGGCCGCGACTTCGAGACGATCCGGGATCAGGCGCATGCGAAGAGCTTTCTGTGGGTTCGTGTGAGGGAGGGGCGGCGTCGGTCCCGAACCGCGGGACCGTGCCGGTCGGTCAACCGCCGGCGAGGAGCTCCATCGCCACGTCGACCGGCACGGGCCGCGAGAACAGGTAGCCCTGCGCCAGCTCGCACTCGAGGTCGCGGAGCGCCTCCATCTGGAAGAGCGTCTCGACGCCCTCGGCGATCACGGTCAGGTTGAGCGAGCGGGCCAGCGCGATGGCGGCCGTGACGATGGCCGCCTCCTGGGAGCCCTCCTTCTCGACGCCCTCGACGAAGGAACGATCGATCTTGAGGTAGTCCGCCATCGTGAAGTGGCGCACGTAGTCGAGCGAGGCGTACCCGGTGCCGAAGTCGTCGATCGCCACCTTCACCCCGCGCGACTTGATCGCCAGCAGCGCTTCGATGGCCTGATCGACGTCACGCACCAGCGCGCTCTCGGTGACCTCGAAGCACAGGCGCTCGGCCGCCACGCCGGTGCGCTGCAGCACGGCTTCGACGGTGGGGATCAGATCCGGCGACGCGAGCTGCTTGGCCGACAGGTTGACCGCGACCTCGACGAGCTCGCCACCGGGCAGCTCGGGCCACGACGCGGCGCGGCGGCACGCCTCTTCGAGGATCCACCACCCCAAGGGCACGATGAGCCCGGTCTCCTCGGCCAGCGGGATGAAGTCGTTGGGGAAGACCATGCCGTGGCCCGGCCGCTCCCACCGCACGAGCGCCTCGACGTGGGTCATGGCACCGTCGGCGAGGCGGACGACGGGCTGGAAGAAGAGCTCGAACTCCTCGCGATCGATCGCCTGCCGGATGGCCTGCTCCATGGCGAGCTGCTCGACGGCTTGCTGATCGAGCTTCTGCTGGAACACCACGTACTGGTCCCGGCCTTGGTCCTTCGCTCGGTACATGGCGACGTCGGCGTTGCGGACGAGCGACTCGGTGCTGATGCTCTCGTCGTCCGCGAACGCGATGCCGATCGACGCCGTGACGAAGATCTCGCTCTCGTCGATCTGCACCGGATCGCGCAGCTGCTCCATGAACCGGCGGGCGGCCTCGGCCGCAGCCTCTTCGTCGGCGATGCGGCTGCACACCACCATGAACTCGTCGCCGCCGAAGCGCCCGAGCGTGTCGCCCGGGCGCAGGGGCACCTGGAACCGGCTGGTGACCTCGCGCAGCAGCTGGTCCCCGAGGGCGTGACCCACCGAGTCGTTGATGACCTTGAAGCGGTCGAGGTCGATGAACAGCACCGCGACGCCGGTGTCGAGCCGGGCCGAGCGCGTGAGCGCGTCCTGGATGCGGCTGTGCAGCAGCGTGCGGTTGGGCAGGCCGGTCAACGGGTCGTACAGCGCCTGGTACTCGAGCGTGGACTCGAAGCGCCGGCGCTCGATCGCGATGGCGGCCATGTTGAGCGCACGATCGAGCAGATCGGCCTCGAGCTTCGACAGGCGCGTGTCGACCGGGTGGAAGACGCTGAGCGAGCCGAGCAGCTCACCCGAACCCGGGGCGAGCACCGGCGCCTTGCGGCACAACGTGTACCCGTGGGCCACGAAGAGATCGGGCGCACCGAGCGGCGATGGCCGGTCGAGGGGGTAGGTGAGCGCCTCGCCGCCCGAGCGGCGCAGCTCGATGCCGGCGTCGGAGTCCGGGGGCAGCGTGTCGAGCAAGGAGACGATCTGGCGCGGCAGGCTCGCGGCTGCCCGCACCCGGATCGCCCCGTCGGGGTCGAGGATGCCGATCGCGCAGCTCGCCCCGTCGATCACGTGCTCGATCATCTGCGTGATCTTCTGCAGCGTCACCTCGAGCGGCGCGCCGCGAGCGATCGCTTCGAGCAGGTCGGCCTGCTCCGACAGCAGGTCTTCGACCACGCGCCGGCTCGTCACGTCGCGGACGTTGATGACCAGCCCGCCGACGGCGGGGTCGTCGTGCATGTCGGTCATCACGGCGTTGAGGATCCGCCACGACCCGTTGCGATGGCGCACGCGGAACTCGTGGCTCTGCCCACCGTCGGCATCCGAGCCGACGAGCCCGAACACGCGCCGGGCCTCCTCGATGTCGTCGGGGTCGAGCACGTCGGCCGGGGACGTGCCGATCACCTCCTCGGGCTCGTAGCCGAGGATGCGCGAGACGGCCGGGCTCGCGTAGGTCAGCACGCCGTCGCGGTCGGTCACCAGCACGAGGTCCGAGCCGCCCTGCACGAGCGCGTGGGCCCACCGCTCGCGGGCGCGGTAGCCCTCCTCGACCAAGGTGCGCTCGGTGACGTCGGTGGCGCTGAGGATGACGCCGCCGATGGCGGAGTGCTCGAGCTGGTTGGCACCGTTGAGGCTGAGGTAGCGCCAGGAGCCGTTGCCGTCCTTGATGCGGTAGACGGTGGGCACGAAGTCGAACTCGTTCGTGATCACCCGGCTCATGGTCTCGACAGCAGCCTCGACGTCGTCGGGGTGCACGAGATCCAGGCCGACCGTGCCGATCAGCTCCTCGGGCCGGTACCCGAGTCGGCTGATCGAGGGGGAGATCCACAGGATCTTGGTGGTCTCGTCGGTCACGATGATGATGTCGGACACCGCGGAGACGATCGCTCGGGCCCACTCCTCCCGGCCGCTCGCGGCGGCGACGGCGGCCGTGACATCGGCGTGGCCCTGGTAGGTCGCGAGGTGCCAGGTGATCGGCCCGGCGGGGTCGCTGACGTCGAGCACCTGCTCGAGCACCGCCCGCGTCACGAGCGGCACGCCGTTCTTGTGGACGAGGGTCAGTTCGGTGGTGATCGGCGAACCCGTCTCCACGTCGGCCATCGCCCAGGCGAGGGCGGCCTCGTCCCCGAGCAGGTCGGTGGACGCACCGCACGCCTCGTCCGCGGTGAACCCGGTGAGGTCGGTGAAGGCCTGGTTGACGAACTGGATCCGGTCAACCGGGTCGTCGTTCGCCGTCGCGCTCACGACGACTGCATCGCGCGAGCGGGCGGCCACCGCCTCGAAGACCGCGCGCCACTGCCGCGGGTCGTCGGTCACCGGGTCGAAGCGATCCGATCGAGCGGCGGGATCAGTTGAGATGTCAGCCCCCACGGCGTGCCATGACCGGTTGCCGCCGGTCCCCAACCCAGATTGGCATCTGAACGAACGATCGTACCGGTGCCCCTCGTCCCACCGACCGAGCACCACGACGCGTTCCGTCATGATGTCGTTCCGGATCACCGTTCGGATATAGGACAAACGGCCTACATCGAGCCCGGGTGGTCCACCCACCAGCTGCTGTCCAACGGAAGCACCCGAGCACGCGCTCGTCGCCCACGACCTTGTGGGCGCGAGAGCCGGCCGAAACCTACCGGTTCCCCACGGTCGACGCCTGCGATCGTCCTGTGGCATTCGACCACGCGCCTGACGACGCACCCGACCACGCACCTGACCATGCGCATGACCACGGCGACCGGGGAACGCCGCCGGCGGCGGGCCCGAGGAGGCGCGGCGGAGCCTGCCGCCCGCCGGGCCGCGACCGCCACGACGGTAGGGTCGTCGCGTGGCCGATGCGTCCGACACCTTGCGCGTGGGAGAGCTGAACCGGCTCATCCGCTACGCGCTGTCGGTCAACTTCCCGAGCGACCTCTGGGTCGAGGGCGAGATCAGCTCGCTGAAGCGGCACGAGGGCTCCGGGCACGTGTACTTCCAGCTGGTCGAGGCGGGCGACGCCGGGCAGCCCGACGCCACCGTGTCGGTGGCGCTCTACGCCGCCGAGCGGCGCACCGTCAACATCATGCTGCGGCGCGCCGGCGGGGCGATCCGCATGGCCGACGGCGTGCACATCCGCATCCGCGGCAGCCTCGACTACTACCCGCCCCGGGGCCGGCTCCAGCTGCGCATGACGGCGATCGACCCGGCGTTCACGCTGGGGAAGCTGACGGCCGAGCGCGATCGTGTCATGGCCGCGCTCGCGCAGGAGGGGCTGCTCGAGCGCAACCGGGCGCTGCCGTACCCGACGGTGCCGACGCACATCCGCCTGCTCACCAGCGAAGGCAGCGCCGCGCAAGCCGACTTCCTCGACGAGCTCGAACGCAGCGGCTTCGCGTGGCGGGTGACGATGGCCGCGGCGCGCGTCCAGGGCGCGGGCGCCGAGCACGAGGTCGTGCGCGCGCTCGAGCAGCTCACCCGATCGGGCGCGGAGGTCGTGGCCGTGGTGCGGGGCGGCGGCGCGCGGACCGATCTGATGGTGTTCGACGCCGAGGTGATCGCGCGCGCCATCGCCGCATCGCCCACGCCCGTGATCACCGGCATCGGCCACGAGATCGACTCGAGCGTGGCCGACGCCGTCGCCGCCGTCGCGCACAAGACCCCGACCGCCTGCGCGGCCGCGCTCGTCGAGCAGGCGCGGACCGGCCTGCGTCGCGCCGAATCGGCTTGGGACCGCATCGCCGAACGCGCCGAGGCCGCGACGCAGCACGAGCACCGCCGGCTCGACGACCAGCGCCACCGCGTGGTGCTGCGCTCGCGGGCCGTCGTCGAGCTGGCCTCGAGATCGCTCGAGCACCGGACCCACCGGTTGCAGCGCAGCCGCACCTCGGTGCTCGATCGCGCCGAGCACCACCTCACCGGCGCGGCCACCCGTGTCGGCGTGCTCGATCCCGCGCGAGCCCTGGCGCGCGGGTGGTCGATCACCCGACGCACCGACGGCGCCCTCGTCCGCGGCCCGGCGGACGCGCCGCCCGGCACGGTGTTGCGCACCACGGTGGCCGGCGGCGTCATCGACAGCACCGCCATCGAGCAGACTGCGCCCGATGAGCGCTGACGCCGCCGCCGGCCGTGCGGACCGAGACGGCACCGACGAACCTGCAGGAACCGATCCCGCGCCGGACGACTCGCTCGACGATCTGTCAGGGCTGTCGTACGCGGAGGCGATCGACGAGCTCGAGGGCCTGCTCGAGGACCTCGAGCGCGACGAAGCCGACGTGGACGAGCTCGCGGTGAAGGTCCGCCGTGCGGCCGCGCTCATCCGCTTCTGCCGGGCGCGCATCACCAGCGCGCGGGTCGAGATCGACCGCATCGTGACCGACCTCGAGTGACCCCCCGCGGCGGCGGTCGGGGCTGTGGCACCGGGCGCCACCGCGCCCTCGGCGCCCGGCAGGCGCGAAGCCGTCCCCGTACACTCCCCGAGATGCTGGAGACCCCCGCCCTGCCGGCGTGCTGCAGCCCGGACGAGCCGCATGGGGCCCGTGCCCGTGCTTGACGCCGCACCGCTCGGACCGCTCGCGACCGCGGTGTTCCGCAACAGCCGTGACGTCACCGCGCTGATCGACCACCGCGGAACGATCCTCTGGCTCAGCCCGGCGGCGGAGCGGGTGCTCGGCTGGGATCCGGACGCGCTCCAGGGCACCTCGTCCTACGAGCTGGTGCACCCGGACGACGTCGAGGCCGGCCTCAAGCAGCTCAACGCGCAGCTCGCCGGGACGAGCGTCCCCGATCCGTCGACGGTCCGCTTCAAGCGCGGCGACGGCACGTGGGTCCCGGTCGAGGTGGCGGCGGCCCGCATGGACCCGGACAGCGGCATCGAGGGCATCATCGTCAGCCTCCGCGACGTCGCCTGGCGCCGGGAGGCCGAGGAGGCCCGCGATGCGCTGCGGGCCAACGAAGCGCGCATGCGGGCCCTGGTCGAGCACTCCGACAGCCTGGTCGAGATCTTCGACTCGGATGCGCGCATCCAGTGGATCAGCCCGGCGTGTGCCACGGTGCTCGGCTGGCAGCCCGACGAGGTCACGGGCCACCAGGGCGCGGACTACGTGCACCCCGACGAGGTCGACGCCGTCGCGCTCGCCTTCCTCGAGGCCCTGGCCAGCCCGATCGGCGGCTCGGCCGCGGCGCGCGCCCGCATCCGCTGCGCGAACGGCGAGTGGAAGTGGCTCGAGTGCGTGTTCACGAACCGCATCGACGACCCGGCGGTCGAAGGCGTCATCGGGAACTTCCGCGACATCAGCGAGCAGCTCTCCGCCGAGACCGCGCTCGCCGAGAACGAGCGGCTGTTCCGTTCGCTGGCGCAGTCGTCGCCCACCGGCATCTACCAGCAGGACGCGGAGCTCGGGTGCGTGTACGTCAACGAGACCTGGCAGGAGATCACCGGGCTCACGTTCGAGCAGGCGATGGGTGACGGGTGGCGCCAGATCGTGCACCCCGAGGATCGCGAGCGGCTCGGCGTGGACATCACGCGCCCGATCAGCGACACACCGCTCCAGGCGGAGTTCCGCATCCAACGGCCCGACGGTCAGGTCCGGTGGGTCGCCATCCGCACCCAGCCGATGACCGACGACGACGGCCACGTCGTCGGCGGCGTCGGCGCCATGGGCGACATCACCGAGCGCATGGAGGCGCAGCGCGACACGCAGCGCCTGACCGACATATTCGAGGCGACCCACGACGTCGTCGGCATCGCCGACCGTCGTGGCCGGATGCTCTACATGAACGCCTCGGGTCGTCGGTTCTTCGGCCTCCCGGCGCACGGCGGCCTGGAGGCCGAGAACCTGCTCGAGCGGTTCACCGACGAGACCGCGGCGCGCCTCGTGAACGAGATCCAGCCCGAGCTCGAAGCCGCCGGCATGTGGTACGGCGAGCTCTCGGTCGTGCGCGCGGACGGCGAGCGGATCCCGATGCTCACGCAGCTCCTGACGCACAGCGACGCCGACGGTCGGTTCGAGTTCTTCTCCGGCGTCATGCACGACATCAGCGAGCGCAAGCAGTTCGAGTCGCAGCTCGCGCACCAGGCCACGCACGACCCGCTCACGAGCCTGCCCAACCGGGTCCTGCTGCTCGACCGTCTCGGGCAGGCGCTGGAGCGCGCGCAGCGGCACCACAAGCGCGTCGCCGTGCTGTTCCTCGACCTCGATCACTTCAAGGTCGTCAACGACAGCCTGGGCCACGGTGTCGGCGACCGGCTGCTCGTGGCCATCGCCGAGCGGCTCAGCACCGTCGTGCGCCCCGGCGACACGATCGCCCGCTTCGGCGGAGACGAGTTCGTGGTGCTCTGCGAGGACCTCGAGACGCAGGCCGACGCCATCGCTGTCGCCGAGCGCGTGAACAGGGTGATCAGCGGGCCGTTCCCCATCGACGACTCCGAGGTGTTCATCGGCGTCAGCATCGGCATCGCGTTCCCCGACGACATCGACGCCGAGCCGGGCACGCTCATCCGCGACGCCGACGCCGCGATGTACCGCGCGAAGGAACGCGGACGGGCCCGGTTCGAGGTCTTCGACAACCAGATGCGCGCGAGCGCCGTCGACCGCCTCGACATCGAGAACGCCCTGCGCCGCGCGCAAGAGCGACGCGAGCTCCGCGTGCTGTACCAACCGATCATCTCCCTCGAGAACGGCGCCATCATCGGCGTCGAGGCCCTCATCCGCTGGGAGCACCCCGAGCGCGGGCTGCTCAACCCGGGCGAGTTCATCCGCGTCGCCGAGGAGACCGGTCTGATCGTGCCGATGGGCGCGTGGGTGCTCGACCAGTCGTGCCGGCAGATCATGCGGTGGCAGGCGAGCATCCCCGACCTCGGCCCCCTCAAGATCAGCGTGAACCTGTCGGGCCGCCAGCTCGCCCACCCCAACCTCGTCGCCGACGTGAAGCAGATCATCACCGACACCCACATCAACCCGTCGCAGGTCGAGCTCGAGATCACCGAGAGCGTGCTCATGGACGACGTGGAGGTGAGCGAGGACGCCCTCGGGCAGCTGAAGAAGCTGGGGGTCAAGCTCGCCGTCGACGACTTCGGCACGGGCTACTCGTCGCTCAGCTACCTGCGACGCTTCCCGGTCGACGTCCTGAAGGTGGACCGCTCGTTCGTCGACGGGTTGGGCGAGGACCCGAGCGACTCGGCCATCGTCACCGCGATCATCACGTTGGCCCACACCCTCGGGCTGAGCGCGGTCGGTGAGGGCGTCGAGACGCAGACGCAGCTCGACGAGCTGCGCCACCTGGGTTGCGACATGGCCCAGGGCTTCCTCATGGCACGCCCCGGCACGGGCCACGACGTCGAGGAGCTCCTCGCCCGCCGCCCCACCTGGTGACGCCACCGGAGACCCGCTGGTCCCGCCCATGGCCGTCGGCGATCTCGGCACCATGGCGGTGTTCGCGGACCCGGAGGGCGCCGTGTTCGGCATCTGGCAGGCCGGCGAGCACACGGGCGCGGGCATCGTCAACGAGCCCAACACGTTCGGGTGGTCCGAGCTCCTGTGCGACGACCCCGAGAAGGAGATCGTCTTCTACGAAGCCGTGTTCGGCTGGGGCCACGACACCCAGGGCCAGGACGGCCCGATGCCGTACACCGAGTGGAAGGTCGGCGGCCGCTCCGTCGGCGGGATGATGAAGAAGCCGCCGACGATGCCCCCGGGCGTTCCGTCCTACTGGGGCGTGTACTTCCTCGTCGACGACTGCGACGCCATGGCCGCTCGCGTGACCGAGCTCGGCGGATCCGTCATGCAACCGCCCATGGAGATCGAGCCCGGCCGCTTCGCCCTCGTCACCGATCCGGCAGGTGCGATGTTCTGCATCATGAGGCTCAAGAGCGCCATGGAGGGCTGACGTCCGCCGCGGGAGCGGCGGGCTCCCGCGGGCGGTCGACCCCGCCGAGCTCGGGCGGCCTCATAAAAAGAGTGGACACTCTCTCTTTTCTGTCGTACCGTCTCCGCATGGCCACCCAGACCGAGCGCCGCGAAGCCACGCGGGCCGCCCTGCTCGCCGCCGCCGTCGACTCGCTCGTCGAGAACGGCGTCGCCGGCTTCACGACCTCCGAGGTGGTGCGGCGGGCGGGCATGAGCAACGGCGCGCTGTTCCGCTACTTCCCCACCAAGTCCGACCTCCTGGCGGCGACCGTCGAGCACGTCTTCGACCGCCTGCGCCTCGACTACGAGGAGGCGTTCGAGTCGCTCGACGCCGACAAGCGCACCGTCGAGAGCCTCATCACGATGCTCTGGGGCGTCATGTCCGATCCCGCGCTCGGCGCCGTGTTCGAGGTGTACACCTGCGCTCGCACCGACGCCTGGATGCAGAAGGCGATCGAGCCGATCATGGCCGATCACCTCGACCGGCTGAACGCGCAGGCCCGTGCCCTCGTGCCGAGGGTCTCGTCGGCCGACCCCGAGGTCGTCGACCGGGCCGTCGATCTCGCCATCCTGTCGATGCAGGGGCTGGCGCTCAACCTCATGGCCCGGCCCGATCCCGATGCCGCCGATCGGCTCATCGCGAACCTCGTCGAGCTGGCGACCGTCATGCTGCCGCCGCTCCCCGAGCCCCGCCGCCCGAGAGGAGCCCGCTCGTGAGCGAGCACCCGCCGATCCTGATCTTCGCCATCCCGTTCTTCCTGCTCTCCCTCTTCGGCGAGGTGCTCTTCGTGCGCGACCGGGCCAAGGCACGGGGCTGGGCGGGGTACGAAGCCCGCGACACGCGCACCAGCCTCGCCATGGGCGTGCTCAGCCTCATCACCGGCATCATCATCATCGTCGGCGACGTGCCCATCTCGATGTTCGCGTGGGACCACCGCCTCTTCGACCTCGGCGACGGATGGGTGGCGTGGATCGTCGCCCTCGTGGCGTGGGACTTCTCGTACTACTGGGCCCACCGCTCGCAGCATCGCGTCCGGCTGTTCTGGGCGAACCACGTGCAGCACCACTCGAGCGAGCACTACAACCTGTCGACCGCGCTGCGCCAGCCGGTCACCAACTACCACGAGTGGCTCTTCTTCCCGACGCTCGCCGTCCTCGGCGTGCCCCCGTGGATGATCTTCGCCGCCGGCAGCATCAACCTCATCTACCAGTACTGGATCCACACCGAGGCGATCGGCCGGCTGCCGCGCCCGATCGAGTACGTCTTCAACACGCCCTCGCACCACCGGGCCCACCACGGGTCGAACCGCGAGTACCTCGATCGCAACTACGCCGGCATCCTCATCCTCTGGGATCGGCTGTTCCGCACGTTCGAGCCCGAGCGGGAGAAGGTCGTGTACGGGCTGACGAAGAACATCCACACGTTCAACGTGTGGCGGGTCATCACCCACGAGTACGCGGCCATCATCGCGGACGCCAAGGCGGCACCGTCGTGGCGGGCGAAGCTGGGCCACGTCTTCATGCCGCCGGGATGGCAACCGGCCGCGCGCCCGAGCGCGGAGCTCGTCCCCGAGGTCTCCGTGTCCTGAGCACGAGCCGGGGCCCGTCGGTACGGTGGGCCCGATGGGCAGCTTCTACACGAACGTGACGCTCGTGGGCGTCGATGCCGCACCCGTCCTCGACTGGCTCGACGGCCAGGGGCGACAGGCCTACGTGGCGATCGTCGGGCCCGATCTGGTGGTCTACGACGCCGCCGGTGAGAGCCAGGACGGCTCCCACGCCACCCTCGCCGCCGAGCTGTCGACGATCTTCGCGACGAAGGCACTCGCGGCGCTCAACCACGACGACGACATCCTCTTCCTCCAGGCCTTCGACCAGGGCACGCTCGTCGGCGAGTACAACTCGCAGCCGGACTACTTCGACGACGGCGACGCAGAGGGCCCCGGTGGCAGCGACCCCGGCTCGCTCGACGGCGCCACCCTCGTCGCCCTGTTCGGGACCGGGGACGCCGAGGCGCTGCAGGCGCTGCTCGACGGCGACGCGGTGTTCGCCTCCGACCAGCACGTCGCGGTCGTCGAGCACCTGGGGCTGCCGCTGGCCGCCGCGGGGTTCGGCTACACGTACATCGCCAACGGCGAGCACCCCGAGGGGGTCGACGCCGAGACGCTGCGCCAGGTCGGCTCCTGAAGAGCCGGGGGCGGACCTACCGGGGCGAGGCGGCCCCGGTCGTCCCGGTGGTGGCGCCGGCGGTCCCGGTCTTCGCCGCGTCGACGAGCTGCTGGAACTGGGCGAGGGTGATCTCGCCGCTCATGGTCAGCGCGATGTTGCCCTGCGCGTCCACCGCCACGAAGTACGGGAAGCCCGTGACGCCGTACGCGTTGGCCGCCGATCCCTTGGTGTCGTCGGCGATCGTCTTCACGGGCCAGTTCTCGTCACGGAGCCACTGGCCGGGCGGGAAGTTCGGCTTGCTCTCGGACGTGCTCGTGGCGACGGCGTAGAGATCCACCCCCGACGGCAACCCGACCTCGGCCCAGTGCTTCGACAGCTCCGGCACCTCCTTCTGGCAGTGCGGGCACCAGTGCGCCACGAACATCACCACCTTCGGCGTGCCGGCGGCGGGGATCGTCAGCTTCGTCCCGTCGAACTGCTGCCCCGAGATCTGCGGGACGGGCTTGCCGATGGACGACGCCGGGGTGCCCGTGGCGGTCGGGGCGGGCGTGCCCACCGGTGTGCCGGTCACCGTGACCTCGCCCACGCTGATGGCGGGCACGGGGACGACGGTGCCGGCGGCTCCGGCGCCCGTTCCGCTGGAGGCGCTCGACTTCGAGGTGCTCGCGATCGCCGCCACCAGCGCGATGACGATGACCACGGCAACGCCGCCCACGATCCACCAGGTGGTGGTGCTGCTGCTGCCGGACCTCTGCGCCGCGGCCACGCGGGCGGCGCTCGAGCCGCGGGGGTTGGGACGGTTGCTCATCGGGATGCTCCGGGGACGAGGGGACGGGACGAGACCGCCTCGGGGGCCGGTTCGGCCGCGGGCAGCTCAGGGGGACGGCCGGCGACGACCATCGCGGTGATGATGAAGAGGAAGGCCGTGAGCGCCATGAACGGCAGCGACACGAAGCCGAGCTCCCACACGTAGCGCACGGTGCACGGTGCTTCGTTCGTGCAGAACGACGTGCCGCTCTCGGGCGGGAACGCCTGCACGTACGCGTGGTAGGCGGCGATCACGGCGCCCACGCCGGCCTGCGCGATCACGTAGATGCGGATGCTGCGATCGCGGCGGAACGTGGCGATGCCGAGCAGCAACGCGAGCGGGTACATGCAGATGCGCTGGTACCAGCACAGCGCGCACGGGACGAAGTGCGCGACCTCGGAGTAGTAGAGGCTGCCCAGCGTCGTGACCGTGGCCACGATCCACGCCAGTGGCAGCGCGGCACGGGAGAGATCCGATCGCAGCTGCTGCAGCCCCGTCGCCGGCGCTGCCGCGTCCATCCCCCGCGTGAGGCCGAGCAGCACGAGGAGCACGACGGTGCCGGTCAGCGCGGCGAGGCTGAGGATGGCGAAGAAGACGGAGGCGGTGGCGGTGGTCATCGGGGGGGGTGCACGGGGATCGAGCCCACACCCCGACCTTCTGGTCGCGACGTTGCGTCGCGGGCGACGCCATGTCGCGACCGGAACGTCGTCGTGGATCCCGGGCGGTGGTCAGAGGCTAGGGCGCCGACCGGAAAGACCGCATAAACGGGGCGGTCGCGGGGTGTGCGCGGCCGGGCCCGGTCGGTGCGGCGGCACCTCAGGCGGGATCGGTCGGGCCTTCCGCGGTGAGGACGTCGCTCGCGTCGACGATCTCGTACGCGTAGCCCTGCTCGGCGAGGAAGCGCTGGCGCTTGGCGGCGAACTCCTGGTCGTTCGTGTCGCGCGAGACGATCGCGTAGAAGTACGCCTGCCGGCCGTCCTCCTTCGGGCGCAGGATGCGGCCGAGCCGCTGCGCCTCCTCCTGGCGCGAGCCGAACGAGCCCGACACCTGGATCGCCACGGTCGCATCGGGCAGGTCGATCGAGAAGTTGGCCACCTTCGACACGACGAGCAACGTGATCTCTCCCGAGCGGAACTGGTCGTAGAGGACCTGCCGCTCCTTGGTCGAGGTCTTGCCGGTGATGATCGGGGCGTCGAGCCGCGCAGCGAGCTCGTCGAGCTGGTCGAGGAAGGTGCCGATCACGAGCGTGGGCTCGCCGGGGTGCAGCGCCACCACGGCCTCGACCACCGCCAGCTTCGACGCGGCGGTCGCGCCCACGCGGTAGCGGTCCTCGGGATCGGCGACGGCGTACGCCATGCGCTCCTCGTCGGTCAGCGTCACCCGCACCTCGGTGCACACGGCGGGCGCGATCCAGCCCTGCGCCTCGATGTCGCGCCACGGCGCGTCGAACCGCTTCGGCCCGATGAGGCTGAACACGTCGCCCTCGCGCCCGTCTTCGCGCACGAGCGTGGCGGTGAGGCCCAGCCGACGCCGGCTCTGGATGTCCGCCGTCATGCGGAACACCGGAGCCGGGAGCAGGTGCACCTCGTCGTAGACGATGAGCCCCCAGTCCTCGGCGCTGAACACACCGAGGTGGGCGAACTCGCCCTTCCGCTTGGCGATCATCACCTGGTACGTGGCGATGGTGACCGGGCGGATCTCCTTGCGCTCGCCCGAGTACTCGCCGATCTCGTCCTCGGTCAGCGACGTGCGCGCCAGGAGCTCCTCGCGCCACTGCCGCGCCGAGACCGTGTTGGTCACCAGGATCAACGTGCGCGCGCAGGTGGCCGCCATGGCCCCGGCCCCCACGAGGGTCTTGCCGCTGCCGCACGGGAGCACGATCACGCCGCTGCCGGCTGCCGCGAAGCTGTCGACCGCCTCTTGCTGGTACGGGCGCAGCTCGAACGCGCTCGGGTCGCCGGGCTCGAGGAGGTCCTTGTCGTTGAGCCCGATGTAGTGCGGGGAGCCGTCGACGTAGCCCGCCAGGTCCTCTGCCGGCCAGCCGATCTTGAGCAGCGCCTGCTTCAAGCGACCCCGCTCGCCCGGCACGATCGCGACGAGGTCCTGCGCGAAGCGCTCCCCCACCAACGGCGCCACGTGCTTCGACCGCAGCACCTCCTCGAGGATCGGCACGTCGAGCGCGCGCAGCACGAGCGCGCCGCCGTAGGCGTCGGAGATCTCGATGACCAACCGGCCGTAGCGCGCCATGAGGTCGGCGACGTCGACGAGCAGCGACGTGGGCACCGGGAACCGACTGAAGCGCACGAAGGCGTCGACGACCTGCTCGGCGTCGTGGCCCGCGGCGCGTGCGTTCCACAAGGCCAGCGGCGTGACCCGGTAGGTGTGCACGTGCTCGGGCGACTTCTCGAGCTCGGCGAAGGGCGCGATGGCGGCACGGCACGCCGCGGCGTCGGGATGGTCGATCTCGAGCAGCAGCGTCTTGTCGGACTGGACGATCAGCGGGCCATCACCCATGGGGCACCTCAGGTCGTGGTTCGAATCGGTCGTTCGTCGGTGCCGGCGTCGCCGCGCTCGGCGTGGGGTTCGTCGTCGTGGAGCCCGTCGCAAGCGGCTCGGTCGTCGTGGCGCTCACGGTCACGGCGTCACCGCCCACGCCGCTGCTGGCGCTCGAGCCAGTCGAACGCGTCCTGCATGGCGCGGTCGCGCGCCCGCCGCTCGTCGTCGTCCTCCGGCGCGGCGCCCGTGAACACGCGGTCGATGCGATCGAGCACCTCGTCGGGGACGCGACCTCGGTGGGCGTCGGTGCGCGACGGCGGTCGGGGGGACGCCGCCCGTTCCGCCGCCTCGGCCCGGAGGGACGCGACCACCTCGTCCATGTCGATCGGCGACGCTGCCCCGCCACGGCCGTGGAACGGCGCGCCGATGGCGGCGAGCTCGGCGAGGTCGTCGCCCGGGCCGGGCGAGGGGTCGCCCGGAGCGGCGTCGCGGTCCGCGTGTCCGGAACCATCGTCCGTGAGCTCGTCGGCGAAGAGATCGTCGAAGAGGTCGTCGTCCTCGTCGAAGCCGGCGAACCCGTTGGCCGCGCGCATGCCCCGCGGCACGACCGCGCCCGCCCCGGTGACCAACGCCGTCGGGGACGCGGGGCGCTTCGTGACGAGCGCGCCGTCGGCGTCCTCCTGCGCGGGCAGGAAGCCTGCGCCGCGCACCGCCGTGAGCACCTTGGCGATCGGCTGGTCGCACACGGCCACCGTGGGGGCCAGCAGCCGCAGGCCGAGCTTGGCCACCTTGCGGGTCTTGACGAGCTCGGCCATCACCGCGGCGTCGTCGCTGCGGATGTAGCTCTTGGCCGTGCCGACCCGCATCGATCCGTGGCGCCGCTCGGTGTCGGTGACGAGGTAGCGCAACGGCTGCGGCACGCCCCGATCCGCGTGCGCCTCGAGGAAGGCGAGGATGTCGTCTGCGGTGCGCCCGTTGTCGAACGCCGAGCGCAGCGACGCCTCGGTGAAGCGGAACACCGAGGCGGCGCCGCGGGACTCGACCTCGGCCAGGGCGGTCAGCCCGGTGATCACCTCCGGCGCGAGCGGCCCGGCCGCCATCGCGGTGAGGTCCGCCTGCAACGTGAACTCGCGGGTGAGCGCCGGCAGCACGCCCGAAGCGGCGTCGACGAGCGCACGACGCCGGGCTTCGGGGTCGTGCGACTCGCCCTCGACCGGAGCGAGGCCCTCGGCCAGCACCGCGCCGAGGGGCGAGAGCGCACCGCTGACCGCGAGGCCCAGCACCTGCATCGCCTCGCCCACGAGCGACGACGTGTCGACGAGCCCGGCCGGTGCGCGCGACCACGTCATCGACTGCTCCCACTCGAGGAGCTCGACGAAGGCGAGATCGATGGGTCGCTCACCGGTCGGCAACCGCAGCAGCGCATCGAGGATCGCTCGCCGGATCTTGGGAGCATCTCCTTCGCGCGGGGTCATGTCGATGGCCGGGATGAGCTTGTCATCGGCGTCGCGGCGCCCGGCCAGCTCGAGCCACCGGCGGCTGGTGAGCCAGGCGTCCACGAGGTGGGCCCAGCGCGCGGCCGGTGTCAGCCGCTTCCAGCGGTCGAACGTGTCGGTCTGCACGATGACGGTGATCTCGGAGGTCGTGTAGTGCCGCAGGCGCCGCTTGCGCTCGGCGGGCGACAGCTCGTCGAGTGCGGGGTCGAGCACGCGGATCGCGGCGACCAGCCCGGCGGCGGTGGCGAGGTCGACGAGGAACGCCGCCTCGTGCTCCTCGACGCCGAGCGACTTCGCCAGGGGCTTGATCGCGCGAGCGCCGACCCCGCCAGTCTTGAGCGCCGGGAGCGGCGTGTGCTCGAGATCGCCGACCACGCGACCGACGCGCTCGAGCAGGCTCGCCGCTGCGTGCCCTGCCACCTCGCCGAGGCTGCCGTGCTCAGGAAGCGGAGCCGTGCGGACGTCGGGGGCGCGCCACCGCACGGTGTCGAGCGCGCGCCCGCCGCGGATCGCCGCGGCCACCTCGCGCGGCATCATCGCGAGCCCCCAGCTGGCGGGGATCACCAGCCCGTGCTCGACGCACCACTCGCGCGGGTCGGTGATCGCGTGGTGCGAACCCGACCGCATGAGGGCCGGGCGGTGCGTCTCGAGCGCCGGGCCGTTCCGCGCCAGCCGCGCGACGAGCTCGTCCGTCCCCGGCGGGCCCGCCCGCACGAGCGCGATCACCCGGTCGGGGTCACCGAGGACCTCGGCGACCGCTTCGAGCAGGGCCTGCTTGGCCGTGCCTTCGGGCAGCCGACCCTCGAACCCCAGCTCGGCGACGAGCTGGAGGTGGAGCACGCGCAGCTGGGTGAGCTGCAGCGCCGCCAAGAGGTTGCGCAGCGGCGGCCCGAACCCCTTCGGCATCTGCACGACCTGCGCGAGGCCCGACACGGGGTGCACCCGCCCGTCGGCCGTGCGCTGCAACAGGGCGAGCGCGTCCAGACGGTCGAGCGTCGACTCGAGCACCTCGAGCGGGAGGTCCTCGGGCAGGACCGCCAGCAGGTCGTCGGGCGTGCCATCGGAAACCGTGCGGCTGGGGGTTGGGCCGGGCGCGGCTGGCGCGGGGGCGGGCGTGGCTTGCGCGGGGGGTGTTTGCGCGGTGGGCTGCGTCGCGATCGGGCGTCCGAACAGGTCGGTGCCGGGCGGGCGTGTCACGCAACC
>CAYUOL010000120.1:4928-17105 GCA_964446345.1 uncultured Iamiaceae bacterium | reverse complement strand
GTTCACGATCGGCGCGGTCGAGCACCACCTCGGCGCCAGCGTCGGCCTGGCGATCCAGGGCCGTGACGGGTCGTCGCTGAGCCAGCTCCTCGAGCACGCCGACGCCGACATGTACCGCGAGAAGCAGCGCCGCCGCGCGCGCTAGTGCCGCTCTGTCTGATCCGGCGGCGCGCCGGGCGCCGGCAAGCGCGACGCCAGCATCGCGGTGGCGCGCTGCACGACGTCACGGTCCGACGACGCGAGCTCGGAGAACCACACCGAGAGCTCCTCGTCCCCCGCCGCGCGTGCGTCGTCGGCGAACGTCGTGTAGCGCACCGCGTCCGCGGCGGCCTGCTGCAGCACCAGGACGAGGTCGTACACCTCGTTGGGCAGACCGGTGTCGATCGACTTGGCTGCGTCCATCGTCGCTCCTCAGCCCAGCCGCGGGCGGGCCCAGTGCCGGTGCCACCCCATCGCACCGACGACGTCCTTCGCGAACGACACCGTGGCGCGCTCGCCGACGACGACGCCGTCCGCGTCGGTGGGGATCCCGTACGCCGCGAGCACATCGGCCCCCGCGCCCCAGGCCGCGATGGTCTTGTGGTGCCGGTAGGCCTCCTGCACGATGAGCTGCGCCTTCGGGATCGCGCGCAACGCCTCGACGTCGGGCGCTCCGGCCACGACCACGGCGTCGCACCGCGTCGAGTCCGCCGTCAGGAAGGTGCGCGTCGGCGCGGCGGTGCGACCGCTCCGCCCGGCGACCACCGGCGCGGCGGTCGGGGCCACCACGTCCACGACCGCACCTGCGTCGGCCAGGCGCGCCGTCAGCACCTCGAGGCCGGCGCCGTCCACCTTGTCGCCGACGAGCACGGCGACCAGGCGCCCGGTGACGGGACCCGGCCGGTCCGGGAGCAGGGACAGCGCCGGCGACGTCCCGGCATCAGGTTCGAAGCGCTCCCCCGCGGGCGGGGTCAGCCCGAGGTGGGCCGCGACCTGCGCGCAGAGATCGGGGTGGACGTTCGCCAGGTTCGCGACGGCGCGCTGCACGATCTCGGGCGTGGTGCAGTTGCCGAGCTCGAAGGAGAAGGCGCCCACGATGTGCTCGCGCTCGACGTCGCTCATGCTGTTCCAGAAGAGCGTCGCCTGGGAGTGGTGGTCGTCGAACGACTGCGGCCGGGCCCGCACCTTCTGCCCTTCGAGCTGCCTCGGCACGTACACGTAGGCCCCGGTCGGGTCGCCGGCCACCTTCGCGGTGAACGGGCAGCCCCCACCGACGCTGTTCGGCGCGTACGGCGCCTTCCCCTCGGGCACCGCCTGCTGCATGAAGCCGTCCCGCAGGTTGTCGTTGACCGGAGCGTGCGGGCGGTTGATCGGGATCTGGCTGAAGTTGGGTCCGCCCAGCCGCGTCAGCTGCGTGTCGATGTACGAGAAGACCCGGGCCTGGATGAGCGGGTCGTCGGTGATCTCGATGCCGGGCACCAGGTGCCCGGGGTGGAAGGCCACCTGCTCCGTCTCCGCGAAGAAGTTCGCCGGGTTGCGATCGAGCGTGAGGCGCCCGATCAGGCGAACGGGAGCCAGCTCCTCCGGGACGATCTTGGTGGGGTCGAGCAGGTCGATCCCCTCGAACACCTGGTCCTCGGTGTCGGGTAGGACCTGCACGCCGAGGTCCCACTCGGGGAAGGCGCCGGCCTCGATCGCGTCCCAGAGGTCCCGGCGGTGGAAGTCGGGATCGATGCCCGCGAGCTTGTTCGCCTCTTCCCACACGAGGCTGTGCACCCCCGCGGTCGGCTTCCAGTGGAACTTCACCAGCACCGTCGCGCCCTCGGCGTTCACGAGGCGGAACGTGTGCACGCCGAACCCCTCCATCGTGCGGTACGAGCGTGGGATGGCCCGATCCGACATCACCCACATCTGCATGTGCGTGGTCTCGGGCTGGAGGCTGACGAAGTCCCAGAACGTGTCGTGCGCCGATTGCGCCTGCGGGATCTCGTTGTCGGGCTCCGGCTTCACGGCGTGGATGATGTCGGGGAACTTGATGCCGTCCTGGATGAAGAACACCGGGATGTTGTTGCCCACGAGGTCGAAGTTGCCCTGCGCCGTGTAGAACTTCACGGCGAAGCCCCGCACGTCCCGCACCGAGTCGGCCGACCCGCGCGATCCGGCGACGGTCGAGAAGCGCGCGAAGACCGGCACCTCGGCGCCGGCCTCGGCGAGGAACGGCGCCTGCGTGAGCTCGGGGATGGGGTTCGTCACCACGAAGCGACCGTGGGCCCCGGCACCCCGCGCGTGGACCACGCGCTCGGGGATCCGCTCGTGGTCGAAGTGCGTGATCTTCTCCCGCAGGTGCAGGTCCTCGAGCAGGGACGGACCCCGGGCCCCGACCTTCAACGAGTTGTCGGTGTCATCGACGAGCACGCCCTGCGCGGTCGTCAGGCGGTCGCCTCGTTGCGACCACGACGGTGCCGTCTGCGCCGGCCGCGAGTCGATCGGGGCCCTGTCGCGCGGCGCCCGCTTGGCTGACCGTGCCAGTGGTGCCTCGGTGCCGGCCGGCGTGGCCTCGGCGCCCCGCGAGGCGGACACCCTCGCCGCTCGCCCGGCCGCTTTCGTCGCGGCGGCCTTCGTCGCAGCCTTCTTGGTCGCCTTCGTCGTTGCTTTGCGTGCCGGCACGCGGACCCCCATCGTGAGCGGAGCACGCTCGTCGTGCCCGCCGCTCCCTTCCCCCACCACCGGTCCGCGAGAACCGCGTGGGTGCCGCGCAGGCGGGGTCAACCGGCGAGTCGACGTGGTGCCGGCACCGCGCGCAACGAGCTGCGCCCCGCCCCCCACGACTGCAGGAGCCGACGAGCGAAGCGGTCCTCGAGCACGAGCATCGCCGCGGCCCCGAACAGGATCTCGGACCGCGCCAGGCCATCGGCCTCCACGTCGCCGCCGACGAGCGTGCCCGACGCCAGCGCGCCGTGGTGCTCGTCGGCATCGACGTGGACGTCGTAGAAGCGCCGGACACGAGGGCCGAGCTGCAGACGGACGGCGGCGGCGGCGTAGCGCGCCATCGGGACGACGGAGGTCATCTCGAACCCCGCGAGGTGACCCAGCAGCGCGGCGCGCAGCCGGCGATGGGTCCCGAACAGGGACACCAGGTTGTCGGTCGCGAGCGTCTCCGCGGGGAGCGCGTCGATGTGCGCTCCGTAGGTCGCGTCGACGCCCAACGCGTCCAGCACGTCGGCGAACAGGTCGGCGTGGGCCTCCCCGATGCGGCCGTTCCCGTACTCGTCGGCCTGGATCTCGACGTACGCCGCCTTGCGCGGCCCGCTCAGCCGCGGGAGCCCGAAGCTGTGCCCGTCCGCTTCCTTCAACTGGTAGGCCGAGCGGTGGATGCAGAACTCCGTGAAGTGCTCACGGGTCCCCCTCGTGGCCACGAACGACGACAACGACGGGCCGGCGAAGCGGCCGAGCACATCGTCCACCGAACCCGCTCCGGCGGTCAGCCGCGACGCGGTGACCGCCCGGCGGACGTCCTCCTCGAAGCGCGCCTCGAGGAGGCGCCGCAGCGCGAGCACGTCGGGGTCCCACTCGTGCTCGTCGTCCACGCCCGCGAACCCGCGGTACGAGAGCTCGTACACCACGTGCAACGCGACCTGCACGTCCTCGTCCGTCGCTGCGTCGACGATGGTGGGCGCCACCGCGTCCCACACGTCGCCCGCGGCGATCGGGCGCGACGCACCAGGTGCCGAGCGCACGACGGCGATGAGCCACGCGGACAGCGGGCCGCGTGGTCGGGGCAGATCGGGTCCCTGGGCGCGGGCGCGCCCGCCGGGCGCGGCCGCGCTGACGCGCGCCGGGAGGCCCCGCGCCTCGCGGCGACCGATCCGCGTCGCCGTCACTCGTCGCCCGCCTGCGCCTTCTGCCGGGCGATCGCAGGCGCCCCCGCCGAGCGCTCCTCGAACTCGGCCGCGGGATCGTCGTGGTCGGCGACCTCGTCGGCGAGCGCCTGATCGGCGTCGACCGCCTGCCCGAAGGACTTGTCCTCGTAGCCCGGGCGGTCGTACTTCGCGTCGGGATCCGTGCCGGTGGGGGTGTCTTCGCCCGGTCGGGCCTGGGGCTCGCCTGCCATTGGTGCCTCCTCGTGCCTGCGACGAGTGCCGCGGCGGTGAACCCCTGACCTGCCCCGGAACCAGAGGACCTAGACACACCCGCATCGTCACGGCGGGCCGCAGACCGAGCGGTCGCCGGCCCTCAACCAATGCTTGCCTTTCACAGACCTGATCGGTATCCTCTGCTCTATCAATAGCTTTGCTATCAGGCACAAGGAGGTAACCGTGATGTTGATGCGCACCGATCCCGCCCAGTGGAACCGCGTGGCTGACCTCTTCGGGGGCGGCGCGCCACCGCTCGCCAGCATGGATGCCTACCGACTCGGCGACGTCGTGACCGTGGAGCTCGACCTGCCCGGGGTCGATCCCGCCACGATCGACGTGCAGATCGAGCGCGGCGAGCTGCGGGTGTCCGCGTTCCGGAAGCGCACGTCGCCCGACAACGTGCAGTACCTGATCCGTGAGCGCGCCGACAGCACCGTCACCCGCCGCATCATGTTGGGCGACGTGCTCGACGTCGAGCACGTCGATGCCGAGTACATCGACGGGGTCCTGACCCTGCGCATCCCGCTCCGGGACAGCGCGAAGCCCCGCCGCATCGACGTGCGGCACCGCGAGGGCACGACGCGACAAGCGATCTCGGTCGATTCCGCGTGACGCCGCCCTCCCGCCGCTCGGGCGGCCGCACCTCGCGCCGCCCGAGGGCCGCCGCCGTCCCGAGCACCCGCACCTGGCGAGACCGGCTCGACGATCCCTCCGAGCCGCTGTTCACCTTGGCCATCGCCGCCGATCTCCTGGGCATCGACACCCAGACCCTGCGCCGGCTCGAGAGCGCCGCCGGTCTCGCCAGCCACCGTCCGTCGGGCAACCAACGCCGCTACTCGCGCACCGACCTGGAGGTGCTCAGCCGGGCGCTCGAACTGGCCGGCGAGGGGACGCAGGGCTCGTCGATCGCCCGGATCCTCGAGCTCGAGCGGCAGGTGGCCGACCTCAGCGGCGCCGACCGCGACGGCTGATCCCGAGGCTGATCCCGAGGCTGATCCCGAGGTCTCGACGCCTCGCGAGCGCCGGTCGCTCACCGAGCCACCCGACCCGTCCCGGCCCGGGTACCACGCGGATCCCTCTCGGGTGTCTGATCCGCGGCCCGCGCGGGCAGGTGTACGGCGAGGCGCGTGGCGTTCGCAGACCGGTCACGCGGCTGAGGTCGGCAGGGCGGCAGGAGCACGCATGGCACCCGAACCTGGTCCGGTTGCGCAGCAGGTACACCAGCACGTCGAGCATCTCGACGTCGGCACCTCTCCAGGCTCCGCGTCCCGGCTGCCCTCGCCCTCGGGCCATGCCTCACGATCGTTCGACGCGTCCGCGCGCGCTCCTGGCGCCGCGCGGAGCTTCCTCACCGAGGTGCTCCGCTCGTGGGGTCGCGAGCGGTTGACCGATGATGCCGTGCTGGTCGTCAGCGAGCTGACGTCCAACGCGGTGTTCCACGCCCGGTCGCAGGTCACGGTCACGGTCACCGCCCGACCCGGTTCGATCCGCCTCTCGGTCCGGGACGACGACCCGACGGCGCCCGTGCTGCAGGCGCCCGGCCCCACCGACGCGGGCGGCCGGGGTCTGCTCCTCGTGGCCGCCCTCTCCGCGCGCTGGGGCGTCGACGAGCTCCCGTCGGGCAAGGTGGTGTGGGCCGAGCTGGACGACCGAGCACCCGAGGCCACGGTCCCCGATCGAGGACGGCCCGCGCGCGCCGACGCGGCCACCGAGGGGGTCTGTCCCCCGCGCCCGCGGGGTACCTGAACACCGATCGACGGGACGAACCCGTCGACGCGGAATCGGGAGGCTCCATGCTGACGCTCGTCATCACGCTCTTGATCGTCGGCCTCGTCGCCGGCTTCGTGGCCCGCCTGCTCGTCCCCGGGGAAGATCCGATGGGCGTCGTCGGCACGATCGTCCTCGGGATCGTCGGGTCGTTCATCGGTGGCTTCCTCGGCTACCTGCTCTTCGGCAAGGACGCCGCCGAGGGTGCGCTCCAGCCGGCCGGGATCGTCGGCTCCATCATCGGCGCGGTCATCGCCCTGCTCGTGTACCGGGCCCTCAACCGCCGCCGCACGGTCTGATGGCGATCGTCCCGAGCGGCCGACCCACGGGGCTCCCGCCCGCCGAGCACGACCCGACGGACCTCCCCGTCACGATGGACGAGCGGCACGCCGACTTCGTCGCCTCGCACGTGCAGGTCGACCCGGACCCGCTCCCGCAGGGCGCCGCGGCCGAGGTCCCCGCAGTGGTCGAGCACCTCCACGCCGTCGTCGAGGTCCTCGACGTCATCGAGACCGTCGAGGCGGAGGGCCGCCTGGCGACCGACGAAGAGGTGCAGCAGCTCCAGGGCCCCCAGGCCGTGCTCGCCGCCAGCGAGCTCCCCCCGGTGACCGAGTAGCGGCAGCGCCGCGTCGCCGGCCGCTCAACCGGGGACCCGGAGCACCACGAGCGCGACGTCGTCGTGGCGGCGGTCCTCCGGCACGCGCGCTGCGTACGCGGCGCGGATCGCGGCGGCGATGGCTTCCGCGTCCCCTTCGTCCCGCAGCGGTGCGATCACCTCGTTGAGCTCCTCGGGCGTGATGCCGTGGGGCGGCGGCAGGTCCACCAGGCCGTCCGTGTAGAACACCACCACGTCACCGGCCGCGAGGTCGACCTCGGCGGCGTGGACGGCCACGGCGTCGAAGACGCCGAGCAGGGTGCCGGGCCGCCCGATCGTCACCGCGCCCTCGCGCGTCAGCAGGATGGGCAAGGGGTGGCCCGCTGACGCGACGCGCAGCGCCCAGCGGCCGTCATCCCGGGTGATGGTCGCGAACGACGCCGTGCAGAAGAGGTCGCGATCCGACTTGAGGATCGCCTCGTTGAGCCAGTCGATGATCTCGGCGTGGCTGTAGCCGTGACGGGCGGCGGCCCGGACGGTGTGCCGCGCGATGCTCGTGAGCGCCGCCGAGTTGGGCCCGGTGCCGCACGCGTCGCCGATCACGACCGCCCAGCTGTCGGCGTCGATGGCGAAGACGTCGTAGAAGTCGCCGCCGACCTCGCTCGAGCCGGCCGGCCAGTACCCCACCGCAGCCTCGATGCCCGGGATGTCGGGGAGGCGCGGCGGGAGCAGCGAGCGCTGCAGGGTCACCGACATGTGGCGTTGCTGATCGGAGATCCACGCGTTGTCGAGCGGCTCGGCGAGCCGCCCCGCCACGGCTTCGGCGAGCGCGAGGTCGTCGTCGTCGTAGCGGCGTCGCGACTCGGCCGTGACGAACTGCATGGCACCGACGACCCGGTGCTTCGTGCGCAGCGGGACGATGATCGCGCTGGTCATGGCGAGCGCCTCGACGATGGCCCGCACCTCGTCGGGACCGAGCGGCGACCGCTGCATCGCGTCATCGAGCATCTGCGGCGTGATCTCGGGGATGAGCTCCGGCTCACCGGAGCGGATCACGGCCGGGACCCCGGCGGGAGCGTTCGGGTCGTACGGGTGGCGGCGCTGGATCTCTTCGGCCCACGCGACCTTCGCCGGATCCACGTGCGCGACCGCCACGTGCGGCGCGCCGCCGTCCGTCGGGATGAAGGTGAGGGAGCACCAGTCACCCAGCATCGGCACCGCTGCGGCGACGACCCGGTGCATCAGCTCCTCGTGGTCGGCCGCGTTGAGCGCCGCCTCGGTGAGGTCGGCGAGGAACTCGATCTCCTCGCGGCGGCGCCGATCGCGTTCGGCCAGTCGCACACGAGCCAGGGCCTGGGCCGCTTGCCCCGCGACCGCCTCGAGGAAGGCGATGTCGTCGGCCGAGGGCTCCCGCTCGTACCCCAGGCCCAGCACCCCGAGGCAGATGTCCTCCAACAGCAGGGGGATCGCCACGAAGCCGTCCGCGGACCGCTCGACCTCGCGCAGCGCGGGGTACTCGCTCTCCGACTGCTCCCGCGAGGCGCTGAGGACCGTGCGGTGCTCGCGCCACGCGACCGCCCCAGGGAGGTCACCGTCGACGGGGATCGTGCGGAAGCGAGCCGCCGTGCCCGGGGCCAGGCCCTGTTCGTCCACGAGGCACAGCAGCTGGTCGTCGCCGCCGCTCAGCCACAGCCCGCGCGACCGCGACGGATACGGCGTGTCGACCAGGGTCATGACGACGCCGATGACGTCGGCCTCCGTGGCCGCCCCGATGAGGCTGCGCGCCACCCGCTGCAGCCGCGCGAGACGGAACGCGAGCGCCTCGGCCTGCTCCGGTGATCCGGTGGAGCTCGTCTCGCCGGGATCTCGCGGGTGCGTCACGGCGCCATTCTGTCGGGATCGTGGCGAAGGAGGTGGATGACCCCGAGCCGGATCACCGAACGCACCGGTGGGATGCCCTCGGATGGCCTCGGATGGCCTCGGATGGCCTCGGAAGCGTGGTCCGGGGCCCGGGCGCGGTCGTGGGCGATCAGTCGGCGAACGAGAACGTGCACCGCACCGCGGTGCGGTGGGCGTTGCCGGTGACCATGAGCCTCGAGGTGAGGGTCCGCAGGATGCCGCCCGCGTAGTCGTCCGCATCGATCGCCTCGTCGATCGTCGTGCCGCCGTCGTGGCGCCGGTTGATCTGCGCGACCTCGACGACCGCCAAGCTGTGCGTGTGGCGGCAGCGGATCTCGATGGGTTCGGTGCCGTCGCCGGTGGCGAGCACCTTGGCGATCAGCTCGCTCGTGACGAGCACCAGGTCGCGCTGCACGTCGGGTGGCAGCGCCGATTCGTCGAGCCAGCGCCGGAGATCGGCGCGCAAGCGCGCCAGCTCTCGATCGTCGGCCTCGATGACCAGGATGCGCTCACCGGCGTCGACGCCGTGGGCGGGCTCCAGCGTCTGTCCCTGCTGTTCCATCGGATGCCCTCTACCCGGGTTCACCGTCTGGTGAACACCCGAAGGGGTGGCGTCATCAGTGGCGTCATCGAGCATCGGCCGCCGCCGCACCGCGTCGCGCTTCGGTGTGGCGGCGGAGGTGCTGATCCTCGACTTCGGCGAGCTCGGCGTCCGCCGCGGCCTCGAGGTGGACGACCCGGTCGTCGGCGCGCGGGGAGCTGTGCACGAGCTCGTCCAACTTGAGCTGCGTCACCAGCTGCTGACGGCTCTGGGTGTGCTGGATCACGAAGACCATGACGAGCGTGACCGCCGCCGACACGGTGATGAAGGTCTCCTCCCAGGCGTGGGGGACGACCTCCGTCCACAAGAGCAGCAGGAAGACGAACGTGCCGACGGCCACCATCGCCGCGACCGCGGCCTTCGACGTGAACATCCCCACGAAGTGCAGGACGCGGCTGAGCGGGCCGAGGTTCGCCCGCGTGGGCGGCGTCTGCACGTCCGTGTCCGGGACGTCGGCCTCGTTCGGCTCGTGGGTGGCGCTCAGGACTGGTCGAGCTGGTACCCGACGGTGCCGATCGAGCCGGCGACGCCGCCGAGCAGGACCGTGACGCCGAGCGCCGCCAGCGCGCCGGCGATGCTCGCGCCGATGTCGATGCCGCCGAACCGCTGGCGGACGTCGACGATCTCGACCGGCCGACCGTCCTCCCCGACACGGAGGTGCTGGTCGCTCTGACGGGCCCGAAGGACCCCTCGGGATGTGCGGGTCATGCGCTTCCTCCTTCGCGAGCTGCGCGCTGCGCAGCGGGCCGCGGAACACGTCCGAGGGCGCGCGTCATGTACCCGGCGACCACCGTGGGAGAACGGGAGAACGGTGCACCACCCCTCGGGGTGGTGCACCGTTCGAGGCGCGCGCCGGACGGCGGAGCGGGACCGCGCCGGTCAGCTGACCGCGGCGACCGACACGTCGTCGACCTGCAACCACGTGTCGCCGTTGGCCCAGACGCCGGCGTACACCACGAGGCTGGTGTTCGCGGCGGAGCTCACGTCGACCGTCAGCTGCGTGTAGCCGCCGAGGCTCGCGAACCTCCGCTCGCCGACGACCTGCCCGGCGGTCGTCCGCAGCCCGAGGTAGCCATCGGCCACGTTGGCCGAGGTGCGGATCCACGCGGTGACCCGGTAGGTGCGGTTGGCCGCCACGTTCAAGGTCTGATGCAGGTCGTTCCAGCCCGAGGTGTTGCGGACCCAGCCGTTGCTGCTCCCGCTGCGGGACAACCCGGCGCCCGTGTCGACGCCGCAGGTGCCGGCGCAGGCCCAGGACGTGAGGCCGCTCTCGAAGCCACCGTTCACCGCGATGTTCGCCCCGGCCGGCGTGGTCGTCGTGGTCGTCGTCGGCAGCGTCGGCTTCTGCAGCACGGTCAGCATGCGAGGCAGCGCGTCGTTGAAGGCGAAGTTCCAGCAGCTGAAGTTGTGGCCGCCATCGCATCCGTAGGGCACCGACGGCCCCGGCCGGCCGTACATCCACCAGGAGTTCGGCACGCCGTTGGCGGTGAGCGTCTTGCTGAAGCGATCCGCCGACTGGCCCATCGTGCGCTCGATGACATCCACGTCGTTGATCCCCGCCCCGGCGTACAGCAGCACCTGCAGGCCCTTGAGCTGCGTCGGGCGCTTCATCGGGTCCTTCGCCTTCCAGACGGTGTCGGCCGGCCAGAACGGTGATCCGAACGGTCCGTTCGCCGAGAAGCCGTTCTGGATGGCCTGCTCGGTCACGACGGTCCGCGTCCCCATGTCGCCCAGGTCGACGGCCCCCGAGAAGCTCGCCACCGAAGCGAACAGATCGGGACGATCCTGCGCGAGGCGCACGGCGCCGTACCCGCCCATGGACAGGCCGGCGATGGCCCGGCCGTTCTTCGCCGCCACGGTGCGGAGGTTGCCGTCGGTCCACGGGATGACCTGGTTCAGGTAGAAGTCCGCCCACTTCTGCGCCCCCTGGGCCTCGTTCACCCAGTTCGTGAACCAGCCGACCTTGCCGCCGTCGGGCATCACCGTGATGACGGGCTTGCCTCGCGTGATGCCTTCGGCGTCGCCGCCGCCGCTCGTCCACTGCGCCGCGTTGCCGCCGGCACCACCGTGCAGGAGGTAGACGACCGGGTACCGCGCCGTCGGGTTCTGGAAGTAGCCCTCGGGCAGCGTGATGCGGATGCGATGCGGGCCGTTGACGGCGACCGGCGCGATGAGCGTGGTGGAGATGTCGGCCTCCAGCGTGCGCGGGGTGATCCAGCGCGTGGCGCCGACGGTGATCCCGTTGCGCGACACCAGGTTCGGCGCGTCAGCTGTCGCGGGTGACGCACCGACGAGCACCAGCGTGCCGGCGACGAGCGCCGCGACGGCGAGCGCCAGCAGGAGTCGCACCCGGTGCGGGTGCGGTCGGCCGGTGACGACCGGGATGGATGGACGGACTACGTGCATGGTTGCCCCCTCGAAACAACGGGCCGACGTGGCCCGCCCCCTGTGCTCCTCCTGCGAAGGTACAGGTGAAAAACATTCTTGTCTATGACTTTCTCCGAGAGGCCCCGCTAGCGTCTGCGCCCACCACAGCGAGAGGGAGGTCGTCATGGGTGATGCGTTGGAGGTGCTGCTCGCCAGCTACCCGAACGTCGAGCTGGCCGAGAAGGACTTCGCCGTCCTGTCCGACATGATCCACAAGAAGGTGCTGCTGCTCGACGACGCGGCGGTGGTCGAGACCGACGAGCGCGGCGTGCTCGACATCGTGCGCGCCCTCCACAAGCCGGTGCGCAAGGGGGTGCTGATCGGGGCCGTGGTCGCGGCCATCACCCCCATCGGCCTGGTGGCCGGCCTCGCCGCCGGTGGCCTCGGCGGCAAGCTCAAGGACATCTTCCACAAGGGCCTGTCCAACGCCGACCTCAAGTCCTTCCAGGACTTCCTCGGGGCCAACAAGGTCGTGCTCGTGCTGGCGGGTCCCCCTGCGGTGGTCGAGACCGTCCAGGACATCCTGAAGGACGCGACCGGCTTCGCGAAGAAGGTCGTCGCCGCCGACGCGACGGACGTCGAGGCCGTGCTCGAGTCCGAGTCGCCCGAGTAGCGAATCACCCCATGAGGGTGACGCCGGTGCCCACCGACGCGTAGCAGGCTGCCTCCCGTGCTGCGCTGGGCCTGCGGCCCGGCCTCGACCGGCGGCACGGACGCGACCGAGGGGAGATCGTCCATGTCAAAGGGGTCCGCCAAGGGGTCCGCCACGGGGT
>CAYUOL010000120.1:0-4828 GCA_964446345.1 uncultured Iamiaceae bacterium | reverse complement strand
GGGGTCCGCCACGGGGTTCAAGGGGAAGATCGCGGTCGACATCCGCGACTCCGAGCCCGACTGGGAGCCGTACCTCGCGCCCCAGGCGCCCGAGGGCGCCCCCAACGTGCTGATGCTCGCGTGGGACGATCTCGGCTACGCCACCATGGACATCTTCGGCGGGCCGGTGCAGTGCCCCAACATGGCGCGCATCGCGGCGGCGGGCGTGAAGTTCGCGAACTTCCACACCACGGCCTTGTGCTCGCCGACGCGCGCGTCGTTGCTGACCGGCCGCAACGCCACCACCAACGGCATGGCCACCATCGCGGAGTTCGCCTCCGGCTTCCCAGGCATCTCGACGAGGATCCCGTTCGAGAGCGGCTTCATCTCCGAGGTGCTGCTCGAGCACGGCTACAACACCTACTGCGTCGGCAAGTGGCACCTCACCCCCGGCGAGGAGTGCAACCAGGCCGCGTTCAAGGGTCGCTGGCCCCTCGGGCGTGGCTTCGAGCGCTTCTACGGCTGGTTGGGCGGCGAGACCAACTGCTACTTCCCCGACCTCATCCACGACAACCACCCGGTCGAGGCACCCGCGCGACCGGAGGACGGGTACCACCTCGCCGACGACCTCGCCGACAAGGCCGTCGAGCTCATCCGCGACAGCAAGGTGATCGACCCCGACAAGCCGTTCTTCATGTACCTGGCCCCCCAGGCCGGTCATGCGCCCCACCTCGTCCCGCTCGAGTGGGCCGACCAGTACAAGGGCGTCTTCGACGAGGGCTACGAGGCGATCCGCGAAGGCATCCTTGCCCGTCAGATCGAGCTCGGGCTGCTCCCGCCGGACACGCAGCTCTCGACCATCAACCCGCACGGCGAGCCCACACGCACGGGACCCGACGGCCAGCCCTGGCCGCAGCTCGACACCGTGCGCCCCTGGGACACGCTGTCCGACGACGAACGGCGCCTCTTCGTCCGCATGGCCGAGGTGTTCGCCGGCTACATCTCCTACTACGACGACCGGCTCGGCCGGGTCCTCGACTACCTCGAGGAGTCGGGCCAGCTCGACAACACGATCATCGTCGTGGTCTCCGACAACGGCGCGAGCGGCGAGGGCGGTCCCAACGGGTCGTTCAACGAGTGGCGCTTCTTCAACGGCGTCCCCGACACCACCGCGACGACCCTCCCGCACATCGACGAGCTCGGCACGCCGGCGTCGAACAACCACTACAACACAGGATGGGCCTGGGCCCTCGACACCCCGTTCCCCTACTGGAAGCGTTGGGCCGGTGCCGAGGGCGGGGTCGCCGACATGTGCCTGGTGTCGTGGCCGGCCAAGATCGCGCCTGCGTCGGAACCACGTCAGCAGTACGTCCACGCGGTGGACATCGTGCCGACCCTCTACGACCTGCTCGGCATCGAGCCGCCCGAGGTCCTGAAGGGCTACCAGCAGCTCCCCATGGAGGGCGAGAGCTTCGCTGCGGCGCTGACCGACCCCGAGGCGCCGGGGCGCCGGACGCAGTTCTACTCGATGCTCGGGCAGCGCTCGATCTACCACGAGGGCTGGTTGGCCAGCACCGTCCACCCGCCGCTGTCGGGATGGGGGAACTTCGAGCACGACGAGTGGGAGCTGTTCCACCTCGAGACCGACCGCGCCCAGGCTCAAGACCTCGCCGCAGCAGAGCCGGCCCGGCTCGAGCGGATGAAGGGCCTGTGGTTCTACTGCGCCGGGCTCTACAACGGGCTGCCGGTGGACGATCGATCGGCGCTGGAACAGGTGCTGGCCGAACGACCACGAGCGGCCAAGCCGCGCGACACGTACACCTTCTACCCGAACTGCGCCGACGTCCCCGAGTCGGCGGGGCCGCAGCTCCCTGGCCGCTCCTACACGATCGCGGCGGGCGTGACGGTGGAGTCCGACGCGGTCGAAGGCGTGATCTGGGCGGCGGGCGGCGTGCCCGGCGGGCACGCGCTCTACGTCAAGGACGGCACCCTGCGCTACACGTTCAACTGGATCGGAACCGTGCTGCAGGACGTCGTCGCCGACCGGCCGCTCCCCGCGGGTGCCCACGTGTGCACCGCGGAGTTCGCGGCCGCGGGGCCCAACTCGGATCCGGCCATGCCGGGCACCACCGGGACGCTCACGCTGTACGTCGACGGCGACGCCGTCGGGTCCGGCACGATCGTGACCCAGCCGGGCTACTTCTGCCTCACCGGCGACGGGATCTGCGTCGGCCGTGACAGCGCTTCGGCGGTCACGCCCGAGTACCAGGCGCCGTTCCCGTTCACCGGCGGCACCATCGACAAGGTCGTAGTGGACGTGTCGGGCGAGCGGTACCTCGACCACGAGGCGCAGGTGCGCGCCTGGTTCGCCATCGACTGACCCGGTCGGCGCGGGCGGTCTCAGTCGAGCGTGAGCGCGTCGCCGACGGCGATGCGGCCGGGCTCGAGGACCTCGGCGTAGACGCCGAGGCACGCGAAGTCACCGAGGCCGTCGAACGTCAGGCGGTTCTCGGCGGCCAGCGTCTTCAGCACGGCACGATCCTCGGGCAGCCCCGGCTGCGCCAGTGTGGTCATGATGCAGCGGGGCGACGCGGTGGTGATCGAGATGCGCGCGCCCCCGAGGCTCGCCGTCGTGTCGGTCCAGTCGTTCTCGACGAACCCGGCGCCGTCACCGGCCTCGATGACGATGCTCGGCCGGAAGCGGGTCACGTCGATCACGCTCTCCGCGGCGAGCGCGTCGAGGTGGCGCATCGAGCCCGTCGTGACCAGGTGCAGAGCGGCGAGATCGACGAAGGTGCCTTTGGCCGTCATCATCGCGACGGGCAGGTCGGCCTCCACGTCGGAGAACACGAGCCCCTCGTTCTCGGGCCAGTAGCTCTCGTACACCTCGTCGGCGGTGGTCGCGGCCTCGACCCGCACCGGCACCCCGAGGCGCTCGGACAGCGCGCGGTCGAGCTCTTCGCCGCCCACCTCGCCCAGCACCTCGCCCAGCACCTCACCGTCGTGCGTCACGGGGATGCGGCCCGACGACTCGTCGAGCTGGGCCTGCATCGCCAGGAGCACGCGGCCGAGCTTCGGGAGCTTCGCGCTGATGATCTTCCCGGTGTCGAGGTTGCGCAGCGCGAACCGGCGATCTCCCGGGATGCCCAACGTGTCCAGGTCCGCCGCGGCGATGCGCTCTCCGGCGACGGACTTGACGGGGTAGCGCCAGATCTCGCTGATGGTTCCGACCGTCGTCATGGTGCTCTCCCCACGTGTGTCCGAGACGCCGCCATCGTGCCACGTCGTCTTCCGGCTCTTCGCCATCGGGCAGGACGCCCGTGGCCCGCGCAGCCGTGGACCCGCCGCGCGTGGTCGCCGGTTCTCCTCGGGTGAGGGTCCGGGTAGAGAACCCGGCGTTGCCGCGCGCCTGCCGGTCTCCCCCGGGCGGGCCACGACGGACGCCCCGCGGAGGCGTCGAGGAGAGGGTGCAGTTGCAGGCTTCGCTCGAGCACGTCGCGACCGGGATCGCCGGTTTCGACCAGATCACCAACGGCGGGCTCCCGAAGGGTCGCACCACGCTCGTGACCGGCGGCCCCGGCTGCGGCAAGACCCTGTTCGGGCTGACCTTCCTGCTCAACGGGATCGCCCTCGGAGAACCCGGCGTGTGCATCACGTTCGAGGAGACGCCGCCGGACCTGGCGGCGAACGCCGGCTCGATCGGCCACGACATGGCGGCCCTGGTCGAGCGCGGCCAGCTCGAGGTCGACCACGTGATCATCGACCGCGATCGGATCACCCAGACCGGCGACTACGACCTCGAAGGTCTGATGATCAGGCTGCAGCTGGCGATCCAGGCGGTCGGGGCCAAGCGGGTCATGATCGACACGCTCGAGGTGCTGTTCGCCGGGCTGAACGACACCGCCCTGCTGCGGTCCGAGCTGCGCCGCATGTTCCTGTGGTTGAGCACGCAGGGCGTGAGCACCGTGCTGACGGCCGAGAGCGGCGCGCACTCGCTCACCCGGCACGGCCTCGAGGAGTACGTCTCGGACTGCGTGATCGTGCTGGACCACCGCGTGCACGACCAGCTGGCGACGCGACGGTTGCGGGTCGTGAAGTTCCGCGGCTCCAGCCATGGCCTCAACGAGTACCCGTTCCTCATCGACGACCGCGGGATCTCGGTCGTGCCGGTCACCGAGTTCGATCTCTCCTACGAGGCGTCCGAGCAGATCGTGTCCACCGGCGTCCCGGACGTCGACGCGATGCTCTCGCGCGGCGGTGTGTACCAGGGCTCGACGACGATGATCTCGGGCGGATCAGGCACCGGCAAGACCTCCTTCGCGGCCGCGTTCGTCGATGCCGCCTGCGCCCGGGGCGACGCCGCGCTCTTCCTCGCGTTCGAGGAGTCGCGCTCGCAGATCGTGCGCAACATGCGCTCCATCGGCATCGACCTCCAACGGTGGATCGACGAGGGGCTGCTGCACCTCGTCCCGTCGCGGCCGACCCAGCTCGGCCTCGAGCACCACCTGACGACCCTGCACCGACAGGTCGAGGACCTGCAGCCGGCGGTCGTGGTGCTCGACCCCATCACGGACTTCCAGGCCCTCGGCTCGAACCTCGACATCAAGGCGATGCTGATGCGCATCGTGGACTACCTCAAGCAACGCAACGCCACCACGCTGTTCACCAGCCTGACGACGACCAGGGACACGGAGGACCCCACCGTGTCGTCGCTGATCGACACGTGGCTCCAGCTGGGCAACGACGGTGAGGACGGCCAGCTGCACCGGACGATGTTCGTGCGCAAGGCACGCGGGATGGGCCACTCCGGCGACATCCGCAGCCTCGTGCTGGGGGACGACGGGATCCA
>CAYUOL010000119.1:0-17268 GCA_964446345.1 uncultured Iamiaceae bacterium | reverse complement strand
CGTTCTTCACCGCCCCGTCGTCGACCCGCGCCCAGGAGTTCCTCTCCAAGATCCTCAGCCACTGATCCCGCGCCCCTGATCCCCCGCCCCTGATCCCCCGCCCCTGATCCCCCGCCCCTGATCCCCGCCCGCAGTTCCCGCCCCACCACCGACCCTCAGCCACCAGGAGACCACATGAAGACGCTCCGATCCCTCACCCTGCTCACCTTCCTGCTCGCCGTCATCACGCTCGCGGCCTGCGGCAAGGAAGGCACGCCCACCGCGTCCGGGCCCGCCACGACCGCCGCCGTCGCGAGCAACGTGGCGGTCGCCGGCTCGCCGACGTTCGACAAGATCAAGTCCCGCGGCAAGGTGGTCATCGGGGTCAAGGAGGACCAGCCCAACCTCGGCTACAAGGACCCCACGACGGGCACGTACTCCGGCTTCGACATCGAGATGGCGAACCTCATCGCCGCCAAGCTCGGGTACGGCACCGACAAGATCGAGTACAAGGCCATCCCCTCGGCCAACCGCGAGCAGGCGATCGTCAACGGCGACATCGACTACTACGTCGGCACCTACTCGATCACCGACAAGCGCAAGGAGACCGTGTCGTTCGCCGGCCCCTACTACGTCGCCGGCCAGGACCTGCTGGTGCGCAAGGACGACACGAGCATCACGGGCCCGGACGCCCTGAGCGGCAAGAAGGTGTGCTCGGTGACGGGGTCCACGCCGATCCAGTAGATCAAGACCGAGCACCCCGAGGCGCAGGTGTCGGAGTTCGAGAAGTACTCGCAGTGCGTCGACGCGCTGGTCAACAACCAGGCCGACGCGGTGACGACCGACGACGCGATCCTCAAGGGCTACGCCGCGCAGCAGCCGGACAAGGTGAAGGTCGTCGGCAAGACGTTCTCCACCGAGAAGTACGGCGTCGGCCTGCCCAAGGACGACGCGGCGTTGCGGGCCCAGGTGAACACGATCCTCGAGCAGGCCGTCAAGGACGGCGATTGGCAGAAGATCTACGACTCGACCCTCGGCAAGTCCGGCTCGGCCGGCACGCCGCCGGCGCTCGAGAAGTACTGACCCGCGCGAGCGGCACCGACCTCCCGGCCCGCTGAGCCATGAGCGAGTTCCTCCACACCCTGACGGACAACCGCAGCCTGTTCGTCGACGCGTTCGGGAACACGATCAAGCTCTTCGTCATCGCCGGCATCGGGTCGCTGCTGTTCGGGACCGTGCTGGCCGGGATGCGGGTCTCCCCCGTCCCGGCCTTCCGGGCCTTCGGCACGCTCTACGTCAACCTGCTGCGCAACACGCCGCTCACGCTGGTGTTCTTCTTCGTGGCGTTCGGCTTCCCGTACCTGCAGATCAACTTCTCGTTCTTCGTGTTCGCCGTGGTGGCGCTGACCTCCTACACCTCGGCGTTCGTGTGCGAGGCGATCCGCTCGGGCATCAACACCGTGGGCGTGGGCCAGGCGGAGGCCGCCCGCTCGATCGGGCTCACCTTCGGCCAGTCCCTGCGCTTCGTGATCCTGCCCCAGGCCGTGCGCGCCGTCGTGCCCCCGCTGGCCAGCATCATGAACGCGCTCCTCAAGAACACGACCGTCGCGGCGGGCTTCAGCGTGGCCGAGGCCGCGTCGATCCGGGCCAACCTGTCCGAGCTCGGCTACCCCGTCCTGGACGGGCTGCTCTGGATGGTGATCGGGTTCCTGATCCTCGTGCTGCCGATCGCGGCCTTCCAGCGTCGCCTCGAACGCCGGTGGAGCGCGGCCCGGTGAGCGGCCGCGCCGACGGCACCACCGCGGTGCTCTTCGACGTCCCCGGGCCGCGCGCCCGGGCGCGCAACCGCCTCATCGGCGTCATCGGCACCGTTGCGCTGCTCGCCGTCCTCGCGTACGTCGTCGCCCGCTTCGTCCAGACCGGGCAGTTCTCCAGCACGAAGTGGTCGATCCTGCAGTACGCCACCGTGCAGCGCACGATCCTCGACGGCTACCTGCACACGCTGGCGGCCGCCGCCGTGGCCGCCGTGCTCGCGCTGAGCCTCGGCGTCGTGCTGGCCGCCGGCCGCCTCTCGGAGCACCCGACCGTGCGTCGCCTCTCGTTCGGGTTCGTCGAGGTGTTCCGGGCGATCCCGCTGCTGCTGCTGATGTTCGTGCTGTACTACGGCGCCCCGACCCTGGGCCTGCGGTTCACGCCCTTCTGGGCGGTGGTGCTCGGGCTGATGTTCTACAACGGCGCGGTCTTCGCCGAGCTCTTCCGGGCCGGGGTCGAGAGCGTGCCGCGCGGGCAGGCCGAGGCGGGCTACGCGATCGGGCTCCGCAAGCACCAGCTCATGCGGGCGGTGCTGCTCCCCCAGGCCATCCGATCGATGCTGCCCTCGATCATCAGCCAGCTGGTCGTGCTGCTCAAGGACACGGCGCTGGGCTTCCTCGTCACGTACGACGAGCTGCTCAAGCAGATCAAGCAGCTCGCCTCCGCGGGCGAGTTCGAGTTCCCCTTGATCCCGTTGATCATCGTCGGGGGCGCCATGTACATCGCGACGTGCCTGTTGCTGGCGTGGTTCGCCTCGTGGCTCGAGCGTCGGATGGGACGTTCGGCGCGGCGCACGCCCCCGGCGACCGGCGCCGGGACGCTGGTCGAGATCGGCGCGGTGACGGGCGAGTGAGAGGCCGGCGCCGTCAGCTGCGGCGGCGCTGTCCCTCGCGGCCGCTGCTGCCGTACGAGCTGATGTCGAGGATGAACCCGAAGGCCACGAGGAACCACCCGAACCCGCTCACCCCGAAGACCGGCGTGTACGCCAGCGCGTAGAAGAGGGTCGTGAACGGCAGCACGAGGAACCCGATGAAGCCGAGCACGAACGAGTTGAACGCGATCGAGAGCCGGTCGGTGAAGAGCCACATCAGGAAGATGGCGAACCGGGGGACGAACAGGCCCATCAGCGCGATCAGACACATGAGCCCAGCGTAATGCGCACGGTGCGCGCACACGAGGCATGCGTCTGCTAGCGAAGGGGGGATGGCCGACCAGCAGGCGACCCCGGATGCGGTGGAGGACACGGGGCTCCCCGACGAGGAGGGGGTGCCCAAGGACCGCCCGCGCGGCGTGCTGCGCAAGATGCTCAGCGGGTTCCTCAGCTACGGCGTCGTCGTCCTGGTGTTCGTCTTCCTGTTGCCCAAGCTCACGTCGACCGACGACATCAGCGCCAGCCTGTCGCTCATCACCCCGGGCCAGGTCGTGGTCATCCTGCTGCTCGGGCTCTTCAACCTGTTCACCAACCTCCCGCCGATCGTCATCACCCTCCCCGGCCTGCGCTACCGCGAGGCCGGCGTCACCAACATGGCATCCGCGGCGATCTCGAACACCGTGCCCGAGGGCGGCGCCGTGGCCACCGGGCTCAACTTCGCGATGCTGCGGTCGTGGGGCTTCGGGCTCGGGGACATCACCTCGAGCTACCTGACCACCGGGATCTGGACGAACCTCGTGCGCTACGGCCTGGTGGCGATCGCCCTGCTGGTCATGGCGGCCACCGGTGACGCGCCGGCCTGGGTCGTCGCGGTCGCCGTCGTCGTCGCGGTGCTGATGGCCATCGCGATCGGCCTGCTGGCGCTCGTGCTGCGCAGCGAGTCCTTCGCGCGCAAGCTGGGTTCGTTGCTCGGCCGGATCGCGGCGCCCTTCTTCCGCCTGTTCCGCCGCCGCACCGTCGACGACATGGACGAGCGCACGGTCGCCTTCCGGGTCGAGCTGCTCCGGCTGGTGCGCGACCGCTGGCACGCGCTGACCGGCGCCATGCTGCTGTCCCAGCTCAGCGCGTGCCTCGTGCTGCTCGTCGCCGTGCGGATGCAGGGCCTGACCGCGTCCGAGATCTCCGTCGCCCGGGTCGTCGTGGCCTACGGCACCATGTCGTTGGCGTCGCTCATCATGCCGACCCCCGGTGGCGTCGGGGTCGCGGAGGTCGCGCTCGTGGCCGTGTTGGGCGCGGGTCTTCCACAGTCGCTCATCCCCCAGGTGACCGCCGCCGTCCTGCTCTTCCGCATGGCCACGTGGCTGCTGCCCATCCCGATCGGGGCGGGCACGTACCTGTTCTGGCGCTACAACAAGGACTGGCGGATGACCGAGGAGGAGCGCGCCGCCAAGGGGGCCGCACCCCAGGCGCTGCTCACCTGATCGCTCCCGGGGATCAGCCGCTCTGGAACAGCGCCAGCACGAGGGCGGCGACGCCGATGGCGGCCGTGCCGAACGCGGTCGGCGCCAGATCGGACCACACCGCCACGTGCCGACCACCGGCGTGGCGCCGGCGGAGGGCCGAGAGGTGGCCGAGGAACCAGACGGCCACGCCGATGCTGAGCACCGCGCCGCCGAGGATCGGGTGGCTGGCGGACTCCGGGAACACCAGCGTGCGCGACGTCGAGGACCACGACAGCGCCGGGAGACCCTTCGCGATCACGACGCCGCACCCGATCATCGCGAAGCCGGTGCGCGACCACGCCATCTCGGTGCGCTCCGCGGCGAGGCCCTCCACGCCCTCGTCGGCGTCCTCGCCGTAATCCCGCACACCGAGCGTCGGCTCCGGATCGACCTCGGCAGGTTGGTCCGCGCTCACGACGGAGGGCCGATCGCCGCCAGGATCGCCGCGACGGTGGCCGAGATGCCGATCACCACAGCGAGGATCATCGGCAGCGGCGACTTCGGCAGGGGCTCATCCGCGTGCATGGCGTCCTCGTTGCGCCGCCACTGCCACAGGCTGGCGACGGCGAGCACGATGCCGAGGACGATCAGGGGCATGCCGATCATCCGCCGCCCGCCGGGCACGTTGAACGGCGGCAGCAGCTGGGTGATCGCCAGTCCTGCGGTGACCAGCGCGAGCGCGGTGCGGTTCCACGCGAGGAACGTGCGCTCGTTGGCGTACGAGAACCGCACGTCGATCCGCGACGGCTTCGCGGCGGGCGTCGGTGCGTCGTCACCCGGCGGGACGTCGCCCGGTCGGGCGTCGGTCGACGGCGCACCGACCTCCACGCCATCGGTGACGTCGGGCTCGTCGGGATCGGGGCCGTCGGCGGCGCGGCTGCTCATCGACCGCTCTCCGGCGTGCGATCGATCGAGGCGGCCGCCAGCAGCACCAGCCGATCGGCGGCCACCAGCACCGCGACGGCCGCGATCGTGAACGCGACGACCGACACGCGGGCGATCCACGAGTCGCGGTCGAGGTTGGACGCCGTCTTGTCGAGCTGATCGGCCAACGCCGTGGTGTCGGCCGCCGCCTTGTCGAGCACGTCGGCGGTGGCGTTGATCGTGGTCTGCGCCGAGGTGATCGCGGTGCCCGTCGACGCCAGCCGCTTCTGCAGGTCGTCGAGCTGCTTCTTGGCGTCGGCGAGGCTGCGATCGACGTCGGCGACGGTGCCGGAGAGGAGGCCGCCGAGCTGGGTCACCTTGCGCACGTTCTCGCTGAGCGACGCGACGTTCTTCGCGAGTGTGGCCAGGTCGCCCGTGCTGCCCTCGATCGTGGACGAGTTCGCCGCGACCTCGCGCGCGATCTTCGCCGTGCCCGCGGCCACCGCGCTGGCCGAGCGCAACGCCGTCGCGGCGTTCGTGGCGGTGGCGCGCGTGTCGCTGTAGAGGGATCCGGCGAACACCCAGGCGCTGATCGTGCCGACGAAGACGGCGACGGACGCGACGCGCACCGCGAGCCGGGCGGTGCGGGCCCATCCCCGCACCTTCGCGGGCTCGTCGCGTGGGGGCGGCGCCACCGCGGTGGGCGCCGGCCCGGACTCGTCCCGGAGCGGCGGCGACGACAGCGTCGTGGGGTCGTCATCCTCCGGGGGCCACATGCCGTTCATCATCGCAGCCCTTCTCCGCTCCGCGATGCACACGGGCCCGCGGGCGGGTCAGATGGCCTCCTGCTTCTCGAGGTGCCGGAACGCGAACCACCCCGGCGCCAGCGGCAGCCAGAAGGTGGCGAGGCGGAAGATCACGACGGCGCTCACCGCGATGCTGGCCTCGAGGCCGACGCTCGTCAGACCACCGATCAACGCAGCCTCCACCGCGCCGAGGCCTCCAGGGGTCGGCGCCACCGACGCCACGGCCGAGCCGGCCAGGAAGACCAGCGTGATCGTGGCGACGGACAGATCGCCCCCGAAGGCGTAGACGGAGGCGACGAGCGCGGCGGCGTAGGCACACGTCAGGAGCGCCGAGCCGGCGAGCAGCTCGAGCAGCTTGGTCGGGTGCCGTGCCACTTCGACGATCCCCAACAGCGATCGCTTCACGATGGGGATGCCCTTGTGCAGGATCATCGAGCGCGACGGCGGCACGATGACGGCGAGCACCATCAACCCGAGGATGAACGCCGCGACGACCCCCACCGTCGACGCCTCGGGCAGGTGGAACGTGGCCGATTCGTCGCTGCCGGCCCAGACCGCCACCCCCATCAGCAGCGCGACGTGCACCATGAAGCCGGCCACGACGTCGAGCCCGACGGCCGCGACCGCGACCGGCGGATCGGTGCCCTGCTTCTGCAGGAAGCGCACGTTCAGCGCCATGCCGCCGACCGAGGCCGGGGTGGCGAAGTTGACGAACTGCGACGCCACCTGGGCGACGGTCGTCGTGCTGAACCGCACCCGCCCGGGCACTGCGCCCGTCAGCGCGATCGCGGCGGCGAGGTACGACACGGCCGAGGCCAGCAGCGCCAGCGCGAACCATCGGTAGTCCGCGTTGCGGACCTCCTGGGCGATGTCGGACGCGTCGGCCGCGAACGGCACGAGCGCGTACAGCGCGAACGCGCTCATGAAGAAGAGCAGGATCGTGCGGGCGCGCAGGCGCTGCAGCTGCTCGAGCGGGACCTCTTCCGCGCCCGTGCGGCGACACACCTCGGCGCTGATGTCCTCGAGCAGACCCGTGCTCTGCTTCACCTCTGCGCGGGTCGTGCGGCTGAGGGCCAGCGGTTGCAGCCGCGGCAACGCCGAGACGACGGCGTCTGCGCCGATGCCCGCGACCGCGGCCGCCACGGCCCGCTCGGCGCCGACGCGCACGGCGGTGGAGGTCAGGAGCTCGGCGATGTCGTTCGCCAGCAGCGCGTCGTCGGCCTGCAGCTGCGCGGCGTCGAAGTTGACCACCCAGGCCTCGCCGTCCACGCCGCGCAGCAGGTTGCCGACCCGCAGGTCGCGGTGGGCGATGTGGTGCGTGCGCAGCAGGCGGGCCGCCTCCCACGCCTGCGCCAACAGGTCGTCGTCGAAGGCCTGATCGGGCAACGAGCTCGCGATCGTCGCCCCGCCCACCGCCTCGAACGCGAGCAGCGCCGCGTCGCCCTGGCGAGCCGAGCCGACCGCGCGCACGCGCGGCGTGCGCACGCCGGCGTCGCGCGCCGCGTACGCGATGAGCGCCTCGTGCTCTCGAGCGCGCAACGGCGGCCAGAACGGGTGCTCGTCACCCACCTCGCGCACGCGGACGAAGCGGTACAGGCGCGAGATCACGTGGCTGCCCTGGTCGTCCACGTTGGTCAGCTTGACGAGCAACGGCGGCGCGTCGACGCACTGCACCCGGTACGCGAGCGAGTCGGACAGGCGGGACGAGTCGATGTCCACCGAGCTCGCCCGCAGCCCGAAGCGATCCAGGGCCTCGACGATGTCGCGCCCGCGCGCCCGCCGGTTCGGGCGACCCACCACGAGCAGCACCACCAGCCCGACGAGCCATCCGAGGGCCAGGGCGATGCCGATGTCGATCGGCAGGCCGCGGTCGGCGTTGTCACGCGCCGCGAGGTGCGCGAACGCCACCGCCACGACGATCACCCGCGCCGCCCGGCGCCAGGGCCGCGTGAGCCAAGGGCTCTCCACGGTCACGATCGCGATCGTGACGGCGACGTAGGTGATGGACGGCACGTCGTTCGCGGCGCGCAGCCCACGGGACAGCAACGGCGTCAACGGGCTCAACGGGTCCAGGGTTCGCAGGCGGACGCCGCTCGTGCCTTCGACCACCAGCGTCGTCAGGCGCAGCAACGGGGCGGTGACGATCGCGGTGGCGACCACCACGAGCAGCCGACGGAAGCGCCGCAGCACCACCATCGACACGAGCAGCACGAGCGGCGCGTAGATGGAGCTGACCTGGATGAAGGCGATGACCGAGTTCTCGATCGAGCGCGGCAGGTTGCCGACGAAGGTGAGCAGGTCCCGTTCGAGCGCCTGGATGGCCGCCGGCGAGAAGATTGCGGTGAGCACCGCGAGGGCGAAGACCGCCACCGCGATCGCCACGCGGATGACGTCGTTGGACGAGCGCGAGACCGCCGGCATCGGTGGCTCGTCGATGCGCACCTGGTCGGCGGCCACGAGGGGCATCGGTTCGGGTGGCTCGTCCAGGATCGCGGGATCTTACGGCGCCCGCCCGGCCGCGCATGTCGGCGTCACGGCGAGCCGGTCCGGCGCTCGCGCGATGCCAAAAGCCCCGGGACCCGGCAGTACGCTGCCCGTCCGATGAGAAGAACGCTGGCCGCATTGGTCGCCCTCTTCGTCGTGGCGGCAGCGGCCTGCGGATCCCCCGGTGACGGCGCTGGTGACGAGGCGGCGACCACCACCACGACAGCCTTCGTGCCGAAGCACTTCACGCTCGCGGCGTCGGGCGACATCCTGCTGCACAACTACGTGATCACCGATGGCCAGGCCAACGCCAAGGGCAAGAAGGACGTCGCCTACGACTTCGACCCGATGTTCGCCGGCGTCAAGGACCTCATCTCCACCCCCGACCTCGCCCTGTGCCACCAGGAGACGCCGATCTCCATGGACAACAAGAACCTCACGATCCCGCGGACGCTGAGCTTCAACGCCCCGAAGGAGATCGCGACGGCCCTCAAGAACGCCGGCTTCGACGGGTGCGACACCGCGTCGAACCACACGTGGGATCGTCAGCTGGCGGGGGTGAACCAGACGCTGCAGGCGCTCGAGGCCGCCGGGCTCAAGCACTCCGGGGCCGGGCGGGACCAGAAGGAGATGGACACGCCCCCGATCTACGACGTCAAGGGCGTGCAGGTCGGGCACCTCGCGTTCAGCTACACGATCTACAACGACGCCGGGCCGAACTCGAAGGTGCCCGACGAGGCGCCGTGGCTCAAGGGGATGCTGTGGCCCGCGATCGGCAAGGACGGGATCCTCGCCCAGGCCAAGAAGCTCAAGGAGCGCGGCGCGCAGTTCGTCGTGGTGAGCATCCACTGGGGCGACCAGTACCTGCACCAGCCCAACGCCCAGCAACGCCAGCTGGCCAAGGACCTGCTGGCGTCACCCGATGTCGACCTGATCCTCGGCGACCACGTCCACGTCGTGCAGCCCTGCGAGAAGATCGGCGACAAGTACGTCACCTACGGCATGGGCAACTTCCTGTCGAACCAGTCCCCGACCCAGGACTCGACGTTGGTCAACGACAACCAGGACGGGACGCTCCAGACCTTCACCGTCGACGAGACGGCGCCCGGGGTCTTCAAGGTCACGAAGATGACCTACGCCCCGACGTGGGTCGTGATCCAGGGCCACAAGATCGTGCAGGCGACGCCCGACAAGTACAAGGACTCGTACAACCGCACGGTCAAGAACATGAACCTGCTCGGCCCCGGTGTGTGCGACGCCGTGCCCGCGTACTGATCGCCCGCCCGGCCCGGCCGGCGATCATGCCCGCAGGTCGGGCGGCGGCACCGCGAACTGCGGCGGGACCGAGATGATGTGCTCGGGGGCGTCGGTGAACTCCTCGCCGAACCGCGTCAGTGCGCCGGAGACCGTGTCGCGGCGGACGATGCACCGGTCCTCGAGGCTCGCGATGTAGAGCGCGCCGTCAGCCCCGAGCGTGATGCCCGAGGGGTGCCCGATGGTGAGCTCGTCGCTCGCACCGTCGACGACCTTCTCGAGCGATTCGTCGTCGAGGTCGTACGCGAACACGTGGTTCCCACCCTTCGTGCCGACGTACAGCGTGCGCCCGGCGAGGTGCAGCCCGATCGGGCGACCGTGCTTGTGCTTGAGCTGCACCGCGTCGCCCAGGAACGCACCGGTGTCGGCGTCGTAGCAGCGCACCGACCGCGTGAACTCGTCGGCGACGTACACGTGGTGGCTGACCTCGTCGTAGGCGATGCCGCGCGGCGTGGTGAGCCCGCCCTGGTGGGGCGGCACCGCCTCGGGCAGCTCCAGCCCGTCCAGCCGCGACTCGGACAGCGACCCGGCCACGAGCGTCCCGGGCAGGAAGGGGATGTGCTGGAAGAACGACCGGAGGTAGTGCGCGATCGGTGCCGTGCGCCGGTCCGGCTCGAAGCGGGTGACCACCGCAGTGTCCTGCACCGACACCAACAGGCGGTGGTCGCGGTCGAACGCGACCCCGTACGGGTGCACCAGCGCGAGGCCCTCGCGGTCGTGGTGGGCGAAGGGCTCGACGCCCAGCATCGCCCGGTGGCCCTTCTCGTTCGGCGGGCCGAACGCGAGGATCATGCTGTGCGTGCGGTGCGCGTTGGCGACGTAGAGCGTGCCGTCAGCACCGAAGGCCATGCCCCGCAGGATGTGCAGCCGCACGTCGGGCGGCAGGTGGCGCAGCACCTTGCGGCTGATGATCCGGCCGTCGCGATCGAGCGCGACGACGTTGTTGATCGGCTTGCTGCCGCCCTTCTCCTTCTCGCCGCTGAACGTGACGTAGAAGGCCGCGGGCGGCCGGGGCCGGGCCGGTGGTGCGGTCGGGTCCGGTGCGCTCATCGCTCCAGCGTGCCGGACGGGCGCAGCATCTGCACCAGGTCGTCCGACGGCGCCGGGCGCGCGAAGAGGAACCCTTGTGCCTTGGTGCACCCCGCCGCCCGCAGCGACTCGGCCTGCGCGTCGGTCTCGACGCCCTCGGCCACGACGTCGAGGCCGAGCGTGGCCGCGAGCACCAGGATCATGTTGACGATCGGTTCGTTGACCTCGGCGCCGCGCGAGACGAAGGTGCGATCGATCTTGAGGGTGTCGACGGGGAACTGGGTGAGGTAGGTCAACGACGAGTACCCGGTGCCGAAGTCGTCGAGCGAGAGCCGCACACCGAGGTCGCGCAGCGAATCGAGGGTGGCGACGGCGCGCTCGACGTCGCGCAGCAGCACCGTCTCGGTGATCTCGAACGTGAGCAGCGACGGATCCGCCCCGCTGCACTCGATCGCGTCGCGGACCGTCGCGGTGAGCTCCGGGTGCGCCAGCTGCCGGCCGGACAGGTTGATGGACACGTTGGGGCAGGCGGCGCCCAGCTCGCGCTGCCACGCGGCCACCTGCGCGCACGCGTCCTGGATGACCCACGATCCGACCTCGATGACCAGGCCGCTCTCCTCCGCGATGGGGATGAACGCGTCGGGCAGCACCATCCCGGTGCCGGGGCGGTGCCAGCGGATCAGCGCCTCGGCGCTCACCACCCCGCCCGATCGCAGATCGACGATCGGCTGGTAGTAGAGCTCGAACTCGTCGCGCTCGATGCCGTGGCGCAGGGCGATCTCGCTGCGGCGCTGCGCGTCGACCCGAGCCCGCATCTGGGGGTCGAAGATCTCGAACCCCGACAGGTTCAGCTCGCGCGCCCGCCGCATGGCGACGCCCCCGTCGGCCATGAGGTCCTGCGGTCGCCGTTGGCCGTCGGTGCTCATGGCGATGCCGACGAACGCGGAGGCCACCGCTTCGCCGGAGTCCAGCAGGAAGGGGCGGCCGATCGACTCGATGATCGACTGCGCCACGCACACCGCGTCGTTCACGTCGTCGAGGTCCTCGAGCACGACGACGAACTGGTCGTGCGCGAACCGCGCCGGGATCGTGCCGACCGCGACGGCGTGGATGCGGTCCGCCGCCTCGATGAGCAGCTGGTCCGCGAGCTGGTGGCCCAGCGACTCCGCCACCAGCGAGACCCGGTCGATGAGGATCATCAGCACCGCGACGCCCCCGCCCCCCGTGCCGCTGCGGCTGCGGGAGCGGGCGAGGGCGACGTCGAGCTGCGCCTCGAGCACGACCCGGTTCGGCAGGCCCGTGAGCTCGTCGTGGGTCGCGCGGTGCTCGAGCTCCGCGAGCACGTCGCGCATCTGCTGCTCGCTGTCACGGAGGCGCTCGGTGGCCTCGTGGACCTCGGTGATGTCCGCCACGGTGCCCATCACGGCGATCGTCTGGCCGGCATCGTCGAGGATGCGACCGCCACGGGAGCGCACCCACACCACCTCGCCGTCGGGGCGCACGATGCGGTACTCGGCGATGAAGGCGTCCCCCGCCTCGATCGAACGGGCCTGCTCGTCGACCACGGCCTCGAGGTCGTCGGGGTGGATGAACTCGTGCCACTTGAGGTGGCGGATCTCCTCCCACGAGCGACCCGTGTTGATCTCACCCTGACGGTTCACGTACAGCGCGCGCCCGTCGGGCGCGGAGACGAAGATCCCCACCGGGGCCGCGTCCGCCAGCAGCCGGAACCGGTCGTCGCTGTTGAACCAGTCGTCCGCTGGCTCGTTGTGCTCCACCCGTGACACCGCACCCCTCTCGTGCACTCACGCAGCGTAGTGCGACACGCGTCCTTGTCCGGACCGCCACGGTCCCCGCTGGGCCGGCGTTCGATGCGGGATGTTCGATGCGGGATACTGGGTGATGGGCTCGGATCCGGCGGAGGACGGGGCAGCGGATCGTCTCACGCTCGAACAGGTGGCGCAGCGCAGCGGGGTTCCGTCGCGCACCATCCGCTTCTACCGCCAGTCCGGTCTGGTCGAGCCGCCCGCGCGCGTCGGGCGCCAGGCCTGGTACACCTCGGCGCACGTGGAGCGCCTCCGCCGCGTGGCCGCGCTGCGGGAGCAGGGCCTGGGCCTCGACGCAATCGCGCGCGTGCTCCGCGACCCGCGCGGGAGCCGGGCCTCGCTCGCGCCCCTGCTCCAGATCGGCGAGGAGCTGCGCACGCCCTGGCTGGACGAGCACACCGACGGCGAGTCGGTGCTCGAGGCGGCGGCGGTGCTCCAGATCTTCGGCACCGACGACGCGGCGCTGCTCCCCGAGCTCGAGCGGTACGAGGTGATCCACCCCGTCGCCGGATCGCAACCACGCTCCTATCGCGTGCCGAGCCGCACCGCGCTCGAGCTCAGCGGCCGCCTGCACCGCATCGGCGTGCACCCCCAGCTCATGTACCGCGCCAACTCGCTGATGCAGGCCCGGTTGGACGCGCTGGCGCAGGAGCTGATCGACCTCTTCGCCGAGGAGCCCACGGCGGGCTTCCCCGGCTGGCCCGCACCCGACCGGGTCAGTGCCAGCTTCGCCGAGCTGCAGGACGTGGCGCTGCGCGCGGTGCAGACGAGCTTCGCCCGGGCGATCCAGCAGGCCCTGGAGGACTTCGTGGTGCACGGCGGCGTCATCGAAGCCGACCTCGGCGCGCCCGGCCGTCCACCGCGCATCTCGTGAAAGCACCCAGTGTGCACCGGCAGCATTCGCGGCCGCGCTTCCGGTTGACAGCCTGAACCTCGTGTGACCATAGTGACACCGCCACTGTCACTGTCACTGTTGGGGTGTTTGGTGTGGTTGTGGCATCGAGACATCGGCTTGCACTTGGGGGCACGTCGCCTTCGGCGCGCGCGACCCGAGTCACTCGGGAAGGAACCACATGACCAACGCGTCCACCCGCCTGGCGACGGCCAGAGCGTCCTGGAGCACCCGGCGAACGGTGATCGCCATCGCGCTCCTCGCGGCGCTCGCCGCCAGCATCCTCGTGCTCCGCCCCTCCAACGCGGAGGCCACGACGATCAACTACTCGGGGACCACCAGCGGCACCCAGAGCACGATCACGATCCACCGGGGCGATCAGTACCAGCGGGTGCTGCACCCGGAGGGCACGGTGACGGCGACCCTCGACGACACCAACAAAAAGGTCCTCGACGGCGCGGTGACGCTGAAGCCGAGCTACACCGAGACCTTCGTCGGACCCTTCAACCTGGTGCTCTACGTCCGCACCGACCTCGAGCAGATCGGCAGCGTCAGCGGCACGGCCACCCCCAGCGCCACCGACGGCGTCGCCGACCTCACCGTCAACGCGACGAACCGCTTGCACCTCACCGTCTACATCCAGGCGGGCGCCACGCAGCAGCCGGCGACCGACCAGCAGCTGACCGATGCCAACAAGTGCTACGTCGACCTGGCGCTCACGCTCAAGGGCCAGGCCAACCGGCGCACCGGCGCCCTCTCGGTCGCCGCCGATCCCTTCACGATCCCGCAGTTCCCGGCGGACGATCCGGCCCACCCGAACCGCACCTGCGGGTTCGGCACCGGCGCCCTCAACCAGCAGGTCGCGGGCGCCAACAACGCCATCGCGCTGAACTTCACCGGCGGACCGACCACCGCCCACTACACGGGCGTCAGCAAGGGCACGCAGAGCACGATCGTGATCCGCAAGGGCGACCTCATCTTCGAGAAGACGGTGCACCCCACCGGCTCGATCGAGGCCGACATCAACTTCGCCACCCGCACGATCTCGAACACCAAGACCGTGTTCAACCCGGTCGACGTGGCGGCCCTGCCGGGCGTGCTCGCGGCGCTGCCGGTCAACGCGCACATCGAGATCACCACCCTGGCGCCCCCGACGGCGTCGCTCGCGCCGAGCGGCACACCGGGCATCGACAACGCGAAGGTGGCGGTGAAGGCCCGCATGGCGGTGACCGCCACCGCGATCACGAGCTCGCTCAAGCTCACCAACCCGAAGACCTGCTACGTCGACCTCTCGCTCGACCTGAGCGGCACGGTCGACCGCGGCACCGATGCACTGAAGCTGAGTCAGCCGAAGTTCACGGTGCCGAGCTTCCCCTTCTTCGGCTGCGGCCTGCTCGGCCCGGCACTGACCGGGATGGTCTCGGGCAAGTCGAACAGCATCAACCTCAACTTCGTGGACGGCGTGATCCCCACGCCGTAGTGCCCACGCACTGACCCCCAAGGCAAACGGCTCCCCAAGAGCGAACGGCTCCCCAAGTCAAACGGCGGTGACCGGCGCGGCAGGCGCCCCGGTCACCGCCGTTTGCCGCGTGCGGGCAGCCGGCGCCTCGCCTCCTCGCGCCCACCTCCGGTCCTCGCCGGACGCCGCCACCCTGACGCCTGCCAGACCCCTCCACCTGGAGGGGGTCACCGGGGGACCAGCGACCCATTTGCCTGGTCCGAACGACCCGGATGACCCCCGCATCGGGACGAGGTGCGCGAACATGCGCACCGCAGTGCGCGATCGCACGAGGTGGGAGCGCATGCGGGAACGAAATGGTCCACGACCCTGACGATCTTGGGGACCGTCAGGTGGGGCTGCGGCGGTGGCTCGGCCACCGTGCAGTGCTGCGTCAGGAGAGCGATGACCACCACACCAGGGCAGAAGGCGCGCGCCTTCGGGAGCCTCGTCGCAACGGCGGCGATCCTCTCCGGGGTGCTGCTGACCACGGCGTGCTCGAGCACGGCCTCGAACGGCAGCGCCAACGAGCCGACCACGACCACGACGACGCCACCGAAGAACGTGTACGGGGAGGTGGCGGGACCGCCCGATGGCGCCCCGCCGACGAACGGCGGCAAGATCGTCTTCGGCATCGAGGCCGAGCCCGAAGGGGTCGATCCGACACGGTACGCCTTGTCCTCGTCGGGCCACTTCGTCGCGTCGGCCGTCTTCGATCCCCTGGCGACGCTCGACGAGAAGGGCAACGCGGTTCCCTACCTCGCGACGGCGATCGAGCCGTCGGACGAGTTCAAGACGTGGACGATCACGATCCCGACCGGCGTCACGTTCCACGATGGCACCGAGCTCACGGGCCAAGTGGTCACCGACAACCTCGAGGCCTACCGCAAGAGCCTGATCACCGGCCCCGACTTCGCCAAGGTCGCCTCGATCACCACGACCGATCCGACCCACGTCGTGATGAAGCTGTCGGAGCCGATGGTGTCGCTGCCGCTCCTCTTCGCCGCGCGCCAGACCGGCTACATGATCGCCCCGGCGATGCTGGCCAGCCCCGACCTCGCGAACAAGCCGATCGGCACGGGACCGTTCGTGTTCAGCGACCACGCGAAGGACAAGAACTGGTCGTTCACCAAGAACGCGTCGTACTGGAAGAAGGGGCTCCCCCACCTCGATGCCCTCGACATCCGACCGATCCCCGACAACAACCAGCGCTACTCGGACCTGCGGGCCGGCACGCTCGACATGATGGACACCCAATCGGCCCAGGAGATCGTCGACATGCGCACGTCGACCGATCTCAAGCGGGTCGAGAACCTCGCCGGTGAAGAGCACTTCGAGGCGCTCAACACGACGGCGCCGCCGTTCAACGACCTCACCGCGCGCCAGGCGGTGGCCTACGCCACCGACACCAAGAAGTTCAACAAGGAGATCGGGCTCGGCATCTACGGCACTGCCAACGGCCCCTTCGCGGAAGGCCAGATCGGCTACCTCGCGGACAACGGCTACCCGAAGTACGACCTCGAGAAGGCCAAGGCGCTCGTGAAGGAGTACACGACGAAGACGGGCAAGCCGTTCGAGTTCACGTTGCACACGCAGGCGGACGTGCAGATCCAGGCCGAGTCGCAGCTGCTGCAGAGCGGCTACGAGGCCGCGGGGATGAAGGTGACCGTGATCCCGCTCCCCCAGATCAACCTGATCGCGACCATCGCCTCCGGCAACTACAACATGGGCCGCTTCCGCCTGTTCGGCTCGCCGAGCCCCGATGGCGACGCCTCGTTCTGGCGATCGACGTCGATCGCACCGCCGCCGGGCATCTCGACCAACTTCCCGCGCTTCGCCAACAGCAAGATCGACGAGGCCGTGAAGACGGCGCTCGGGAGCAGCGACGAGAAGGTCAAGGACGAGCAGTACCAGATCATCAACCGCGAGTTCGGGATGAACATCCCCTACGTCTGGCTGGGCCGCGCGGTCTGGGCGCTCGCGGCGTCGCCGAAGGTGAACGGGATCTACGCCGCCAAGAACGGGACGATCCAGACCATCGGCCCGAAGACCTGGCTGCGCGACCTCTGGCTCACCCGCTGAGCGGGAGGCCCGTCAGCGTCAGCGCCGTCAAGGCGATCCCGAGCTCGGTGACCGCCGCCGGGTCGGTGAGCGAGCGGTTCGTCAGGCTCTCGATGCGCTGCAGCCGGTTGCGCACCGTGTTTCGGTGGCAGAACAGGCGCTCGGCGGTCTGCGCGGTCGACCCGGCCTCCTGGAAGTAGGTGCGCAGCGTCCCGAGCAGCACGTCGCGCTCGTCGTCGTCGAGCGTGAGCAGGGGCCCGAGCAGGGTGCGGGCGATGCGCTCGCTCAGCTCGGGCGACCGGACCACGAGCGCCCCGACCGGGTGGTCGT
>CAYUOL010000118.1:2281-17326 GCA_964446345.1 uncultured Iamiaceae bacterium | reverse complement strand
ATCGTCGTGAAGCCGAGCGCGCGCGTCACCTACACGACCATCCAGAACTGGTCGAACAACGTCTTCAACCTGGTCACCAAGCGCGCCCGGGTCGAGGCCGAGGGCCACATGGAGTGGATCGACGGCAACATCGGCAGCCGCCTCACGATGAAGTACCCGGCGGTCTACATGGTGGGCCCGAAGGCATCCGGCGAGGTGCTCTCCGTGGCCTACGCGGGGCCCGGTCAGCACCAGGACGCCGGCGCCAAGATGGTGCACGCCGCCCCGGAGACCACGTCGAAGATCGTCTCCAAGTCGATCAGCAAGGACGGAGGCCGCACCTCGTACCGCGGCCTCGTGCGCGTCGAGGACGACGCCTACGGCTGCAAGAGCCACGTGCAGTGCGACGCGCTCATCCTCGACGAGCTGAGCATCTCCGACACCTTCCCCTACATGGAGGTCGGCGCGCGCGACGCGATCATCGGCCACGAGGCCACCGTCTCCAAGGTCGCCGACGAGCAGCTCTTCTACCTCATGAGCCGCGGCCTCTCCGAGGAGCAGGCGATGGGCATGATCGTGAACGGCTTCATCGAACCCGTCACCCGGACCCTGCCGATGGAGTACGCGGTCGAGTGGTCCCGTCTGATCGAGCTCCAGATGGAGGGCTCGGTCGGCTGACCGCCGCCGATCGCGCGCCGCTCCGGGGACGCGCGCTGGTGTGCTTGGCGCGTTCCCCACAGGATCCCCGGCTCCGCGGACAGGTCGTCGCTACACTCGCGCCGTCGTCGACACCCGCTGCCGAACCGTGCGCTCGCGCCGGTCGCCGCGGCCGGGGGAGGCGGCACGACAGGACCCGAAGTGCACGGGTCTCAACGCAAGGCATCGGGACCCGAGGAAAGGACCCACGTGAGCGATCCGACCGATCAGGGCAATGCCGGAGGAGACTTCCGTGGTTCCCGCGAAGAGAAGCGTCAAGACGAAACCGTCATGATCAACGCCGACAACCTCTCCGATCTGGTTGCCAGCGCCAAGGGGGGAACGCCAGTGGAACCAGCACAGGACTCGCCGAAGCCCGGACCGCTCGCCGATGAGGAGGAGCTCGCCGACAGCCAGCTCGGCCGCATCCTCGTGATCGCCGGCATCATCGTGGTGCTGCTCGCCGCGATCATCATCGTCTACGTCAACGTCATCCAGTAGCGCCGACCCAGTAGCGCCGACCCGGGAGCGCCATCCAGCAGCGCCGAGCCAGCCGCGCGTCGCGGGGTGCCGGACGCTCGTGGGCGCGCGCGCCCGTCGCGGCCCGCCTCCTCTGCGCGTCCCGCGGGGTGCCGTCCGCGATCGTCCGTCTGCGGGTGGTCACTCGCTAAGGTGAGGCCATGTCGATCTATTGGTTGCAGGTGACCGAGCCCGGGCACCCGAGTCGCGTGGTGCCGGTCGAGAACCGCCTCGAGGTCGGGCGCGACTGCGACGGTCTGCAGCTCGACGACCCCACCGTCTCTCGCCGGCACCTGTGGCTCGACCCGGCCCCCGACGGGTTGATCTGCGTCGACATGGGCAGCGCCAACGGCACCTTGGTCGACGGCGAGCGCATCGAGCAGCCGGTGGCGCTGCGGGCCGGCAACGTGATCCGGCTCGGTGAGTCCGAGCTCGTCGTGCACGAGGGCCACCAGACGACCGCCGCCTCCGACCCCGAGGCCACGATCGATCCGCACGAGCGCCCGTCGGAAGGCCTCCGCGACCTCAACCGGGCCTCGGCGAAGACCTTCGTGCGCAAGCCCGAGTAGGCGTCCCCCGCGCCGCGCGCCCGACGCGCTTGCGAGCACCCCCTCCGGACCCCCACCCCGGCCGCTGCTCCCGGGTCCTGCTCCTGTCTCCTGCTCCTGTCTCCTGTTGGGGGGTCCTGTCCGCGGCGTGTCCGCTTGCGCTGATCTTTATCGCGGAGGTGGCACACTGGCGCCATGCCGATGCGTGCAGAGTGCAAGCAGTTCGAGAGCCGGACCTACCCGAACGGCGAGACCGTGCGGAAGTGCAACCTCGACCTGGCGCCCGAGGCGCCGTGGCGGTGCCCTGAGAACTGCTCGGCCTTCGAGCCCCGCCTCGCCGACGTCAACTGGAAGCACGGGACGCTCGTCACGCCGCCGACGCCGGACGAGCCCGAGGGCGAGGGCATCGCCGAGCTGCTCGACGAGGCCGAGGACATCATCAACGACGCCGGCCCGCAGATCCTGGCGGAGCTCGAGATGGAGCAGCGGCGCTCGGCCGAGGCCAAGGGCGGCGGGTTCTTCGGGCGCTTCCGTCGCCGCCGGTAGATCCAACGAGCGCACCGGCCCCGTGCGGGCCGCGAGCCTCCGGCCGTCCCGGTTGGAATTAGCACTACGGCGATAGGGTATATTCGGCCCTCCGTGGAGGAGGGCGCTCGCCCGCTCCGCTCCCGTGCTCCGTCCGCCGCCTCACGGCGTGGCTCCGAGGTCCGACGCTGAAACTCCTCACTCCTGACCTGCAGGCCAGCGTGCCGGGTGCGCCCTGGCTGGTCGCTCGCCGCCGCGCCGCGCTCGAGCGCGTCGCGGCGCAGCCGCTGCCGACGACCGACGAAGAGGTCTGGCGCTACAGCCGGATCGACGAGCTCGACCTCGAGCAGTTCACCCCGGCGCTGCCCCGCTCCGGCGCCACCGTTCCGGCCGGCGCCCGCGCGGTGCTCGACGCCCTGGGTCCGGTCGCCGGGGTCGTCGTGCTCGTGAACGGCGGCGTGGTGCACGCGCACCTCGAGCCCCGCTGGGCCGACGCCGGGGTCTCGCTCGAGACCTCGAGCGAGGGCGCCGACCCCTCGGGTGGTGCGGCTGCGCTCGACGGTCCCGAGGGCGATCCGGTCGACTGGTTCGCCGAGCTGAACGATGCCTGGAACCCGGCGCCCGTGACCCTGCGCATCCCGCGCGGCCTCGAGGTGGACGAGCCCGTCGCGATCGTCGACTGGATCGACGAAGCCGAGGTCGCGGTGTTCTCGCGCCTCGTCGTGCGCGTGGGGGAGCAGGCCTCGGTGGCGGTGCTCGACTGGCACGGCTCCGACGACGTCGTGGCCTTCGCGGCTCCCGTGATCGAGCTCGCCGCCGACGCGGGCGGGCGGGTCCGCTACCTCAACGTGCAGGACCGCGGCCCCCGGGTGTGGCAGATCGCCTCACAGGTGTCGCGCGCGGACCGCGACGCCACCGTGACGGCGACGCAGGCCGGCCTCGGCGGCGACTACGCCCGCACCCGGGCCGACTGCCGCCTCGCCGGCCGCGGCGCCAGCGGCGAGCTCTCGGCGCTGTACTTCGGCGAGGGCGAGCAGATGCTCGACTTCCGCACCTTCCAGGACCACGCCGCGCCGGACACGACCAGCAACCTGCTCTTCAAGGGCGCCGTCGGCGACCACAGCAAGTCGGTGTACACCGGCCTCATCAAGGTGCGGAAAGAGGCACGGGGCACCAACGCCTTCCAGACCAACCGCAACATCAAGCTGTCCGACCACGCGTGGGCGGAGTCCGTGCCGAACCTCGAGATCGAGAACAACGACGTGCGCTGCTCCCATGCGTCGACGGTCGGTCCGGTCGACGAAGACCAGCGGTTCTACCTCGAGAGCCGCGGCGTGCCGACGGCCGTCGCCGAGCGCCTCATCGTCGGTGGCTTCTTCGCCGAGGTGCTCGACCGCCTCCCGGTCCCGGCGGCCGTCCCCTTGATCACGAGCCGCATCAACGACCGCCTCGACCGTCGCCTCGCGAGCGAGTTCGGCTCGGATGTCGCGCGCGCGGCGATCGCCACCGCGGAGCGCGCCGCCCTCGTCGCCGAAGCCCAAGCGGCCGCGGCCGCCATCGAGCGCGCGGAGGTCGACTGATGCTGGTGGAAGAGCGCGTGTGCTCGGTGAAGGACGTGCCCGACGGCGAGGCCCGGTCGTTCCGGCTCGGACGGCTCGCCATCTGCGTCGTGCACCTCGACAGCGACTGGTACGCCATCGGTGACGTCTGCACGCACCAGAAGATCTCCCTGGCCGAGGGCGAGATCGATGCGGACGAGCGCATGATCGAGTGCTGGAAGCACGGCAGTCGCTTCTCGCTCATCGACGGGCACCCGGACTCGCTGCCGGCCACGAAGCCCGTCCCCGTGTACGAGCTGCGCATCGACGGCGAAGACGTCCTGGTGGTCATCCCATGAGCGAAGCCCGCAACATCACCGACACCCACGAGCTGCGCATCGAGGGACTGCGCGCCGCGGTGCAGGGCAAGGAGATCCTGAAGGGGATCGACCTCGTCGTCCGCAGCGGCGAGGTGCACGCCGTCATGGGCCCCAACGGCTCCGGCAAGTCGACGCTCTCGCACGTCATCATGGGCAAGCCCGGCTACGAGGTCACCGGCGGGCGCGTGCTGCTCGACGACGTCGATCTGCTCTCGCTGCCGACGTGGAAGCGGGCCCAAGCGGGCGTGTTCCTCGCCATGCAGTACCCGATCGAGGTGCCCGGGGTGTCCGTCGACGACGTGCTCGCGCAGAGCTTCGCCGCGTCCGGCCGCTCGATCGAGGGCCTCCGGGCGCACACGGTGGCCGAAGCGGAGCGCATCCACTTCGACGAGCGCCTGGTCGACCGCCCGCTCAACGTCGATCTCTCCGGCGGCGAGAAGAAGCGCAACGAGACGCTCCAGCTCTCCGTGCTCCAGCCGCGGTTCGCGATCCTCGACGAGCTCGACTCGGGGCTCGACGTCGACGCCCTCCGCGACTGCGCCCGCCGGATCGAGGCCGCCACCAACGAGACCGGCCTGGGGGTGCTCGCCATCACCCACTACAGCCGGCTGCTCACCGAGCTGAAGCCCGACCGCGTGCACGTGCTCGCCCGGGGGCGCATCCAGAGCTCGGGCGGTCCCGAGCTCGCCGACGAGCTCGAGCGCACCGGCTACGCGGGCTACGCCGAAGAAGAAGCCGAGGCGAAGGCATCCCAGCGGCTGCCCGGGTTCACCGATCCGATGGCCGACCCGTTCGCGGATCCCTTCGCCGATCCGCTCGCCTGATCCGCCCGCCGGATCCGCGCGCCTGATTCGCGCCCGCCCGGGTTCGACGACTCCTAACACGTTGCTCACCGAGGTCTCGACGCGCCCGGTCATCCTCGCGGCATGGAGCTCGACGCATCCCGACCCCGACCCCGACCCCGCCGCCGACGCTGGCTGACGGCGGCCGCCGGCCTCACCGTGACCGCGGCGCTGACCACCACGCTCGCCGCCTGCTCGTCGTCGGCGCCCTCGACGACGGCGGCGCTCGCGCCGCCGGGAACCGCAGTGGGCCCGGCGCCGTCGACGACCGCGGCGCCGCCGTCGACCCCGTCGCCGTCCGGTAGCGCACCGGTCGAGGGGCCTGGCGCGACCGTCGGGACGCCGGCGGGGGCCTACCCGTCGGCGATCTCCGCGGCGCCGGTCGTGAACCCCGCGTTCACGCCGCTGGCGCGAGACGTCCAGCGGCGCATCGGCCAGGCCGGGCTGCCCGGAGCGTCCCTGCTCGTGCTCGACGACGGCATGCTCGTGGAGCAGGAGGCGTGGGGCACGTACGACCTCACGACCAAGGTGCCGATCGCGTCGGCGAGCAAGTGGTTCTCCGGTGTCGTCATCATGAGCCTGGTGGACGAGGGGAAGATCGACCTCGACGCCCCGATCAGCACGTACCTGCCCGAGGCGACGGGGCCGAGCGGCCGCATCACGATGCGCCAGCTCGTGTCGTTCACATCAGGGCTCGAGTACGACGAGAAGATCCCCTGCTACAACGACCCGACGATCACCTTGGCGGCGTGCAACAGCCAGATCCTGGCGCTCCCGCTGCTCGGCGCGCCGGGCACCGGCTACCGCTACACCGGCACGCACCTGCACGTCGCCGCCGGGGTCGCGCAGGCCGTGACCGGGCAGGAGTGGGAGGACCTCTTCCAGGAGCGCGTCGCCCGTCCGCTGGGCATGACGAGCACGACGTTCGTCTCCCCGCTGCGGGCCGCCGCGTCGCCCGACGGCCACCCCTTGCCGGCGGGGTCAGGGATCTCCACGCTCGGCGACTACGGACGCTTCCTCGAGATGCTCGTGCACGACGGTGTCGCCCCCGACGGCACCCGCGTGCTGTCGTCGGCAGCGGTCGCCGAGATGTCCGTGGATCAGACCGGCGACGCCGCGTTCGTGTCGGCGGCGGCGAACCGCAAGGCCGCGAAGACACCGTACGGGGTGGCCCACTGGCTGGACGCGTCCGCGCCGGACGGCACGCTCCTGCTCGAGTCGAGCCCGGGCAAGTTCGGGTTCCGTCCGTGGATCGATCACGTCAACGGGATCGCCGGCGTGTACCTCGTGGTCGACCAGGACGACAGCCACGTGACGGACTCGCCGGACCGGGGGCGGGGCGCGGCCGACGTGCAGACGAGCGGCGACTTCGTGATCACGGGGGTCGCGAAGGCGGTCGGCGGCCGCCCACCCACGGGGGACGCCCGCTGACCGTCTGCTCGGTGCCCCCGCCGGGTACGATCCCGGTCCGCCCGCGAGGACCGGAGGAGAGCCATGAGCCGTGCAGCAGTCCTCGATGGAGCCGAGCTCGCCGCAGCCCTCGAGGCGCTCGAGGGCTGGCACGAGCAGGGCGGCGCGCTGCACCGGACGCTCACGTTCGCGGACTTCTCCGAGGCGTTCGGGTTCATGACCCGGGTCGCGCTCGTCGCCGAGAAGATGGACCACCACCCCGACTGGTCGAACTCGTGGAACAAGGTGGAGATCGCGATCACGAGCCACGACGCCGGCGGGGTGACGGCGCAGTGCATCGAGCTCGCGACGAAGGTGAACGCCCTGCTCTGATCCGTCCTGCTCTGATCAGTGCTGCTCTTGACCGGTGGCCCGACCGACGCGCGGCACCCAGCGAGTCGAGCGGGATCTACACCGTGGCTTCGGCGAGGCCCTCGGCCAGGGTGTTCCACGACAGGGTGGCGCACTTGATGCGGACCGGGAACTTCACCACGCCGCGCAGGGCTTCGAGGTCACCGAGCTTCACGTCGGCCAGGTCGGCGTCGACGTCGTCGGCGGTGCTGGCCTCACCGTCGAGGCTGCTCTCGTGGATCGACATCATCGCCTTGAACGCACGGGTGAGGTCGCGCACCTCTTCGAGGGTCTTGCCCTTGACGGCGGCCGACATCATCGAGGCCGAGGACTGGCTGATCGAGCACCCCTGACCGCCGACCTTGATGTCGGCGACCGTGCCGTCCTCGACGTCCACGTAGAGGACGATCTCGTCGCCGCACAGCGGGTTGTACCCCTCGACGCGGTGCGCCGGCGGCGTTTCCAGCTCGCCACGGTTCCGCGGGTTGCGATAGTGGTCGAGGATGATCTCGCGGTACAGGTCTTCGAGCCCGGGCATGGTTGTCAGTCTCGCAGCTTTCTCGGCCCTTCCGGCACTCCGCCGGCTTTCGCCGCCGGTGCGGGGTCAGGGGCCGTCGAACGGTCAGATCTGGAAGAAGTCTCCGGTGGCCTGCAGGGCGGTGGCCAGCGCATCGACGTCACGCTCGTCGTTGTAGAGGTAGAACGACGCCCGCGCGGTCGCCCCGACCCCGAGCACCCGCATGAGCGGCTTGGCGCAGTGGTGCCCGGCCCGCACGCAGACCGCGTGCTCGTCGAGCACCTGGGAGATGTCGTGGGGGTGCAGCCCCTTGAAGCCGAACGACAGCACCCCGCCGCGGACGAGCGGGTCGCGCGAGCCGTGGATCGTGATGTCGTCGCCGAAGCGGTCGGTGAGGGTGTCGATGGCGTAGCGCGTGATGGCGATCTCGTGGGCCCGGACCTGATCCATCCCGATCTGCTCGAGGTAGTCCACGGCCGTGCCGAGCCCGATGATCTCGGCGATCGGTGGCGTGCCCGCCTCGAACTTCCACGGCAGCTCGTTCGGCGTGAAGCCGTCGAGGCGCACGTCGCGGATCATCTCGCCGCCCCCCAGGAAGATGGGCATCGCCTGGAGCAGCTCTTCGCGACCCCACAGCACGCCGACGCCGGTGGGCCCGACCATCTTGTGGCCGGAGAAGGCGACGAAGTCGGCGCCCATCGCGACCACGTCGGTCGGCAGGTGCGGCACGTACTGGCACGCGTCGACGAGCACGACGGCACCCGCCTTGTGCGCGGCGTCGGCGAGGGACCGCACCGGGTTGATGGTGCCGAGCACGTTCGACATCGCGGAGACGCCGAGCAGCTTCACGCCGTCGAGCAGCCGGTCGAGGTCCGTCAGGTCGAGCTGGCCGTCGGGGGTCAGGGGGATCCAGCGGATCTCGAAGCCCTTCTCGGTCGCGAGCTGCTGCCACGGCACGATGTTGGCGTGGTGCTCCATGTGCGTGAGCAGCACCGCGTCGCCGGCCCCGAGGTTCGCCCGGCCCCACGAGCCGGCCACCAGGTTGCACGCCTCGGTGGCGTTCTTCGTGAAGACGACCTCACGCGTCGACGGGGCGTTGATGAAGTGACGCACCTTCTCGCGCGCCTGCTCCATGCGGTTCGTCGCCTCCTCGGCGATGGCGTAGACGCCCCGGTGCACGTTGGCGTTGGTGGTGCGGTAGTAGCGCTCGAGCGAGTCGAGCACGGCGATGGGCTTCTGCGAGGTGGCCGCCGAGTCGAGGTACACGATCTTCTGGCCGTGCACGACGACGTCGAGCAGCGGGAAGTCGCGCTTGATGACCGTCGCGTCGAGCGGGTCGCGAGCCGGGAGCGCGGCGACCTTCGGGTCGTCGGCACCCGGGACCCCGCCGGCGTCACGGCCCGCGTCGGGAGCGGAGTCGGTGGAGGATCCAGCTAGCGCCATGCTTCGTATCCCTGCGTCTCGAGTTGCTGGGCCAGCTCGGGGCCGCCCGTGGCGACGATGCGGCCGTCGATGAGGATGTGCACCACGTCGGGCGTGAGGTGGTCGAGCAGCCGCTGGTAGTGCGTGATCACGAGGGTGCCGAGCTCGGGGCGGGCGGCTCGCACCTCTTGCACGCCCTTGGCGACGACCTTGAGGGCGTCGATGTCGAGGCCGGAGTCGGTCTCGTCGAGGATGGCGACGTCGGGCTCGAGGATCGCCATCTGGAGGATCTCGTTGCGCTTCTTCTCGCCGCCGGAGAAGCCCTCGTTCAGGTAGCGGTCGGCGAACGACGGGTCCATGTCGAGTCGCTCCATCCACTCCATGATGGACAAGCGCAGCTCGAGCATCGACAGGTCGATGCCCTTGCGGGCGGACAAGGCTTGGCGCAAGAAGTTCAACACCGACACCCCGGCGAACTCCTGGGGGTACTGGAACGCCAGGAACAGCCCGGACTTGCCCCGCACGTCGGTCGGCCAATCGGTGATGTCGTCGCCCTTGAAGATCAGCTTGCCCTGGGTGACGGTGTACTCGGTGCTGCCGAGGAGCGTGGAGGCCAGGGTCGACTTGCCCGACCCGTTCGGTCCCATCAGCGCGTGCACCTCGCCGGGGCGGATGACCAGATCGACGCCGTTGAGGATCGGGACGGGCGCGTCGCCCGGGCGGTCGGACCCGGCCGTGGTGACGTGCAGGTCCTGGATCGTGAAGAGCGGCGCCGCGCCGGCGGTGGGGGAGCCCCCCGACGTCGCCGCGGACGGTGCTTCTGACGCAGCCATGCGCATCAGTGTATTAGCACTACGGCCATAGTGGAAATGTCCGACGGAGAAGTTCCCCCGCAGCTGCCGGTCTCGGCGCGGGTCATTTCCCTGTTCATAGGTAAGAATGCTGCCGATGCGAGTAACTGCGAAGGTCGACTACGCCGTCCGGGCCGCCACGATGCTGGCGACCACGGCCGCGGCAGGTGAGGGCGCCGTCAAGGGCGAGCGCATCGGCACCGCCCAGGGCATCCCGATCAAGTACCTCGAGAACATCCTGAGCGAGCTGCGCCAAGCCGGGATCGTCCGCAGCCAGCGCGGGGCGGAGGGCGGCTACTGGCTGGCCCGACCCGCGTCCGAGATCACCGTCGCCGACGTGATCCGCGCCGTCGAGGGTCCGCTGGCCCACGTGCGGGGCGAACGAGCGGAGAACCTCGACTACCCCGAGGGGACCGGTGCCCTGCAAGAGGTCTGGATCGCGCTGCGGGCGAGCCTGCGCAACGTGCTCGAGAAGGTGTCGCTCGAGGACATCGCCACCGGCAACCTCGACGAGAGCGTCCAGGCGCTCGTGCGCGACCCCGACGCCTGGCAGCCTCACTAGAGCCCGCGAGATCTCGCGAGCTCCCGCGCCGGAGCGGGACTCACCAGCCCCGGTCGACCCACTCCTGCAGGTGGGGGCGCTCGGTGCCGATCGTCGTGTCGTCGCCGTGGCCGGGCAGCACGATCGTCTCGGCCGGCAGGGTGAAGAGCTTCTCGTCCAGGGAGCGGATGATCGTGTCGAAGTCGCCGCCTTCGAAGCTCGTGTTGCCCGGACCGCCGGGGAACAACGTGTCGCCGCTGAACAGGATCGGCGAGCCCTCGAGGCGGAACGACATCGAACCGGGCGTGTGCCCGGGGTTGAGGATGGTGTGCAGGCGCAGCCGCCCGACCTCGACCACCGACTCGTCCTCGAGGATGTAGTCGTACGACGGCAGCATCGCGGCGTCGGCCGTGGTGATCCCGACCTCGTAGCCGGCGTCGCGGATCGCCGGGACCGCCTGGATGTGGTCCCAGTGCCCGTGGGTCTCGATGACGTTGCGGACGTTCAGCGCCGTGCAGAGCTCGAGCAGCTTCTCGTGCTCGTTGGCGGCGTCGATCAGCACCGCGTCGCCGGTCTGCTTGCAGCGGACCACGAACACGTTGTTGTCCATCGGTCCCACCACCAGCTTGTGGATCTCGGCCTGGGTGTCCTCGTAGTGCAGTTCAGCCATGTCCCGTAGTGTCGCAGGGCGCCCCGGCGCTCGCGCCGGTGGGGTGACGGATTTCCGTGCGGACGAGGTGGAACTTGACCGGGCGGTCTAGTAGACAGGTCGGGTCAACGACTCTCACACCGGACCGATGCCGCGCGGCCGGCCGGTAGTACCACCGCCTACAGGGGGATCCCACCGTGAACTTTGCGTTCAGCGAGGAACAAGAAGAGCTTCGCAACATCGTCCGTCAGTTCCTCGAAGCGAAGTCGCCCGAGTCGGCGGTCCGTGAGCAGATGGAGACCGAGCAGGGCTACGACCCCGTCGTCTGGTCCCAGATGGCCGAGCAGCTCGGCCTGCAGAGCCTCATCATCCCCGAGGAGTTCGGGGGCCAGGGGTTCGGCTACGTCGAGCTCATCGTCGTGCTCGAGGAGATGGGCAAGTCGCTCGTCTGCGTCCCCTACTTCTCCACCGTGGTGCTCGCTGCCAACACGCTGATCCAGTCCGGTGACGACGCCGCCAAGAAGGCGCACCTGCCCGGCATCGCCTCGGGCGAGACCATCGCCACGGTCGCCTTCACCGAGCCGAACGGCAAGTGGGACGCCTCCGGCATCGAAGCCACCGCGGTCAACGACGGCGGCACCTGGAAGATCTCCGGCACGAAGATGTTCGTGATCGACGGCCACACCGCCAACCTCATCCTGGTCGCCGCCAAGACCGACGCCGGCGTGTCGATCTTCGCGGTGCAGGGCGACGCCGCCGGGCTCACCCGCACCCCGCTGTCCACGATGGACCAGACCCGCAAGCAGGCCAAGCTCGAGTTCGACGGCGTCGAAGGCACGCTCGTGGGCGAAGACGGCAAGGGCTGGGACCTCCTCTCGACGGTGCTCGACCTCGCCGCGGTCGGCCTCGCCGCCGAGCAGGTCGGCGGCGCCCAGCAGTGCCTCGACATGGCCGTCGAGTACGCCAAGGTGCGCGTCCAGTTCGGCCGCCCGATCGGTTCGTTCCAGGCGATCAAGCACAAGTGCGCCGACATGCTGCTCGAGGTCGAGTCCGCCAAGTCCGCCGCATACTACGCGGGCTGGTGCGCCTCCGAGCTGAACGACGAGCTGCCCTCGGTCGCTTCGCTGGCCAAGGCCTACTGCTCCGAGGCGTACTTCCACGCCGCGGCGGAGAACATCCAGATCCACGGCGGCATCGGCTTCACCTGGGAGCACCCGGCCCACCTGTACTTCAAGCGGGCCAAGTCCTCCGAGCTCCTCTTCGGCGACCCGACCTAGCACCGCCAGCTGCTCGCCCAGCGCATCGGCATCTGAGGCCCGCGGTCCCGCAACGGGTCCTGCGCAGACCCGCACGCCGGTTCTCGACGACCCGCCCCTCGGGGCGGGTCGTTGCGCGTCTGGGCGCCACCCGAGCGCGCTCGTAAGCTGCGGGCGTGGCTGTGCTGTTCATCGTCCTCACCGTGCTCGTCGTGGCTGCGATCGGGCTCGTGTCCGTGGGGGGCGTCACGAAGCGCCTCGAGCAGCAGCCGCCGCCGTCGTTCTTCGACAGCGACGAGGCGCTCGAGTACATCGCCGAGCACCTGCCCGAGGACGTCACCGCGCAGATCAGCTACGACGAGGTGCGCGTCGTGATGGCGGGCTACCTCGACTACCTCGAGAGGAAGGGCGTCGCCGCGGAGACCGAGGACGAGCTGATCGAGGAGCAGGCCCGCGGCACGGGCCCGATGGTCGCCGAGGACGACGAGGGCCTGGCCTACGTCCTCGGCCGGCTCAGCGACGAGGACGTCGAGGTCGAGGACGAGCACGTCGTCGCGGTCGTCGAGCAGCTCCTGGCGTACCTCGACGCGATCGGCGCGATCGGCAGCGTCGTGGACGACCCCGTGCTGGACGCGCCGGAGCACCCCGCGCCCTAGCCGAGGGGACCGGCTCCACCCCCGAAGGGTCCGGGAGTGGCCCGAAGGTGGCCCAAAAGGTGGCCCAAAAGGTGGCCCAAAGGTGGTTTGAAATCGCATGCGACTGTGGTTTCATGGGCTCACCAAGGAAAGGAGGTGGTCCAAAACCATGAATGACTGTTGTTTCGGGACCTTGGAGGTGGCTGGCCGCTAGTCGGGCAGCTGGACCGCCTGGTAATCCAAGCCAGACACCCGCGACGAGACGTCCGAGAGCTTGTCCCGCTCGAAACACCAACGAACCGTCGTGTCAATCCGCAAACTCTCGAGAGGGAGGCGCAGCTCCGGTTGCGCCTCCCTCTCTGCGTTCCGGCACCGCCCCTCCTTCGCCCGCGTTCGCCGCTCGCCGTTCCGTGCGTCCCTCGTCGCCCCTCAGGTCGCTCCGGCAGGGGCGGACTTCTGCTGGTCACGGCGGTCGCCGTATGCTCACCGGAACCCGATGCCGGCACACCCACGGAGCCATCGATGGAACGCCCCACCAAGTTCGAGCACAACCGCTGGGTCGGTGACCGGCGCACGCAGATCGTGTACGACGTGGACAACATCGCGGACCCCACGATCATCGAGGACCTCATGAAGACCGGCGACGTGGAGGGGCTCAACGGGGTGGCCTACACGTGCTTCGCCCCCGACACGCTCGCCGAGGCCCGCAACCGCGGGTACAAGCCGTACAAGGGCAACGGCACCGGCGTCACCGACGACGAGGACTGACCCGGGCACGAGGCCCTGACCCATGGAGCGGCTCTTCACGTCGGGCGGGATGGAGATCGCGGGGCACCTCGCGCTCCCGCGCAGCGCCCCCGGCAACTGGGTGCCCGGCCTCGTCATCTGCCACGGCTTCCCGCCCGTGCGCAACGCTGCGCGCGTCTCGGCGAAGTCGTTCCCCGAGCTGGCCGACCGCATCGCCACCGAGCTCGGGTGGAAGGTGCTCGTGTTCACGTTCCGGGGCTGTGGCGACTCCGCCGGCAACTTCTCGTTCCGGGGCTGGCTCGACGACCTGGCGTCGGCGGTGCGCTTCCTGCGCCGCCAGCCCGACGTCAGCGGCATCTGGACCGCCGGGTTCGGCACGGGCGGCGCGATCGCCATCTGCGGCGCCGCCCGCGATCCCTCCATCAAGGGCGTGGCGGCGGTGTCCGCCCCAGCGGACTTCGACGACTGGGCGAACCACCCGCGCCGCCTCCTGCAACACGCTCGCGAGGTCGGCTTGATCCACGATCCGGCGTTCCCGTCCGGTTTCGACCTGTGGGCGCGCGAGGTGCGCGAGGTGCGCGCCATCGCGTGCGTGCGCGAGCTGGCCCCGCGACCGCTGCTGGTGCTGCACGGTTCGGAGGACGACGCGGTTCCCGTGTTCGACGCCCGGGTCCTCGCGGACGCGCACGGCGACGCCGACCTGCGCATCATCGAAGGGGGCCCGCACCAGCTGCGCCACGACCCGCGCGCCGTGGCCGTGCTGCTCGGGTGGCTGGATCGGCAGCGCAACCAGGCGGCTGCGGCGAGGGTGACCGATCCGCCGCCACCCGCCGAGCCGATCCTGCCGCCGCCGCCGGGTCAGGACGGGGCCGACGCCCACCCGCATGCCGCGAGGCCCGCGCCCCCAGGTCCCGATGGCGCGCCGGTGTCGCCGCCGATCGGCGCGAGCGAGCCTCCGCCCAGCGGCCCGCCGGTGCTGCGCGGCTTCTGACGGGCGGACCTCCTCGCGCCGCGCCTCAGTCCGCCTTGCCCTTGCCCTGCTTCTTCTTCAGCTGCTTGAACTCGCGCACCTGCGCCAGCGTCTCTGCGGACGCGACGTCGGCCACCGAACGGGGCGTGGCGTCGCTGAACGGCGCCGCCGCTTCCTCCCAGCCCTTCGGCTTCTTGCCCAGGCGCTTCGCGAGGATCGCCATGAAGATCTTCGCCTTCTCGTCGCCGTAGCCGGGCAGCTCGCGCAGACGACGGTAGAGCTCGTCGCCGGTCTTGGCGGACTTCCACACGCGCGCGGCGTCACCCTCGTGGTGCTCGACGAGGAACTCGCAGAGCGCGTGGGTGCGGTGGGCCATGGCGGCGGGGTAGCGGTGCAGCGCGGGCTTGGCGCAGAAGATCGCCACGACCGACTCCTCGCTCATCGCGGCGATGGCGGCGGCGTCGAGCGTGCCGCCCAGCCGCGTGCGCAACGTGTACGGCCCCAGGAACGCCCACTCCATCGGCACCTGCTGATCCAGGAGCATCCCGATCAGCAGCGCCAACGGATCTTCGACGAGGAGCGCGTTCGCGTCCGGGTTGCTCGTGATCGGGATCGACTTCGTGGGCATGG
>CAYUOL010000118.1:0-2181 GCA_964446345.1 uncultured Iamiaceae bacterium | reverse complement strand
GTGGGCGACGGTGCGGGGATCCTCGCGGCCGCGTTCGCGCAAGACCCGTGGTTCGGCTGGCTGTACCCGCAGGTCGAGGAACGGGCCGCGATGTCCGAGGCGTGGTTCGAGCTCGTCCTCGGACGCGCGCTCTCGATGGGGCACTCCTACCGGACGGCGGCCGGCTTCGTGAACTGGGTTCCCCCGGACGTGCACTTCCCGGGACCGGCGGACATCGAGCTCGCGGTCGACCTCTTGCAGCGACAGATCGGCGAACGAGCCGCAACGGCCCTCGGCATCATCGGCGAGGTCGGCGCGGTCTTCCCCGAGACGCCGCGGTTCCACTGCATCTACGTGGGCGTCCAGCCCCGGCACCAACGCGGCGGCGACGGCGAGGCGCTCATGCGACGGGTGCTCGACGTGTGCGACGCCGAAGGGATCGCGGCGTCCCTGACCAGCACGAACGACGTCAACTTGGGCTTCTACCGTCGACTCGGGTTCGAAGAGATCGGCGCCGTTCCCATCGCCGATGCCGGCTCGGTGATGCGACCCATGTGGCGCGAGCCCCAGCCACTGCGGCCCGACGGCCGTTCTTGAGGCACCACGGCAGCTTCTCCGGGCCGATCGACCACCCCGACCGGTGCGCAGCCTGACGCCGCCCCGGATGACGGATCAGCCGAGGTCGACGAGGGCGGCGATCTGGTCCATCGAGCGCAGCCAGCTGTCGAGGTCCTTCTGCCAGGGCGCCGCGACCATGTGCTGCACGCCGGCGGCCTCGAACTCGTCTCGTTCACGGCGGATGACATCGGGGTCCATGCCCTGCGGGTCCCAGCCGGTGCGGGCCGAGATCGTGAAGGTCTCCTCGGGACGGTCGCGTCGGAGACGTTCCACGACGGGCGCCACGGCGGATGGCTCGAGCCCGACGAAGTGGAAGCCGTCGCCCTTCTCGACGGCGCGGCGGAGGGCGGCTTCGACGCCTCCACCGATCCAGATCGGGATGCGGTGCGCGGGCTTGGGCAGGAAGCGGATGTCGTCGAACCCGTAGAACTCGCCGTGGAACGTGGTCGGGTCGTCGACCCACGCCGCGCGCAGGAGGTCGAGGATCTCGTCGAGGCGCCGACCTCGATCGGTGAACGAGTACCCGAGGGCGTCGTACTCGCGCTGGCTCCAGCCGACGCCCGCGCCGACGATGAGGCGACCGCCGCTCAGGACATCGACGGTGGCGAGGTGGTTGGCGAGCCACACGGGGTTGTGCTGCGGCACGACGAGCACGCTGGTGCCGAGCCCGATCGCCGAGGTCGTCGCTGCCGCCCACGACAGGGTGGCGAACGGGTCGAGCAGGAACGGGGACGGGTAGGTCTGCTCGGCGGGGTGGACGACGTGGTCGCTCACCCACACGTCGCTGAACCCGAGCTCTTCGGCGTGGCGGGCCGCTCGGGCCACCGCCTCGCCGCTGGCGACCCGGCCGTATTGGGGGAGGTGGATCCCGTAGCGCACGGCCGGCAGCCTAGGCGCCGGGTGGGCCGCTTCCTCCGGGGGCCCAGGAGGGACGGCCGCGCGACGGTGGTCTTCCGGCAGGAGAGGGGCCGGGTCGCGCAACACGCGTGCGATATCGTGACCCGCTCGAGCGTCCGAGTCGGCACCCGAGTCGGCACCCGGAGACAAGGTGCGGAGTGGGCATCCGGGGTCGGGGTGTCCCGGAGTCGGGCTCGCCGGACCGCCAGGGGAGACGCATGCCGAAGATCGTCGATCACGACGTCCGTCGCGAGCAGGTCCTCGAAGCGACCATCCGCGTGGTCGCGAGGTCGGGCCTCGACGGCGCGACGATGCGCTCGATCGCCGAGGAAGCCGGCTGCTCCACCGGCCTCGTCACGCACCACTTCGCGAACCGGGACGACGTGATCGTCGGCGTCCTGCGCCACGTGCACCGTCGGTCGGCCCGGCGGATGGACCGCCACGTGCACCGTCGTCCCGCGTTCGACGCCCTGGCCGCCGTCGTCGCGGAAGCCCTCCCGCTCGACGACGAGCGGCGGATGGAGTGGAGCGTGTGGCTGGCGTTCTGGGGGGCGGCCGTCGGCGACGCCGCCCTCGAGGCCGAGCACCGCCAGCGGTACGCCGAGTGGCGGGCGCTGGTGCGGCAGCTGCTCCAGCGTGGCGTCGACGACGGGTCGGTCCGGCCCGATCTCGACGTGCGCCTGGAAG
>CAYUOL010000117.1:0-17351 GCA_964446345.1 uncultured Iamiaceae bacterium | reverse complement strand
GCCGTGCGCGACCTTCGCCTCTTTGACGGTGCCCGCCTTCGCGGCGGCGACGTTGTTCTCCATCTTCATCGCCTCGAGCACCACGACGGTCTGGCCCGCCTCGACGCTCTGGCCGGCCTCGACGAGCACCTTCACGATCGTGCCCTGCATCGGGACGGTCACCGACCCGGAGCCGACCGCGCCGGCACCGCCGCCGCCGCCGGCTCGCTTCGGTCGCGCCACCCGACCACCGGCCGCGCCGCTCGCCACCACGGCGTTCGCCGCGGACTCGGGGACGTAGACGCTGACGGCGAACCGCTTGCCGTTGACCTCGACGTCGACGTCGCGCTTGACCTTCGGCTCGGGCGCCTCGCCGTCCTCCGTGGCGGGGGCGGGCTCGACCCCGACGGTGCTGAGATCGAGGCGCTCCTCGACCCACTTCGTGGAGTGCTCGCCGGCCTGGAAGTCGGGATGCTCGAGGATGGCGACGTCGGCCGGGATCGTCGTCTTGATGCCCTCGATGCGGAACTCCTTCAGGGCGCGCAGCATGCGCCGGATCGCGACGTCGCGGTCCTTGCCCCACACGATGAGCTTGCCGACGAGGTTGTCGTAGTACTGGCTGACCGCGTCGCCGGACTCGTAGCCACCGTCCCACCGCACCCCGAAGCCGTCGGGCTGGACGAGCTTGGTGATGTCGCCGGGGGAGGGGAGGAACTTGCCGCCGGCCGGGTCCTCGGCGTTGACGCGGACCTCGATGGCCCAGCCCCGCAGGTCGATGTCGTCCTGGGTGAAGGACAGCTCCTCGCCGGCGGCGACGCGGATCTGCTCGGCCACGAGGTCGACACCGGAGACCAGCTCGGTCACCGGATGCTCGACCTGCAGGCGGGTGTTCATCTCGAGGAAGTAGAAGCTCCCGTCCTCGTAGAGGAACTCGACGGTGCCGGCGTTGAAGTAGCCGCACGCCTGGGCGACCTTGACCGCCGCCTCACCCATCTGCTGGCGGATCTCGGCCGGGAAGTTGGGGGCGGGGCTCTCTTCGATGAGCTTCTGATGGCGGCGCTGCGCCGAGCAGTCACGCTCGCCGATCCACACGCAGTTGCCGTGCTTGTCGCCGATGATCTGCATCTCGACGTGGCGCGGCCACGTGAGGTAGCGCTCGACGTAGCACTCGTCGCGCCCGAAGCCCTTCAGGGCCTCGCTCTGGGCGGAGGCCAGCGCCTCTTCGGCCTCGGCCGCGCTGTTGACGACGCGCATGCCGCGCCCGCCGCCGCCGTAGGCCGCCTTGATGGCGACCGGCCAGCCGTGCTCGTCGCCGAACGCCACGATCTCGTCGGCGCTGGTCAGGAACTCGGTCGTGCCGGGCACGCCGGGCACACCGGCTTGCTGCGCGGCGATGCGGCTGGAGACCTTGTCGCCCATGACCTCGATCGCCTCGGGCGGCGGGCCGATGAAGGCGACGCCGCGCTCGGTGATCGCGCGGGCGAAGTCGGTGTTCTCGGAGAAGAAGCCGTACCCCGGGTGCACCGCATCGGCGCCCGATCGCTCGATGATCTCGAGGATCTTCTCGGTGTTGAGGTAGCTCTCGGCGGCGGCGGTGCCCCCCAGCGCGTAGGCCTCGTCCGCCAGGCGCACGTGCAGGGCGTCACGATCGAGATCGGAGTACACCGCCACGGAGGCGATGCCCATCTCCTGGCAGGCACGGATGACACGGACGGCGATCTCGCCGCGGTTGGCTATCAAGACCTTGGAAATCACGTCCCCTGTCTAGATGGCGAGAGGGGTTTGGTGCCATTTGAGGTGATTGGACACGACGGCGTTCCGGGCCTTCGCCGCCTCACCACGCGCTCGGCCCGCCGGCGGCAGCGCTGGATGCGTCGGGGTCTGCGCGTTCTCCGGAGATCGCGCGCTGCTCTGCAACCGAAGATCTCCGGAGAACGGGCAGACCACGCCCAGGAGGGCGAGCGGCCGCCGTCGGGCCCGTAGGCTGCGGCGATGGCCCAGGATCCGCTCGACGCCGGGACGGTGCGGCACGCGCTGCGGGGCGTGCCGTTCGGCGACGTGCGCGTGGTCGAGTCCACGGGATCGACGAACGCCGACGTGCTGGCGCTCGCGCGGGACGGCGCCGCCGAAGGCGTCGTGCTCGTCGCCGAGCACCAGAGCGCCGGCCGGGGTCGCTTGGGACGCTCGTGGGAGGCGCCCCCCGGCGCATCGCTGCTGCTGTCGATCCTGTGCCGCCCGTCGAGCGGCGCGGTCGTCCTGGCGAACGACGAGGTGCACCTGGTGACGATGGCGGTCGGGGTCGCGGCCGCGGATGCCGTGCGCGCCGCCACCGGCGCCGACGTGCGGCTCAAGTGGCCGAACGACCTCGTCGTCGAGACCGGCGACGGCACGCGCAAGCTCAGCGGGATCCTGTCCGAGTCGATCGTCGAAGGCGGTCAGGTGTCGGCGCTCGTCGTGGGCATCGGCATCAACGTGAACTGGCCGGCCGCCGTGCCCGCCGAGCTGGCCGACATCGCCATCGCCGCGAACCACGTGGCCGGCCACGACGTCGCCCGCGCCGACATCCTCGTTTCGCTGCTGCAGGCGTTCTCCGCGTCGTACGCCGGGCTCGCGACGCCCGAAGGCAAGGCGGCCCTGCTGGCCCGCTACCGCGAGCTCTCCGCGACGCTCGGCCGGCGCGTGCGCGTCGAGCTCGCCGGCGAGATGATCGTCGGCGACGCGGTCGACCTCACCATCGAGGGCCACCTCCAGGTCCTCGACGAGTGCCCCGACCGCCTCCGCGAGATCAGCGCCGGCGACGTGATCCACCTCCGCCCCAGCCCGTAGAAGGCGTCGCCGGGCGAACGGCCAGGAGGATCAGCGCGGGGCGACGTCGTCGGGCGGCGGATCGGTCAGCTCGCCCTGCGTGTGCACCAGCCGCCCCACCTCGGTGAGCGCGCCCGAGATCGAGGCGCGCTCGTCGACCTGGGTGCGGCACGCACCGGCGGGATCGGACGCGACGTCGGAGGAGCGGAGGATCGTTGGCCGGCCTGATGCAGGACCGGCGACGAGGGAGAACGAGGACGCGTCGGCGACGACGCAGAACTTCCGATCATGATCTGCGGCTGGGACCAGCTCGAAGTCGTCGCTGCCGACGCAGCGACGGAGCCCTTCGACCGACTCGTGGTCGAGGGCCGCCCTGCGGAAGCGGGGCCCGCCGTCCTCCGAGAAGCTGCTCAGGGCGACGGCGCTCCCATCGGCGCTGACGACCACCTCTGGTCCGCTCCAGGCCGGTCCGGCCATCGAACTTCCTTGGATCCGCTTCGCCACGAGGACCTGGGTGGCGTCGATCGCGCCCGGCTCGCGCCGTTGCGCCGTCGCCAACGCGACGGGGATGGAGTCGCAGGGTCCCGCTTGCCCATGGCGGTGGTAGAGGAAGAGGGAGAGCGCGACGAGTGTGACGAGCGCGCCAGCCAAGGCGATGCGTGGCCAACGCCTTCCTGTTCGTGCTCGCGAGCTCGTCATGTGCCGTCCCTCCTGCAGCTCATGGCTCGAGGGCATGATCGTGTTGCAGGACGCAGGTACGGCGATGTTGCGCGCAGGCCGCGATGGGACCGACCGGGACGCCGCGGTGCACGTCTGTGGAGATCCCCTGCGATCTTCCGGGGGCGCATGCGCTCACATCCGCCGCCCATCCCGCCCGACGAGCGTCAGCGCTTGCGCGGCTGGCAGGTGGGGCAGTGCGTCGTGCCGCGGGCGTCGACGACGCTTCTCCGGAGCTCGGCGCCGCAGCGCGGGCAGGGTTCGCCGGCGCGGCCGTAGCAGCCGAGCTCGAGCTGGTTGCGGCCCTCGCGGCCGTCCACGTCGCGGTAGTCGCGCAGCGTCGTGCCGCCGTTGGCGATGCCCTGCTCGAGCACCTCGCGCAGCGCTTCGAGCAGGCGCTGTGACTCCGCCTTGGTGATCTGGCGGCGGGCAGGGTGCACGCCGGCCCGCCAGAGCGCCTCATCGGCGTAGATGTTGCCGACGCCGGCGATCGGCCGTTGCGAGAGCAGCTGGGTCTTCACCCGGATGCGGCTCGGGCGCAGGCGCCGCCACAGCCCGTCGTCGTCGAGCTCGGCGCTCCACGGCTCGGGCCCGAGGGCCGCGAGCGTCGGCAGCGTCGCGTAGTCGCCGGCCGGAACGACGCCGATGCGGCCGAAGCGGCGGACGTCGCGCAGCTCGAGCACGCGCCCGTCGTCGAGGGCCCACCACGCCCGCACGTACGGGTCCATCTCGCCTGGACGCACGCGCAGCTGCCCGGTCATGCCCAGGTGGACCACGAGCTCGCGGCCGTCGTCCAACGGTGCGATGAGGTACTTGCCGCGGCGGGCGACGCCCTCGATCTCGACGCCGACGGCCTCGGGGGCGGACGAGAACTTGGTCGACGCGAAGCCCCACGCGTCCACGATCCGGCGGCCTGCGATCAGCGGTTCGAGCTGCCGCCGCACGGTCTCGACCTCAGGCAGCTCCGGCACGCCGTGGAGTATGCCAGCCCCCTGGTATCCCGAGATCTCGCTGGTCGCGGTGGGTCAGTGGGGGCGGACGGGTTGCGCCGCGACCTCGTCCACGTAGGCGTGGACGCGCCCGCTGAAGGCCTCCATGCCGAACGTCTCGGCCTTGGCGATCGCCGCCGCTCGCATCGTGCGCACCAGCGCAGGGTGCTTCCAGAGCTTGACCGTCGCGCCGACGAGCTCGTCCTCGGTGTGGAAGTGGAAGCCCTCGACACCGTGGGTGAACGCCTCGAGCGGGCCCGCCTCGCCGTAGGCCACGGGCACCGCGCCGGCCGACATCGCCTCGACGGTGGTGATGCCGAAGTGCTCCATGCGCACCGGGTTGGCGCGCACGTCCTCGCCCATGCCGGCCGCGTGCCAGTAGATGGAGGCGCGGCGGTACAGGTCGTCGAGCACGCTCCCCGGGGCGTCGACGTGGAACGTGACGGGCAGGCCTTCGGCCTCGGCCCGCACCTCGTCGAGGTAGGGCCGGTCGTCGGGCGAGCAACCGCCGACGAGGTGCAGCTGCCAGGTGTCGATGCCGGGCAGCGCCTGCACGTCGCGACGCGCGAGAAGGGCGCGGAACGCACGGACCATCTCGATCTGCTTCTTCGAGTGCCCGCGGTCGGCCGCGAAGAAGCGGCCGACCGAGAGGATGATCGGCTCCTTCCCGGCGCCGGGGTCGGACAGATCGGCCGGCGTGCGCAGCCCGACGGGCGGGTAGAGCAGGTCGGAGTCGCGGCCCCAGTACTCGGTGATCCAGCGCTGCGTGAAGGCCGAGTTGGCGAGGATCCGGTCGTACGAGTCCAGGTACCCGATCGACGGCGGGTAGGCCTCGAAGAGGGAGGCGTACGCGCGGCCGAGGCCGAGGAGCGAGGTGCCGACCATGATCCCCGAGATCGGGATGCCCATGGTGCGGACGTCGTTGTTGTGCAGGACGTCGTCGGGGATCCAGATCTCGCTGCGCACGACGATGCGCACGGGCCGGCCGTCGGCGCGACCGGTGACCGGGATCGTCACGATCCGGGGCAGGAGCACGTCCTTGCGCGAGCGGGGCGGGCCCACCTCGATCGACGTCACGAGCTCGTCGTCGCAGAAGATCTGCGCCGGCACGGTCGCGTCCCCGGCGATGAGCTGGGGCACGAAGAGCCGCACGGTGGTGCGCTCGCCGGGCGCGACCGGCACGACGATCTCCCCTTCGCCGTCGGTCCACCAGACCTTGCTGGCCCGCAGCAGGTCGGCGGGGTAGAAGCCCTCGCGAACCTCGTAGCGGGGGTGGCGGGCGGCGAGGTAGGGGCCCACCTTGCGCAGCAGGTCGGCCTGCCGCGGCGGGAGCATCTCGAAGGGGTCGTGCGGGAAGTGCACGACGTACAGGCCGTGGGGCGCGCCGTTGCGATCGCTGCTGCGGTACGACAGGTTGATCAGCAGGTCGTGGGCGGCCGACGCCCGTTCGAGGCGGCTCGCCTCGCCGATCAGCTCGACCTTCGTGCGGCGCAGGTCGAGCCCGAGGCGCTCGCCCAGCCAGTCGCGGTCGACGGGCTCGTGGGCCATGAGGGTGACGTCGTGGTCCTGCGACAGGACCTGCGCGACCCCGCCGGCGAACTTCTCGCCACCGCCGACGGTGGACCACCAACGGTCGTAGACGGCGATCTTCATCGCTTCACGAACCAGGCGAGCAGCTCGCGGTCGGGGACGCTCTGGCGTCGACGCAGCGCACGCCGCGACTGCACCATCGCCGGCGCGAGCCGGACGAAGCCGACGAAGGACTTGATCCGCCGCCGCGTCGTGGTGGTGTTCGGTCGTTGCTGGCGCGACAGCGGGCCCACGATGTCGCGGCGCCCGTACGACGCGGTGATCAACACGTAGCGCACGATCTGCTCGAGCGCGAGCCACAGCGGGGCGTTCTTGACCAGCATGAGGAGCCGGTTGCGCTCGACGTGGTAGGCGAACACGGGGGTGCCCTCGCCGGAGGAGGCCGCGTGGAGGTGACGCATCACCGCGGTCGGCACGTACTGGTAGCGCCACCCCTGGGCCCGGCCCCGCCAGGCCCAGTCGGTGTCCTCGTAGTAGAGGAAGAACCGTTCGTCGAAGCACCCCGTCTCGCGCACGTACTCGGGACGGAAGAGCACGCTGCCGCCGCACCAGGCGAACACCTCTGCCGGCTCGTCGAACTGACCGGTGTCGGGGGTGAGGAAGCCGCGGTCGGCGCCGGAGCCGTCCTCGAAGATCATCGAGCCGGCGTTCTGGATCACGTCGTAGGGCGTGCCCTCGACGGGCACGGTCACCCACTGCGGGGTGGTGTCGACCTCGACGACCTGCTCGTGGGTGCCGCTGATGAACGTGACCTTCTTCGGGGCCTCGGCCTCGACCTGGAGCCGCACGTCGGCCGTCAGCGGATCCCCGGGCCGCCAGTCGGCCGCCACGGGGATGCGCAGCACGGCGTGGGCCGAGGTCCATTGGAAGGTCCCGCCGCGGCCCTGCTCGACGCCCCACGCGCCCTCGCCGAACTGCGCGTCGGACCACCGATCCTCGCCGTCGACCCGGAGGCCCGAGACCATCACCCCCAGGTCCCGGGAGTCCCCGACACCAGGGGTGAACGTGGGGGACGCGATGACGACGTCGACGAACTTCGGGGCGAAGACCATGCGGGCGGCCGCCGCGCCCAGCGTCGGGTCGGCGTCGAGCGCAGCGGCCAGCGCCCGCAACCAGCCCGGCTCGACGAAGCCGTCGTTGTTGATCAGGCCGACGTAGCGCAGGCCGTCGAGGTCCTGCAGCCCGAGGTTGTTGGCCGGGAAGCCGGTGTTGGTCGGGTTGTGGATGATGCGCACGGCGGGGAACTGCTCGGCGATGGCCTCGACGGACCCGTCGGTCGACGCGTTGTCGACGACGACCAGCTCGAGCTGATCCGCCGGCCAGTCGAGGCGCTGCGCGTGGGCCACGGACCGCAGCACCCACGGCCCGCCGTTGTAGTTCAGGATGACGAGCCGGACCCGCCCCGCTTCTGCTGCGACCATGGCGAGCCCACCCTAGAAGACCGGCGGTGGGCCGCTCGACGGCGGCGACGGCGCGCCCTCGGGGGCGCGGGTGGCAGGGGTAAGGTGCCCCACCGGTGCCGCCCCAGGAGGATCCCGCCGCGTGACCGCGTCAAGTTTCGTCGACAAGCTCTCCATGAAGCTCTCGCCCGGCGTCAGTCGCCGCGGCTTCTTCACCCGCACGGCCCTCGTCGGCGCCGGGCTGGCGGTGGCGCCGGTCGACCTCGTGCTCAAGCCCGGCACGGCGTACGCCGCGATCTGCAACTGCTACGGCTCGAACTGCGAGTGCGGCTCGATGTGCTGCGACGGGTACACCGAGTTCTGCTGCACGATCTACGGCAACAACCAGTGCCCGGCCGGCACGTTGCTCGGCGGCTGGTGGAAGGCCGACGGCACCGGGCTGTGCGGCGGGCCCCGCTACTACATGGACTGCAACGCCGCCTGCAACGGGTGCGGGTGCGGCGGCAACGGCATCTGCAGCGGCGCCTGCTCGGGCACCGGCTGCGGGTGCGCCAACGGTGACTGCGGCAACCGCAAGAGCGGCTGCACCATGTTCCGCTACGGCCAGTGCAACCAGGGCACGGCCTGCGTGGGGCCGATCGTCTGCCGGGTGGTCACCTGCATCCCGCCGTGGCAGATCGACGCCACGTGCTCGACCTTCACGCTGGTCGACCAGAACACCGCGAGCCACGATCGCCCCTGCCTGCACTCCACCGTCGGCAGCCTCGACGCCCTGGCCGACGCCGGGGGCGCGGTGCGCCTCACCGGTTGGGCGCTCGACTTCGACACCAACGGGCCGATCCCCGTCGACGTCTACGTCGACGGGCGCAACGCCGGTCGCTTCACGGCCAACGCGATCCGCAACGACATCGCCAAGGCCTACCCCGGCATGGGCCCGGCGCACGGCTTCGACGTCACCGTCCCGTTGAGCCCCGGGCTGCACAACATCGATGTCTTCGCCATCGGTGTCGGCCCCGGGGCGGTCAACCCGTCGATCGGCCACCGGCAGTTCGCCACGGCCAACCCGTATGGCTCGTTCGACTACGTCGCCGGCGGCCTGCAGAACATCCGGGTGGCCGGCTGGGCGTACGACCCCGACACGGCGGACCCGATCGCTGTCCACGTGTACATCGACGGGGTGAACGTGGGCGCGTACAGCGCGAACTTCTCGCGCGTCGACGTCGGCAACCACGGGTTCGACATCACGCTCCCGTGCGCGACGGGCACGCACACCGTGTCCATCTACGCGATCAACGCCGGTCCCGGCAACGCCAACACGTTGCTCGGCACACGGGTGGTCGACGTGAACCCGTGGCCGCTGGGCAGCGTCGACCTCGTCGCGGGAGGCGCCGGCACCGTGCGCGCCGTCGGCTGGACGCTCGATCCCGACACCTCGGCGCCGATCGACGTGCACCTCTACGTCGACGGGGTCAAGGCCACCGCGGTCACCGCGAACGTGGCGCGTCCCGACATCGCGGCGACGTTCCCGGGGTACGGCGCGAACCACGGGTTCGACATCACCGTGCCGGTCGGCGACGGCCAGCACACCGTCGACGTCTACGCCATCAACGTCGGCAACGGCGGCGCGGTGAACCCGCTGCTCGGCCGTCGCATCGTGAACGTGTCGACGCTGCCCTTCGGCAACGTCGAGCAGGCGCTCGCCCAGATCGGCCAGGTGCGTGTGGCGGGGTGGGCGATGGATCCGGACACCACCGCACCGATCGACGTCCACGTCTACGTCGACGGGGTGAAGCGGGGGCAGGCCACGGCCGACCTGAACCGCCCGGATGTGGCGGCGGCGTTCCCGGGTCGGGGCGCGCAGCACGGCTTCGACGTCACCGTTCCCGTCCCGACCAATGGGCCCCACGTGATCCACGTGTACGGCATCAACGTCGGCACCGGCTCCAGCAACCCGCTCCTCGGCACCAAGGGCGTCACCACCGGCGGCAACCCGTTCGGCAGCCTCGACGACGTGGCGGTGTCGCCCGGGTCGGTGAAGCTGGCCGGGTGGGCGCTCGACCCCGACGCGTCGACGGCCACCGACGTGCACGTGTACGTCGACGGCGTGAAGACCGTCGTGACCACGGCGTCGCTCCCGCGGGGCGACATCGCGGCGGCGTTCCCGGGCGCCGGCGCGGACCACGGCTACGACATCACGATCCCGATCGCCCCCGGCCAGCACCGCTTCGACGTCTACGCGATCAACCTCGGCACCGGCACCGCCAACCCCCTGATCGGCACGAGGACCGTCACCGTCCCCTAGCCGGCGAGACGTCGATGTCTCGACGTGCCGCGCTGCTCGGATGGCGGGGGCCGGTCCGCCCGCGACGACGGTGACGCGATTGCTAGTGCCGTAGCAGGAAACGTTTGCGTGGGTGCGACGGCCAGCTTCGCCGCTCGCGGCGTCCTCGTCCTCGCCGCACGGACCAAGTGGGCCTTCGTCCTGCGTCCTGGCGAGCGACGAACCGTGATCCGCCGCACCCCTCACAATGTTCCCTGCCACGGCACTAGCCTGCAGGTGCTGCCGGACGAGTGCCGGTGGTGGTCGGTGCGGCGACCGAAGGGGCAGGACGATCCCCACCGAGGCGTGAGCGGGAGGCAAGGCGACCTGCAACGCCGCGGGCACGGGATCTTGGTCTCAAGGTTCGGCCGCTCGTGGCCGAGCGAGTCCGTGTGGGGCGCACGCGAGGAGCAGTCATGATCCAGGTCTCGGATGCCGCGAACCGACGCCGCCGACGCACGGCCGCGCACGTGGCGCTCCTGCTGCTCGCCGGCCTGCTCGCGCCGATGAGCGCCGCCGGCGTCAGCCACGCCGCGCCGCCGCCGCCCACGTTCAGCGCGCCGGCGGTCGACGCCGGCGCCGACTACTTCGAGGAGAACTGGAGCGACGGGCTCGACTACGCGAACCCCGAGGACATGAACACGCAGCCGATGACCCCGTCCGAGGTCGGCGGCAACTTCCACGGTCACGGGATGGTGGCCGGTCCCGGCCTCTACAACGGGTCGGTGGCGAACGGTGTGGCCTCGTTCTCGGCCGAGGTCGGGGGCTGGTACGACCTCGCCCCGTACATGGCCGGCGCGCTCCACATCCGCAAGTTCGACGCGGCGGCCAAGCCGATCAACGCCGACCGGTACAAGCGGCTGCAGGCACGGATCTACGCCAGCGCACCGACGCTCTCCGCGCTGTTCTGGTTCCCGACGGCGGGCGCGGCGCAGCAAGGCGTCGAGTTCATCCAGCTCGCCCAGGGCTGGCAGACCATCGACATCCCGATCGAGAACAAGCAGGGCAACGCGGCGTGGGCAGGGATGCTCGACGGTCTGCGCTACTACCCGAACTTCTCGTCGGGCGGCGTGGTCAACTTCCAGTTCGACTGGGTCCGCTTCGCCACCCCGGCCACGGGCCTCACGGTGACCGTCGGCGCAGGCGGTGCCGTCTCGTGGGACACCGACCAGAACCCGGGCAACAACGGTGGTGCGAACACGCAGTTCGCCGCGCCGACCGGCCCGGGCACCGTCGCCTTCCCCGCGCTGGCACCGGGGACGTACTACGCGTACCAGACCAACGGAACCGGCACGACGTACAGCGCGCCCGTCACGGTGCACCCCCAGCCGCTGCCGGTGATCCTGGATCCGGACGTGACCGGTGGCGAGGACTTCGCGACCGCCGTCCGCCACGACCCCTGGGACTTCAGCCAGCCGACGGACGTGTTCAGCTGCTACAGCGCGTACTGCAGCGTGAACTCGGGCGCCGGCGTGCTCAACGGTGCGCCCGCAGGTCCGGAGCTGGGGGACCCTCGGGTCGCGCTGCCCCTCGCCGGCCCGATCGACGCCACCAAGTACCACCACCTCAGCTTCCGCGCCGGGTACGGGGGGACGTGGGGCCTGGCCGGCGAGCCGGGCGGCGGCATGGTGGCGCGGTTCATCTGGTCCGTCCCCGACGGCAACGGCGGCGAGACCCACAGCGACAGCGACGACATCATCATGTACCCGGGCGACTTCGAGACCGTGAGCGTCGATCTCAAGACCTCGCCGCCGAACGCGATCAACGACCAGGGGGCGGCGAACCAGCTGGGGTGGGGAGGGCCGGCGAGCCAACAGATCACCGGCGTGCGCTTCGATCCCCACGAGGACCCCGGGGGGCGGTCCTGGGCGCTCGACTACGTCACGCTCGCCGCCAACGACCGGGGTTCGCCGCGGTTCAACGTGCGGTTCCAGGACAAGGGCTGGAAGCCGGGCACGACGGCCGACATCTACGTCGACTCGGACGGCAGCGGGTACAACGGCACGAAGATCGGCAACGCGGTGCCCGTTACCGCCGGCGTGAACACCTTCGACTGGGGCCTGCAGGACCACCTCGGCAACGCGTTGCCGCCCGGCACCTACTGGGTGTACATCGTGCTGCACGATCCCCTCGGCGGAACGGGCCAGTCCTACTCGACGGGGCAGGTCGACATGCCGGCGCAACCGGCCTCGCCCCCCGGGGCCCCGCAGAACCTGACGGCGGTCGCCGGTGTCGAGCAGGCCACGGTGTCGTGGTCGCCCCCGGCATCGTCGGGCAGCGCGCCGATCTCGAACTACCGGCTGACGGTGAACCCGGGGGGCGGCCAGCTCACGGTCCCGTCCGGCACGACCAGCACGGTCGTGACGGGCCTCACCGGCGGAACCGCGTACACGTTCAGCGTCGTCGCGCTGAACAGCGGGGGAGCCGGGCCACCAGCCGGACCGTCCGCACCGGTGACGCCGACCGCGCTGCCCGGCACCAAGTTCCATCCCGTCGTGCCGTACCGCGTGCTCGACTCGCGTGGCGCGACGGGTGGGTGGAACGGCGCCAAGCTCGGCGCGTCGCAGTCGCGCGAGCTGGTCGTGCGGGGCGCGGGGGGTGCCAACCCCGTCCCCGCCGACGCGAGTGCCGTGGTGCTCAACGTCACGGCGACCGACGGCACGCTGCCCTCGTTCGCGACGGTGTACCCCGCGGGCGCGGTGCGACCGAGCCCGTCCAACCTCAACTTCGGCGCGGGGCAGACCATCCCGAACCTCGTGACGGCGAAGGTCGGCGCCCGCGACAGCGTCAGCGTGTTCAACGCGAACGGGGAGGCGCACTTCGTGGCCGACGTGGTCGGCTACTACGACAGCGGAGGGGCGGACGACGGCGACCTTTTCAGAGGGCTGACGCCCAAGCGCCTCCTCGACTCGCGGGGCGCCACCGGCGGGTTCAACGGCCCGGTCGGCGCCGGCGATGCCGGCGTGAAGCACCTGGTGGTGAAGGGCGCCGGCACCACCGTGCCGTCGACCGCCACCGCCGTCGTGCTGAACGTGACGGCCACGCAGTCGAGCGCGAACAGCTTCCTGCGGGTGTGGCCGAAGGGTGCGCCGCCGCCGAACTCGTCGAACCTCAACTTCGGGAAGGGTCAGACCATCCCGAACCTGGTGGTCGTGCAGGTCGGGGCGGACGACTCGGTGTCGGTCTTCAACGCCGTCGGCGCGACGCACGTCGTAGCCGACGTGATGGGGTACTTCGACCCGACCCCGGGGGGTGGGTACTTCCACTCGATGGCACCGGTGCGCGTCCTCGACGACCGCGTGCCGATCGGGCTCGCCGGGCCGTGGGGGCCGACACCACCCCAGCCCGCCCGTTCGCTGCAGGTCACGGGGGCCAACGGCATCCTGACCGGCGCCTCGGCCGTGGTCATGAACACGACGGTCACCAACCCGACGGCGGGCAGCTACCTCCAGGTGTACCCGCAGGGGGCGGCGGCGCCGATCACGACCAACCTCAACTTCGGACCCGGCCAGACCATCCCCAACCTGGTGATGACGCAGCTCTCCGACAGCGGGCAGGTGAGCATCGCCAACCTGCTCGGCTCGGTCGACGTCATCGGCGACGTCAGCGGGTACTTCGCGGCGAGCTGACCCCGGCGCGCGGCGTCGCCCGCCTGCCACCTGGGTAACCTGCGCGGCGCCGGAGGCGGGCGAGGGGGACGGGTGCGCAGCAGCAGCAGCAGACGGATCATGACCATGGCGGCCGCACTCGTGCTGGGGTCGGTGGCGACGGGCGGTGGGGTGCTCGCCCCGCCGGCGTCGGCGGCCCCGGTCGTCGTGCCCACGGCGCTGCACGCCGGCGCCACGGCAGGGACCCCCAACGGCTCGACGTGGTCCTTCCACAACGGCGCGAACGCCTCGTGCCTCTCGAACAACACGGGGTTCGCCATCGAGCAGGCCGACCTCGACCCGACGTCGGACGCGGCGCCCGGCACCGGCGCCGACGTGCTGCGCGACGGCCTGATGCTCTTCGACCCCGATCCGAACCAGTTCGAGGGCCTGTACTTCGAGCCGAACGACACGGTCGACGTCACCGGTGACGTGCTGACGACGAGCAGCGCGCAGCTCGGGCCCTTGAACGTGTCGTTGCAGCATCGGGCGATGCCCGATGCCAACCGCGTGCGTTCGTTGTACACGTTCGCCAACCCGACCGACGCGCCGATCACGCACCACTACGAGCTGCGCTCGAACCTCGGCAGCGGGGCGGCGACCGGCGTGCGGGGCACGTCGTCGGGCGACAGCACCTGGGTGGCCACCGACCGTTGGCTCGTCACCAGCGACGCCGCCGCCAGCGGTCAGCTGCAGCGGGCGGCGCTGACCACGGCGCTCTTCGGGCCCGGGTCGGGGGTGCTCGGACCTTCGACGGTCTCGTTCTCGTGCAGCGGCCCCGAGCCCGATCCCGCGCAGGGCCGACAGGTCACCGGGTGGGACGTGACCGTCCCCGCCAACTCGAGTCGCTCTCTCGTGTTCTTCTCCGAGCTCCACGACACCAACGAAGGCGCCGTGACCTCGGCCGCGGCCACCTACGACCCCACCACGTTCGTCACCTCGCCCTTGTTCAGCGACCTCTCGGCCGCGCAGCGCGCGGGCGTGCTCAACTGGAAGCTGCAACCGGCGCCGAGCACGTCGTTCCACGCCGTCGTCCCGTACCGCGCCCTCGACTCACGCACGTCGGTCGGCGGGTGGAAGGGCTCCAAGCTCGGGCCGGGCGAGACCCGCACGCTCCCGGTGGCCGGCACGGGCGGGGCCGTTCCTGCGACGGCGACGGCGGTGGTGCTCAACGTGACGGCCACGGAGGGCACGAACGGGTCGTTCGTGACGGTGTTCCCGGCCGGCGCGGCTCGGGCCGCGCCGTCCAACCTGAACTTCGCGCCGTTCGAGACGATCCCGAACCTCGCGACCACCGCCTTGGGGGCGGGCGGGGCGCTCAGCATCTTCAACGCCGTCGGGTCGGTGCACCTGATCGCCGACGTCGTCGGGTACTTCGACGACGGCAGCACGGTGGGAAGCCTCTTCAACGGCATCGTGCCGACGCGGGTGCTCGACTCGCGCGGGAGCACCGGCGGCTGGAACGGCGCCAAGCTCGGCCCCGGGGCGTCGCGCGACCTCGTCGTGCGGGGCGGCACGACCGGGGTGCCGCTCACCGCCACCGCGGTCGTCATGAACGTCACCGCGACGGATGGGTCGGCCCCGAGCTTCCTGCGGGTGTGGCCGAAGGGGGCCCCGCCGCCGATCACCTCGAACGTGAACTTCGCCGCCGGCCAGACGATCGCGAACCTGGTGACCGTGCAGGTCGGGACGGCCGGCGCGGTGTCGCTCTTCAACGCAGCGGGTGAGACGCACGTCGTCGCCGACGTCACGGGCTACTTCGATGCCGCGTCCGGCGGGCGCTTCCACCCGATCGAGCCCGTGCGCATCCTCGAGAGCAGGCCGCCGGCGCCGAAGGGCTTCGCCGGGCCGCTGGGCGCGGGTGCACCCAAGGCCCTGCAGGTGGCCGGCAGCGGGCCGACGATCCCGGCGGGCGCCACCGGCGTGATCCTCAACGTCACGGTCACCGGTGCGACCGCGGGCAGCCTGCTCAAGGTGTACCCCGACGGCGCCGAGCCGCCGACGGCGTCGACGCTCAACTTCGCCGCCGGCCAGACCATCCCGAACCTCACCATGTCGAGCCTTCCGGCGAACGGCCGCCTCGACGTGCTCAACCTGATCGGCACCGTCCACGTGATCGGCGACGCCGCCGGCTACTTCGCGGCGACCTGACGGCGACGTTCACACCGTCGCCACCGCCAAGCGCGGGAACGCCGCGCCTCGCGCCCCGACGGCTGCGCCCACGCCGAGCTGCGTCGCCAGCCGTGACGCGAGCGTCGGTGCGAACGGCTCGACGAGCGGCGGGAGCGCGCGGCACGCCACCAGCGCCTGCGCCAGCACGTCCGCGACGGGCAGCAGCGCCGGGTCGCGGGCGCCGGACTCCCAGGGCCGCTGCTGATCGAGGAAGCGGTTGATCGTCGCCGCGGCGTCGACCACGCAGCGCGTCGCGGTGGCGGTGTCGAACCCGTCGAGCGCGGTGAGGACCTGCCCGTGCACGCGCTCGGCGGGCACGATCGGCGACGCCGACGGCGAGGTCGCCCGTGCCAGGGCGTCGGCATCGACGGCCCCGTCACCGACCTTGTGCAGCAGGGTCACCACACGACTGACCAGGTTGCCGATCGTGTTCGCGAGGTCGGCGTTGACATCGGCCACGAGGGCGTCGGCGCGGAAGTCGACGTCGGCGCCGCGCGGGAGGTGGCGCAGCAGCCACCAGCGCAGGCTGTCGGATCCGAAGCTTTCGACGAGCTCGTCGGCGGCCACCGCGCCGCCGAGCGACTTCGAGACCTTCTGGCCGTCCGCGGTGAAGTAGTCGTGCACCCAGAGCTGCGTCGGCAGGGGCAGGTCCGCCGAGAGCAGCAACGCCGGCCAGTACAGGGCGTGGAACCGGATGATGCCCTTGCCGATCACGTGGATGCGCTCGTCGGCGCCGAGCCACCAGCGACCGAGCGCGCCGGAGCCCGGGTCGGTCGGGACGCGATCCCGGTCGGCCACGTCGAGGGCCGTGATGTAGTTCGCCAGCGCGTCGATCCAGACGTAGATGACCTGATCGGGATCATCGGGCACGGGGATCCCCCAGCCGGCGGTGCGGGCGGCCGCGCGCGAGACGCTGATGTCGTCGACGCCCGCCGCCAGCACCGACAGCACCTCGTTGCGCCGTGACGCCGGCACGATGCGGTACTCGTCGCGCTCGATCGCAGCTGCGATCTGCCCCGCGTAGCGGGACAGGCGGAAGAACCAGTTGCGCTCGACGATGCGCGTGGGCGCGACGAGGTGCTCGGGGCAGCGACCGTCGACCAGGTCGTCGGCGCCGAGGTAGGCCTCGCAACCAGTGCAGTAGTCGCCCTCGTAGTCGGCCTGGTAGAGGTCGCCGGCGGCACGCCACCGCCGCCAGAGGTGCTCCACGCCGAGGCGGTGACGGGGGTCGGATGCGGTGCGGATGAAGTCGTCGAAGCGCGCGTCGAGCGCGACGGCCAGCGCCGCGAACGCATCGGCGTTGCGGGCCACGAGCTCCTCGACCGGCACGCCGGCGGCCGCGGCAGCCTCGACGTTCTTGCTCGCGTTCTCGTCGGTGCCGGTCGACGTGCGGACGGCGCGGCCCTCGGCTCGCCACGCGCGGGCGACCGCATCCACGAGGACGAGCTCGAGGCCGTGGCCGAGGTGGGGGGCGGCGTTCACGAACGGGATCGCCGTGGTGATGTACGTGGTGGTCATGTGGATCTCTTCCTCCGGAGACGTGAAGGGATCCACCGGCTGGTCGACCCCTGGTGGGGCCGACGCCGCGCGCGAACTACCGCAGGTCGAGGGGCCCCGGGACGGGGCTGCGCATCACGACGGTCGAGCGGGTGCCTTGCATACCCGCCCAGGGTATCGGGGCGCTTCGCGTTTCAGCGGGGTGTGATGGTGGCGAGTAGCCGCCAGTTGGGGC
>CAYUOL010000116.1:0-17397 GCA_964446345.1 uncultured Iamiaceae bacterium | reverse complement strand
CTCGGCCCGGGCGATGGCCGGAAGCAGGGTCTGCAAGGGCAATACATCGATTTCATAAGTCATTGCAGATACGTCGCATTTATCTTCATACAGAAGCTATAGCGCAATTCGCTTCCGTCACATGGATATCTTTTTCTGACGCGTGTACAGTATGGTGCGCCGTGGCTCTCCCGATTGAACAGCAGTCCCCTGACACCGCCTTCACCCCCCCTAGGTCATTGATTTCATGGGATTTTCAGCTGAGCTCCTCAGCAAAGGGGGGCATAAGAGACGTTTACAAACGAACGGTTATGCGTATCCTCTGCATTTGGAACTCACTTTTAAATGCTCTCTTAGGCGCTGCAAATGGCCGCTGACACACAAAATCGCGCTTCCCGTCGATCTCAGGGGCGGCTAATCGGTTATGCGCGTGTGTCCACGGATGAGCAGGCGACGGAAGCGCAGGAGATCGAGCTACGCGCGGCCGGCTGCGATATCATCATCCAGGAACACGGTTCCGGTGCATCGCGAGCACGCCCCGCCCTTGCCAAACTCATCCGCGATATCGGCATCGGCGAGACGCTGGTCGTTGTTCGGCTAGACCGTCTGGCGCGCTCCGTCAGCCATCTGCTCGAGGTAATCGAGGATCTCGCCGCTAAAGGAGCTCACTTCCGCTCGCTGCGCGATCCGATCGACACCTCGACGCCACAGGGCATGTTCTCGCTGCAGGTGCTCGGCGCCGTCGCCCAGTTGGAGCGCGCACTGATCTCTGAGCGGACGAAGGCCGGAATTCGTGCCGCCAAAGCTCGGGGGAAGCTTCCGGGCAATCCAGGTGTCCGCGAACGCCGGCCAGAAGCCTTGGCGAAGATGACGGCGGCGCAGAAGGCGGCCTATGGCGATCGGGTCCAGGCAACGGCCAGCCAGTGGCTTCCGACGGTTCGCCGCATGCGCCCGGACCACACCTGGGACGACATCGCCCGCGTGCTGAAGCAGCGCGGCCTCGAGTGGACGCCGGAGCGGTTGCGCCGGGCCGTGAAGTGGATGGTGAGCGAGCGTATGGCCGACGCAGTGCTGCTCAAAAAGTCCCCTCCCCGGCTGCCCGAGGATCGACTGATGACACTGGTCGCAGGTATCCAAGCCGTGAACCCAAACCTCACGCTTCGCGAAGTCGCCGGACAGCTCGAGCGCCTTCACGAGCGCACCCCGCGCGGTGGCACCAAATGGTCTCCCTCCTCGGTGAAAAACCTCATCGACCGAGCCCGTCGATCCGGCCTTCTCGCCGATGACGACGTCGCGCCGACGCGGAGCTGAAACGCCATCGACCATCAGCGAGCTTTCGGCTTATTGAGGCTTTTCAGCAGGTTATCCGACGCCCGAAGGTTGCCGCCACTCACTCCAGTAGAAGCTGCTGGCACAGCTGCAGCGTTGGAAGCCTTTTGTCCATCGAGCTTGGCGCGCAGCAGCGCCATGATCATCGGCCAGGTTGAGAACTTCCCGTCCTTGCCACGATCGGTCAGGCTGCGCAGATAGCCGCCGGGCGACGCAATCTGATCAGCACGCTGGTAAATGCCAGCCAGCGTGATCGCGGCGTGCTGTTCCCCCAGCGCTTCCCGCGCTTCACGCCAAGCGCTGGGGCTAATCCCAAGCATGGGCCGCAAAAGCTCCGCCGCGGCAAGAAAGTCCCGCCAATGTCGGATTTCACCGCTCTGGGCAAGTTCCCGCACTCCGGGGCAAGCGTCCAGCACGATCGCAAGGGGCAATTCCCGTTTCGGCAGGCTCCGCACGTTGTCGGTTTCCGAGACGGTGCCACTCGCTTCTTTCTCTTTTCGGAGGCCGTATTCAGATTCAGATGTAGGATCTGGTTTTGAATTCTGTATGTGACGACCAGAATGGGACTCATTGGCATCCGGATTCTGTGTTTTCGTGAAGGATTCCAGCACTTCGCGGATTTCGACATAAAGACCGTGGAGGTCGGCACAGATATCCTCGAGCAGTTGACGGGGCGCAGAGCGAGGCAGTCGGTCGACGATCGCCTGGTAGGTCTGCTGTACCCTGCCCCAGTTGCCAGGAACCCCCTCCTCGATTCCCGTCTCGACTAGCTTCACGACGTCGCGACGCAGCAGCGTCAGACGCTCCTTGGCAACACGGAAGGCTTTCCTCTCGGCCTCCACGGCCTCAGCGAGATTCCGGAACTCCTCAGCTCGTGCGACGATCGGAGCAAGGTCGAACCCGTATGCCTGCTCGATCTCCCCGCCCCTGCCCTTTCGCGCGAAGCGCTTGCCATTCGGACTGTCGCGCCGGATGACCAGCCCGCAGTCGACCAGCACGGCGATATGCCGGCGCAGCGTCGTCGCCGGCATCCCGTTCGCCCGGGCTGCAAGCTGCTCGTTCGACGGCCAGACGATAAGCTCGGCGTCACCGGTAAGCGCTGTTTCGGGGTGGAAGGTGAGAAGGGCATTGAGGATCGCGAGCGAGCGATCTGTCGCGCCAAGCAAATCCCGCGCCTCCCGAATGTCCTGGAACACCTTCCACTTGTGGGCGGCGGCCTCAGGCTTCCTAGCCTTTGCCGTCATCTGACTTGAAATTTGGCCAAGTGTCATCGGCCGCCGCCCAAAGGGCGTCGTTGAAATATGTGTCTGCATTGTCCTTCACCTATCGCTAGGCAAAGAAATTCGGCCGCCGAGACCGACGTTCATCCCGCAAAGGATGCTTGACTGTGATTCGGGGAAGTGCGATTCTCAAACTCGCCAAAGATCGAGAAAGGGCTTCCGGAATCCGTTTCGGGGGCCTTTTTTCTTTGCTGGTTCTTATTCAGGCTTTATGCCCTGCTCATTCGTCCGTTTTCTCCTCTTGCGAGTATGCGGCGTAGAGATCGGGAAGCTTGCGAATGACGAACTCAGCGAATGCGTCATTTCTCTCCCGATCGATTTGGATACGGCAATGCCTCGCGGTACGGGTCAATCTGCCGATCTCGTCTCCGCGGCTGCTTCGCGCAACGATGGCTTCGCCAACGCCTCCATCGGGCTGTTCCGCTTTCGTCGCTGCTGACAAGGCCAATGCAAATCGCTCATCACTGGCTTTGGCTTTCGCCCGATCCGAGTTGAGCGCAGCTCGAGCGCGTTGAGCTGCTCCCGCTTGTTGCAGGTTGTCGACGAGCGACTGCCAGCGGCCGCGGCCAATCTTAGGGGCTCGTCCAATCGCTTCGACAATGTCGGGCGGAACACTCTTTCCCACGGCTACGAGCTTGGAGGCCTCCGCTCTATCGATAGACAACGCCGCTTGCACCACGGCCCTTTTAAACCCACCCTCCTCCAAACGCATGGCGAATACCGCGCGCTCGATGAAACTGAGATCCTCTCGGGCTGAGTTCTCGATACCTTGAGCAACAACGAGATCCTCGTCCGTCAAAATTTTCACGTAGGCCTTTACCGGGCGGCCAAGCTCCCTCAACACTCGTACCCGACGGTGACCATAGGCGCTTTGATATCGCCCAGGTTCGCTCGGGTGCTCCCTCACCAGGATCGGGATTTCCTGTCCACGCTCCGCGATGGACTGCTTCAGGAGCTCGAACGACTGGGGGTCTCCATCACTGAAGCGATCGGCAAGCGGAGATGGATCGACAGTCGCGGGGTCGATTTCAATTGCTACAGTGCCGCCAGCGAGCTTCTCTCGGAGCTCCTGATAGTCCTTTTCAACGCCAGAAAACGTGTCTTTCAAAGACCGCACCGCGCCGGAAGACACCCTTGCCGGGGGGTGTTTGTTGTCCGTAGACAACGCCTCCTCGGGTTTGGCCGCGAACATCGATCGAATAGATTGGGTCCGCTTGCTCAATGCCAGGCCCTCCACTCCTTACCGAGAGCCCCCTCAGCCCATCCCGAGGCCTTGCGCTTGGCGGAGCTTGCGCGGCTAAGCATGTTGTCTGCAGACAACATTGAAGGGACGTGAGCAGCGCGCAACACTGCTGACGCCGCCGCGAAAGATTTCACGTTGTCTGCAGACAACACCGTGCGCGAACAGCAAGGCGAGGAGAGCATCATTTGCCTCTCCCCCACACCGCGCCGATCAACGCAATAATTTCCTCATTCACACCGGCGATCGATTCCATCGCGCGATCGTACACCGAGCGCCCTACCGAACCACGCGAGAGCTCGTACAGGGACTGTTTGGTCAGACCTGCATTAGCTATTGCAGTCGATTTCCAGGCCGTGGCCGCCAGTACATCCGAATCAAACACGTCTCTCATCAACGCAACGATCTCCTGTTCCGGCACGTCCCTCGGATCATGTCGCGTCACCAGAAACCTCAAGAAATCATAGTCGAGACGGCCACCTGCATCCTCAATCACCGCTATCAAATCGGAGGTCATAAGCAGGAACTGGCTCATGGACGCCACATCCACCATCTGGGGATGGACTGTCACAATCATTCCCGTTGCGGCGTTGAGCGCACCCATCGTCAGAAAGCCAAGCTGCGGGGGGCAGTCGATCACAACGACATCGTAGTCATCGTCAACCTCGGCGATCGCTCGGGCCACCCTCCGAAAAAACAGCTCCTCTGGACGACCGCGCGTTTCCATCATGTGTCGAGGCGTCTGATGCTCGAACTCCATGAGTTCAAGATTGCCAGGCACGATACTGATGCCCGGAAAGTACGTTGAACGCACTACCTCCCTCATCGGCACGCGCACTTCATCATAGCGGATGGCTCCGTAGAGAGTCGCATTCTCAGCAATGTCGAACTCCGGCTGGAGGCCGAACATCGCGGACAGCGAAGCCTGAGGGTCGAGATCGATCGCCAGGACGCGATATCCCTGTAGAGCCAACCCCTGCGCGAGATAGAGCGACGTTGTCGTTTTTGCCGAACCACCTTTGAAGTTGGCCACGGTAATGACCTGCAACTTGTCGCCATCGCGACGGCGAGGCCAGAACCTCAACGCCTCCTTCGGACGCGCCGTAGCCAGATATTCGCGCAGTTCGTTCACCTGCTCGAGCGTGTAGGATCGACGACCACTCGAGCTGACGTCCGGCGCCGGGCCCAAACCGTCGATAGAAAGTTGCCTCAGATACCCGTCAGACACGCCAACGATCTGGGCAACTTCGCCTGACGAGAACGAACGGAGAGATTTCTGGGCTGTAGGGGGAAATGCCCGCTCACCCACAGCCCGAAGACGAAGCGACAGCGCCTCCGCGCGGCGCGTAATTCGAGCCGAAGTGCTCTCGATTTCCAGAGATGATGCCGCAGACTTCAATGTCGCCCTCGTCGCAAAACGCTTTTAGAGCGTCAGACGCGCTCTTTCCGTCTCCGACAATAGGCACGATTCCCCCTGGCGGGCAACGGGATTAAGGTTAACGAGGTATTAACGAATGTCGGGCAATGGCCGCGACTCGCGACACACGGTTACCATTTATGCCACCGTTTCAATTAGATAGGACTTCAGCGTCCGACATCGAGCTCTGATACCGACTAATAAATTCATCAGGTATATTGGCCCGCTTTTCTTTCATCCCCGGAGCGATTTGCGGCCACTTGCCCCCCGACTCAGTACCCTCTGTCGAGAACCGCGCTCATAAATTCACTAGTCGCGGCTCCTTCCCGATGGTGCGCTTTTGTAATCCGACCTCAATCGAGTCGGAGAACAGAACATGCGGGCAATGGCTATCGCGCCGGATACCTACAAGGACTTTACTGATCTTCTAAGTGACATGCATCAACTTCGAGCGCGCATCTTCCGCGATCGTATGAACTGGGATGTCGACGTCAGGGATGGCCGCGAGGCGGACGGCTTCGACGACTGCAAACCGACTTACATTCTGACCGTGGCGGGGCGGAACGAGGTGGTCGGATGTGCCCGCCTACTTCCGGCGACAGGGCCGACATTGCTGTCTGTGCTGTTCCCGGAACTCGGCGAGCGTGGGCTGTTTTGTCCGCACGCCACTATGATCGAGAGTTCTCGCTTCTGCGTCGATACATCGTTCGAGACTGGGCGGGAAGGGCAGGCGCTCCACTATGCGACCTGGACTATGTTCGCCGCGATCATCGAATGGTCGATGGAGAATGGATACACCGAGCTCGTTACGGCCACCGACGTCCGGATTGAGCGTATCCTCCGTCGGGCCGGCTGGACGATGGCGCGAATCGGCGAGCCCAAGCGCCTCGGCAACACAAATGCCGTCGTCGGTCTACTTCCCACAGATGCCGACAGCTTCGAGCGGGTCCGGCCGGCTGGCTACGTATCCTCCATCGCGCCACTGCGGCGCGCGGCTTGAGGGAAGCTGCGGCATGACGCAACTGCGTTCCCACCCTCGTCTGGTCCGGAAGCTGCAGGAGGCTTTGGGCGATCAACTGTGTGTCGCCCTCGACGATGCCTCGGTTGTGGAGATCATGCTGAACCCGGATGGCCGGCTGTTCATTGAGCGGCTCGGCCATGGGGTTGCGCCCGCCGGCGAGATGGCAGCGTCGACAGCCGAAATCGTGATCGGCAGCGTCGCACATGCTTTGCACGCGGAGGCAGATGACGAGCGCCCGATCATTTCGGGTGAACTGCCGATCGGAGGGCATCGCTTCGAAGGCCTGCTGCCCCCGGTCGTAAGGGCACCAGTCTTCACCATCCGTCGTCGGGCCTCGCGACTTATCCCGCTTGATGACTATGTGCACGACAAGGTCATGACACGTCGCCAGGCCGAGATCGTTAGGAATGCGATAGCCTCGCGGCTCAACATCGTGATCTCGGGTGGCACCGGCTCCGGCAAGACAACCTTCGCCAATGCCGTCATCGCGCAGATCGCCGAGACTGCTCCCGACGATCGCATCTTGATCCTCGAAGACACCGCCGAGATACAATGCCCGGCCCAGAACCTCGTAGCGTTGCACACCAGCGATACGATCGACATGGCACGTCTTCTCAAGAGCACGATGCGCCTCAGGCCGGACCGCATCGTCGTCGGCGAGGTACGCGACGGCGCGGCGCTGACACTGCTCAAGGCGTGGAATACCGGTCATCCCGGCGGTGTCACCACGATCCATTCCAACACCGCCATGTCGGCGCTACGCCGCCTCGAGCAGCTCACCGCTGAAGTCAGCCAGCAGCCGATGCAGGAAGTGATCGGCGAGGCCGTCGACCTGATCGTCTCGATCGAACGCTCCGGGCGAGGCCGGCGGGTGCGCGACGTCGTTCATGTCGAGCGCTTCGAAGGCGGCCGCTACCACACCGAATCCTATGCCCAACTCGACGAGGACGTCCATGTCGCATGACCGTAAAACATTTCTCGCCGCAAGCGCCGTAGCGGCGCTGTTGGTTCTGCACCTCGGATCGCAAGCCCTAGCTTCGAGCGGCGGCAGCCTGCCATGGGAATCCCCGCTCCAGCAGATCCAGCAATCCATCACCGGCCCCGTAGCGGGGTTCATCGCCCTTGCAGCGGTGGCGATCGCCGGCGGCATGCTGATCTTCGGCGGCGAATTGAACGATTTCGCTCGTCGGCTGATGTACGTCGTACTGGTAGCTGGCATCCTGCTCGGAGCCACGCAGATCGTCGCCTTGTTCGGCTCGACCGGCGCTTCGATCGGGACATCGACGACAGCCCCTTCCGAACCCTCCGCGCCACCGGTTCCGGCCGTCGGAGGAGGGGAGGGTGGACATGGCTGAAGCCGGCTCCAGACTGGCGCGCTCCCGCATCCATCGGGCGCTGTCGCGCCCGAACCTCTTGATGGGCGCGGACCGCGAGCTCGTCCTGCTGACGGGGCTTGCCGCCGTCATCCTGATCTTCGTGGTGCTGACCTGGTACGCGGCCCTGTTCGGCATCGCAATCTGGACGGTGATCGTCGGCCTGCTACGGATGATGGCCAAGGCCGACCCGATGATGCGCCGCGTCTATCTGCGTCATGTCGGCTATCGCCAGCACTACCGGCCAACCTCGACGCCCTGGCGGCGTTTCTGAAGGAGAATCCGGTGGTCGCGCTGCGCACATTCCGCCATTCCGGCCCTTCCTTCGCCGATCTCGTTCCCTATGCCGGGCTAGTCGACGATGGCATCGTCCTGCTCAAGGACGGCTCGCTGATGGCCGGCTGGTACTTCGCCGGGCCTGACAGCGAGAGCTCGACCGATGCCGAGCGCAACGAGGTCTCACGCCAGATCAACGCCATCCTTGCCCGCCTCGGCTCCGGCTGGATGATCCAGGTCGAGGCGCTGCGCATCCCCACAACCGATTATCCAGCCGCCGGCGCTTTCCCGGACGCGGTGACGCAAGCGATCGATGCCGAGCGACGCGCACATTTCGAGCGGGAGCGGGGGCACTTTGAGAGCCGGCACGCGCTCATCCTGACCTGGCGCCCTCCGGAACGACGCAAGTCCGGCGTCGCAAAGTACGTCTATTCCGACCGCGACAGCCGGTCCGCCACTTTCGCGGATACGGCGCTCGGCAATTTCCGCAACTCGATCCGCGAGGTTGAGCAGTATCTGTCTAACGCGCTGTCGATCCAGCGCATGCGCACACGCGAGGTTCCGGAGCGGGGAGGGGAGCGCATCGCCCGCTACGACGAGGGCTTCCAGTTCGTCCGCTTCTGCATCACTGGCGAGAACCATCCGGTGCGCTTGCCCGAGATCCCGATGTATCTCGACTGGCTGGTCACTGCCGAATACGAGCATGGCCTGACGCCGACGGTCGACGGGCGTTATGTCGGCGTCGTGGCGATCGACGGTCTGCCGGCCGAGAGTTGGCCCGGCATCCTTAATCTGCTCGATCAGCTGCCGCTGACCTATCGCTGGTCGAGCCGCTTCATGTTCCTCGACGAGATCGAGGCCCGCGACAAGCTCGAACGCACCCGAAAAAAGTGGCAGCAGAAGGTGCGTCCCTTCTTCGACCAACTGTTCCAGACGCAAAGCCGATCGGTCGACCAAGACGCCATGGCGATGGTGACGGAGACCGAAGATGCGATCGCGGAAGCCGCATCGCAGCTCGTCGCCTATGGCTACTACACTCCTGTCATCGTGCTGCACGAGAGCGACGCCGAGCAGCTTCGGGAGAAATGCGAGGGTATCCGTCGCGTGGTGCAGGCCGAGGGCTTCGGCGCCCGCGTCGAGACACTGAACGCGACCGAAGCCTTCCTCGGATCGCTCCCCGGTAACTGGTACGCCAATCTCCGCGAGCCGCTGATCAATACCCGCAACCTCTCCGACCTTCTACCGCTGAACTCCGTATGGTCCGGGAGCCCCTCCGCGCCGTGCCCGTTCTATCCGGAAGGCTCACCGCCGCTCATGCAGGTCGCGTCGGGCTCCACTCCGTTCCGGCTGAACCTCCATGTCGATGATGTCGGCCATAGCCTGATCTTCGGACCGACCGGCTCGGGCAAGTCGACGCTGCTCGCGCTCATCGCGGCGCAGTTCCGCCGCTATACCGGCGCGCAAATCTTCGCCTTCGATAAGGGCCGCTCGCTAATGCCGCTAACGCTCGCGGCCGGTGGCGACCATTACGAGATCGGCAGCGACGGGGAAGGGGAGGGGCCGCAACTGACCTTCTGCCCGCTTGCCGAACTCGGCAGCGACGGCGATCGCGCGTTCGCCTCGGAGTGGATAGAGACGCTCGTGACCCTCCAGGGCGTCACGGTTTCGCCGGAGCACCGCAATGCGATCTCGCGCCAGGTCGCCTTGATGGCCAATGCGCCGGGGCGCTCACTATCGGACTTCGTTTCAGGCGTGCAGCTGCGTGAGATCAAGGACGCGCTGCATCACTACACTGTCGACGGGCCGATGGGGCATCTTCTCGATGCGGAGACCGACGGGCTGACGCTCGGTGCCTTTCAGACGTTCGAAATCGAGGAGCTGATGAACATGGGCGAGCGCAGCCTCGTGCCTGTGCTCACCTATCTGTTCCGCCGGATCGAAAAGCGGCTCACGGGAGCGCCAAGCCTGATCCTTCTCGACGAGGCCTGGCTCATGCTCGGTCATCCGGTCTTCCGCGACAAGATCCGGGAGTGGCTGAAGGTGCTGCGCAAGGCCAATTGCGCCGTCGTGCTCGCGACCCAGTCTATCTCTGACGCCGAACGCTCCGGCATCGTCGACGTGCTGAAGGAATCCTGCCCGACAAAGATCTGCCTCCCGAACGGATCGGCGCGCGAGCCCGGAACGCGCGAGTTCTACGAGAAGCTCGGCTTCAACGAGCGGCAGATCGAGATCGTCGCGACCGCGATTCCGAAGCGCGAATACTACGTCGCCTCACCCGCCGGCCGACGGCTATTCGACATGGCACTCGGTCCGGTCGCGCTCGCCTTCGCCGGCGCCTCGGGCCGCGATCATCTGAAACGCATTACAGAGCTGAAGGCTGCTCACGGTCAGGGATGGCCGGCGCGCTGGATGGAAGAAAGGGGGATCGGCCATGCTGAAGCGCTTCTCATACATGACCCGGCTTGAATTTCTGCGCGGCGCTGCTGCTGCTGCCATCACGCTTCCGTTTGTGGCCAGCAATGCCCTGGCTGGCGGCGGCCTGACGGGCGGCGCCACCGAATGGACGCAGATGCTCAACAACGGCGAGCTCATCAGCCTCGTCGGCAAATCGGCCGAGCAGGTGAACAACCAGATCAAGCAGATCACGCAGCTCGCGGAGCAGATCCAGAATCAGCTCAACATCTATAAGAACCTTCTGCAGAACACGGCGCAGCTTCCAACCCAAGTCTGGGGACAGGTCGCGAACGATCTTAACAAGCTGCAAAGCGTGGTTGTGCAAGGGCAAGGCATCGCCTTCTCGATGGGCAACATAGACGACGTGCTGAAGCAGCGCTTCAAGACCTTCGCCGACTTCAAATCCAACCTGCCGAACCAGGCGACATTCTCCTCGACCTACCAGACCTGGTCGACCACCAATCGCGACACGATCGCCGGCACACTTAAGGCAGCGGGGCTCACCGCCGATCAGTTCTCCTCCGAGGAAACGACGATGTCGCAGCTGCGCACGCTGTCGGAGACCTCGGACGGGCAGATGAAGGCGCTGCAGGTCGGGCACCAGATTGCGACCCAACAGGTTGCGCAGATGCAGAAGCTGCGCGGTCTCGTCTCCCAACAGATGACGATGATGGCGACCTGGTACCAATCCGAACAGGCCGAGAAGGATCTTGCGCAGGCGCGTCGCGAGGAATTCTTCAAATCGACGGCACCCTCCACGACCGGCGGTCAGGAGATGAAGCCGAGATGGTGAGCCGCACGAAGATCATCCTGATCGCTCTCGCCGCCGGCCTCAGCTTCACTGCAGGCGTCGCACTGTGGATCGTCACGCGCCCGGCCGGATGGAGCGACGCCCCGACTGACAGCGCCGGAACTCTGTCGGAGGAGGAGCGTCGGAAGAGGGCGCGCGACTTTTTCGCCGCCCCGAAGGAGTACGACACGACGAACGGCCAGGAGATGAAGCCGCGATGGTAGCGCAACATCCTTCCTTCCGGTCGACGTTTATGTTCGCTCTCGCCCTGTTCGTCCTGGTCTACGCAACCGCACCAGCGCTCGCACAGGACGGCAGCGTGCTCAACACGCTCGAAAATCAGGTGGTGACGGCCGCAAAGGGCTGGGAAACCACCATCATGAACGCGGCCCGTTCGCTGTTCTGGATTCTCGCCGGCATCGAGATCGGCATCGCCGCGGTCTGGCTCGCCATCGGCGCGGCCTCGCTCGATGCCTGGTTCGCTGAGCTCGTGCGCCGGATCATGTTCATCGGCTTCTTCGCCTTCGTGCTCGATCGCGGACCCGCGCTCGGGAAGGCCATCGTCGACAGCCTCTACCAGATCGGCGCCGGCGGCGGGGCGGCTTCGCCCGCCAACGTCTTCAATGCCGGGCTGACCGTCGCCTCGAAGATGTCGGAGAAGATCAGCTTCGGCGTGTTCCAGGATAATGCGCTGGCCCTATCGGCCTCGCTCGCCATGATCATCAGCGTCATCGCTTTTGCACTCGTCGCGGCGATCTTCGTCTCGGTGCTGATCGAGATGTATGTCGGGCTGATGGCCGGCATGATCATGCTCGGTCTTGGCGGCTCCTCCTTCACTAAGGATTTTGCCGTCCGCTATCTCGTCTATGCCTTCTCGGTAGGCATGAAGCTCATGTCGCTGGTGATGATCGCCAAGATCGGTTCGGATGTGCTGATCGGCCTCGCCAACAATGCGAGCGTCGGCGACCAGTACCAGACGGCGCTCGCGATCGCCGGCCTCGCCGTAGTGATCTTCGTCATCGCCATGTATGTGCCCAACATTGTCCAGGGTGTGATTCAGGGCGCATCCGTGACTGGCGGCATGGAATCGATCCGCCATGGGGCACAGGCCGCGAGCTTTGCCGCGGGCGGCACAGCGCTCGCTTGGGGCGGGGCGAAGGCAGGGGCTTCGGCCTATACGGCTGCCCGCGCCGGCGGAGCCTCCTTCGGCAGCGCGGCCGTCGCCGGTCTTCGCGGCGCCGCGTCAGCAGGAGGAGCCGTCGCCTCGGCCGCCCGCGACAAGGCGATCGGTTCGCCCGGCGCCTATGCCGGCTCGCTGCTCGGTCTCGCCAACGCCAAGCTTGACAACGCATCCGGTCGTGGCGGCAGCGGCGGCAGCGGGCCGACACCGCCGCCCAAGCCAGACGATCGATAAAGGAGACGCGTCTTGGCCAGGCGATCCGATACCCCAGACAATCCCTACATCGCCGCACGCCAGGAATGGACCGAGCGCTACGGCTCCTATGTCAAGGCGGCGAGCGCCTGGCGCATCGTCGGCGTTACCAGCCTTGCGCTGGCGTTGGTGAGTACGAGCTACGCGCTCTACCAGAGCACGCAAGTTCGGCTCGTGCCCTACATCGTCGAGGTCGACAAGCTCGGCTCGGCGGTGAATGCCGGCTTCCCCGCCCAGATCGAATATGCTGATCCGCGCGTCGTGCGCGCGGTGCTCGCCGGCTTCGTCACCAACTTCCGCTCGGTGACGCCCGACGCCGTGGTCCAGAAGCAATATATCGACCGCGTCTATGCGATGCTCCGGACAACGGATCCCGCGACCGAGAAGGTCAATGGCTGGTTCCGCTCCGCCTCGCCCTTCGAGAAGGCGAAGACCGCGACCGTCTCGGTCGAGGTCAACAATGTCGTGCCGCTCTCCACCCAGTCCTTCCAGATCGACTGGACGGAATATGAGCGCGACCGGAAGGGCAAGGAGGTCGCAACGCGCCGCTTCCGCGGCGTCGCCACCGTCGTGTTGATCCCGCCCCAGGACGAGGCGGTGATCCGTCTCAATCCGATCGGCCTCTACCTCAAGGACTTTGACTGGACCGCACAGATCTGAAAGGCGCGCCCGACCTCATGCAAAATACAAGACCCCTATCCCGGTCGGCCGTCCTGATTGCGGCCACCATCGTGTTGACGTCGGTCGCCGGCGGCGTCCACGCCCAGAACCTCACGGGAAAGGAGATTAAAGGCATTGACATCTCCGGCCAGTGGCGCGGCCGCACCGGGCTCGTCACCAGAGGCCCCGATGGCAAGGTCATCTTCTTGTACGGCGAGGTGCAACCTTCCGTCATCTGCTCGCCGCTTCAGGTCTGCGACATCGAACTCCAGGCCGGAGAGATCGTTCGCGACGTTCTCGTCGGCGACACCGTGCGCTGGAAGGTCGAGCCCGCGACCTCCGGCGCGTCGGGCGGGCAGGCGATCCATCTGATCGTCAAACCGACCGAGGCTGGCCTCGTCACCTCGATGGTAGTGACGACGTCGCGGCGGACCTACCACATCCAGCTGAAGTCGCACGGGAGCCAGTACATGGCCCGTGTCGGCTTCGACTATCCGGAAGACGTCTCGACGCGCCTCGCCGACGTCAATGCACGCCTCGAGGCCAGCACGATCCCCGGCGCCGGCGTCCCGGCCGAGCAGCTCAATTTCCAGTATTCGATTTCGGGTAACGCCAGCTGGCGGCCAACACGGGTCTACACCGACGGCGCCAAAACCTACATCCAGTTCCCGTCATCCGTCGCCTCGCAGGACGCGCCCGTGCTTTTCGTCGTCTCCGGCGGCCAGAATCGCATCGTCAACTACCGCATGAACAGCAACATGATGATCGTCGACTACGCAGTCGACAAAGCCATTCTCGTCTCCGGCGTCGGCTTCTGGGGCCAGGAGAAGATCACCATCCGGCGGGGAGGGTGACGCCATGCTCAGGAAGCTCCTTCCAACCATCCGACCGGCCGCGCTCCTGTTCGTCGCCGCCGTTCTCTCCGGCTGCCAGACTCTTGGCGGCAGCGGGCTTGTCGCCAGCAGCGCGCCGACGGAGCTGACGGCGCCCGCGGCGTCGGCCGTCGCCGGCGACCTCGTGCCGCGCTTCGCAGAACAGATCGGACCAGGCACGGCGACCATCATTCTGAAGGCGGATAGCTCCACATTTGGTTCCGCTCTCGAAGCTTCACTTCGCACCTGGGGCTATGCCGTCACGTCCGAGCAGAATTCCAAAGACCCGAAGGCGATCCCCCTTGCGTATGTCCTCGTCCCCGTCGACGGCCAGGTGCTTGCCCGCCTTTCGACCGGATCGATCGAAATTGGGCGCGTCTACACCATGACACAGACCGGCGCAGCTCCCGCAAGCCCGGTCTCCGTGATGAAGCGCAGCTGAGAGGGGAGGGGACCGCGATGCAATCCCTCAAGCTTGGCGGCGCGTCGGCCGCGACGGACAAGAAGGGCATTCGGCGCCTCAATCGTCTACCGATCATCACCGCAATCGTGCTTCTCGTGCTTTTCCTCGGTATAATTTTCTACGGACTGACCTCGCGCGGTCTCATCTTCCGGGGGGCACCGGACATCACCACTTCCGGCGGTCCGCCGGCGACTACCTTTGCCGATCAACTGAAGCGCGGCGTCACCGACGGTATCATCGGAGACCAGCCCGTACCCCAGCCCGTGCTGGTCACGCCTCAGGTCGACCGGAAGGAGGGCTCCGCCAATCCATTCGTCGCCGCACCAAAACGGGCGGAGGAACCCCGCCAGGTCGAACTCGAACCGGAAGAGGTCTGGCGGGCGCGCCTCGAGCGAGAGGGACAAGAGCAGTTGTGGCGCGAGCGTCAGCGCCAGCGCATGGCGCGCCTGCAGGCGAATGATGTGGCCTATGATGCACCGCTCGCCATCACCACCGACAAGCTGAAGGCGGCCGCGACCGCAGCCGGCCCCGTCAATCCAGCAAACCCGGCACAGGTGGCCACGCCATCAGCGTCCGATCTTTACAGCACCGCCTTGCAGGCCGGCCTCAACGGCCAGAACCTCGACCCCAACGGACAAACGAAGAAGGAAAATTTCTTCAACGCCGATCTGGCCAAGCTCGGCTACCTGCCTAACCAGGTCGTACCGCAGCGTTCCCTCTACGAGCTAAAGCGCGGCTCGGTCATTCCCGCAACGCTGATCACCGGTATCAATTCTGATCTTCCAGGCCGCATCACCGCCCAGGTGTCCCAAAATGTCTATGACAGCGCGACCGGGCACCGCCTTCTCATTCCGCAAGGTACGAAGTTAATGGGCCGCTACGACAGCAAGGTATCGTTCGGGCAGAGCAGGGTGCTCGTGATCTGGACTGATATTATCTTCCCGAACGGCTCGACCCTCCAGATTGGCGGCATGGCCGGCACTGACGCAGAAGGTTATGGAGGCTTCAAGGACAAGGTCGACAACCACTACTTCAAGACATTCGGCTCCGCGATCCTGCTCGCTATCATCGGCACCGGCATGGACATGGCTATCCCGCAGAGCTCGACGCTGGCGACCCAGGACACAGCGTCCGATGCCGCCCGTCGCAATTTCGCCGAGACATTCGGCCGCGTCGCCGAGCGCACTATCAACAAAAACCTTGACGTTCAGCCCACCCTCGAGATCAGACCCGGCTACCGGTTCAACATCCTCGTCGATCAAGATATCGTGTTCCCGACGCCATATAAATATTAGAATGACTTTAAACTGATTATTTCGAATATATCTCTCCACTCCCGAACGTATATTAAATATATATCGATAATATTTTCTCACTGCATCGTTTATTTCCCTGCCCAACCTGCTCAGTCGCTCACTGAGCAAGCTTGACATGGCTGGAATATTGCCCATCGCGCAAGCGTTCGGTATCAATTTTAAGTGGCGAGACTGATTTGGACGGTGGCAGCACGCTTCTCGCGACGATTCGATTGATCCGGGCTCTGGAGGCGATGTCACTGGTTGGGGGTACTGCCAGCTATCAAACCAACGGCGACGGGAAATCCGTCGGGCACCTGCCTCGCGATGAAAGCCGGAGTTGTATCGCAGGAGGTACGATATTGAGAACATGGTTCCAGAGGCTGACAGACGTCGCTTCCGTTGCCGCCACAGACGAGATGCTGAGGGGTGCACTCCCGGCATTGGTTCAGGATCTGGGTTTTGACGGCTATGCATACCTCTATGTGGAACCTGTTCGCATGCATGCGGTCTCGAACTATGCGCAGGAATGGCAAGATCGCTACTTCGCGGTTGGCTACAGAGAAGTGGATCCTGTAGTTCGAACGGCAAGCACCACGATGCGCGCCTTTTCCTGGTCTGCCCCAGCTCTTAGAGAATGTGAGACGAAGGAGCTGAAACGCTTCTACTCCGAAGCGAGCGATTTCGGAATCAGATCCGGCATCAGCATTCCGGTTCAAACGTCCGGCCGACATATGTCGATGTTAACGCTCGCTTCCAGCAAGCCAACGCTTTCGCTGGATAAAGATATCGACCAGGTTGCGGCCGTTACGGCCGTTGCGTATCTCCATACGGCGCTTCAAGCAAAGAACGCAAGGCCAACGGCACAACATCATCCGCAACTCACGGCCAGACAGGCACTTTGCTTGAAGTGGTCCGCGGAAGGCAAATCGATGAAGGATATCGCAGTGCTCGAGAACCTATCCTTCGCTACCGTCAACTTTCATCTCAACAACGCTCGCGAGACTCTCGAGGCTGCAAGCCTCGCTCAGGCGACGGCTGTCGCCACAAAACTGAAACTGATCTGACGCGTCAGTCGGCCGGAACCTCCGGCACATATCCGAGCACATCGAGCAGCGTCGAGAGCACTGTCTGCTGAGCGTGCACGTCGATCATCGCTCTGACATAGGCGGCCCCTGCGGGGCCGACAGAACCTTCGCGCTCCGCATACTTGCTGGATTCGGTTTGCCGCATTTCCGCGAGGTCACGAAGGAACCGATGCTTGCGGATCGCCTCGATGACGATTGGCTCAAGAACCGCCTTCGGGAGATTGCGGGTTAGTCCGACGATCGGCCTCAAGATCGTTTGCACTTGCGTTTCTGACTCTCCGGATCCGATCATTTCAACCATCTGCGCTTGGTGTCCGCGGTGCGCCCCCGCCAACAAACATCCCATGACCCCAAGCCGGGGGTTAGAATCCGTGATGAAACGGCCCTACGACCTTTAGCTGGAAGCCTGGACATACGTCGCAAGCCCC
>CAYUOL010000115.1:0-17441 GCA_964446345.1 uncultured Iamiaceae bacterium | reverse complement strand
CGGTTCGACCAACGGCCTCGGGCTCTGACGAGGGGAGCCAGCGGGAGAGCCGGAGGCGGAAACGGCCGGGGAGACGATCGGCGACGCCTCGAGCAGCAGGGCGAGCTGGTCCATCGGCACCGGCCGGGCCAGGTGGTGGCCCTGCCCGCTGTCGCAGCCGAGGCTGCGGGCGGTGTCGAGCATCGCCGCGGTCTCGATGCCCTCGGCGACCACGTGGAGGTCGAGCGCGTGGGCCAGGTCGGTGATGGCGCCGAAGACCCCTTCCGCGCCCGGTTGCGAGCCGAGCCGCAACGTGAACTGCCGGTCGATCTTTAGCCCGACGACGGGGAGCTCGCCGAGCCGGGCGATCGACGAGTAGCCGGTGCCGAAGTCGTCGATCACGATGTCGACGCCGGCGGCGGTGATGCGCTCGAGCGCGGACCGCGCGACATCGAGCTCGGCCATCGCCGCGCTCTCGGTGACCTCGAGCACGATCGCCGACGGCGGGAGCCCGTGGCGCTCGAGGGTGGCCGCGACCTCGTCGGCGACGTGGGGGTCCGTCAGCTGCACCACCGAGACGTTCGCGGCGACGCGCAGTGCGTGCCCGGCGGCGGCGAGCCGCGCCGCCTCGCGCGCGGCCAGGTCGAGGATCTGCAGCCCGAGCGGGATGATGAGGCCGGTCTCTTCCGCCAAGGGGATGAACTCGTCGGGGCACACGAGACCCCGGTCGGGGTGATGCCAGCGGGCGAGGGCCTCCACCCCCGACCACGCTCCCGTGCGCAGGTCGCGGATGAGCTGGAAGTGCAGGACGAACTCGTCGCGCTCGATCCCGCGGCGAAGGTCGGACTCGAGGGTGAGGCGGGCGACCGCGCGATGGCGCAGGTTCTCGTCGAACATGGCGAAGCGTGAGCGACCGCCCTCCTTCGCGGCGTACATGGCGGCGTCGGCGTCGCGCACCAGCCCGATGGCGTCGGCGTCGTGGTCGTTGAGCGCGATGCCGATGGAGACGGAGAGGAAGAACTCGCCGCTGTCGAGGTGGAACGCGTCGGCGAAGACCCCGTCGATGCGCGCCGCGACGTCGGCGGCCGAGCGCGGCGTGGCGTCGGCGACGAGCACGCTGAACTCGTCGCCCCCGAAGCGGGCGAGCACGTCGTGCTCGCTCATGACCGCCCGCAACCGGTGGGCCACCTCCACCAGGATCCGATCGCCCGACGGGTGGCCCAGGCTGTCGTTGATCCACTTGAACTGATCGAGGTCGCAGAAGAGCACGCCCACGCGCGCCGAGCGGTCCGACAGCCGGCGCTCGAGCAGGTCGAGGAACTGCGCTCGGTTCGGAAGCCCGGTCAGCGCATCGACGCGCGCCGCGGCGGCCGCGGCGTCGTCGGCGCGCTGGCGGTCGAGCGCGATCGCCGCGAGGTTCGCGGCCGCCCGCAGGCTCCGGATCTCGGCCGCGTCGGGTCGATGGGGGACGGCCCGGTACACCGCGAACGTGCCGTTGACGTCGCCGTGCTGGTCGGTGAGGGGGGTGGACCACACGGAGCCGAGACCGTGGGTATCGGCCAGGTCGCGGAACGGTGCCACGAGGGGATCGGTGGCGGTGTCCTCGACCACCACCATCTCCCGACGGGCGGCGGCGGTGCCGCAGGCACCCATGTCCTCGGTCACCGGGAGGCCGTCGATCGCCTCTCGGAACGACGCGGGCAACGATGGCGCGGCGGCGTGGCGGAGCACTCCCGATGAAGGATCGAGGCGCAGCACCGAGCAGTGCGCGTCCGGGTACCGGGCCTCGAACGTTCGGCACAAGCTGTCGAGGATGGCGTCGACGGGGTCGCCGCGGGCCGTCCGCTCGAGGATCCGCTCCTGGTTCGACAGGTCCGACTCGAGCTGCCGCGTGCGGGCCTGGTCGAGCAGGTGGCCGGCGAGATGACCGACGTGCGCGACGAGCTCGAGGTAGGCGCGCGGCGGCGCCGAGCGCTCGGTGGAGAAGAACTCCATCACCCCTTCGAGCCCGAGGCTGCTCACGATCGGGAAGCCGAAGCCCGAGACGAGACCACAGGCCGCCGCGGTCTCGGCACGGGGGTAGCTCGCGGGGTCGACGTCGCGTTCGGAGAGCCAGACGAAGTGGCCGTCGGCGACGATCTTCCCCGGCAGGCCCTCACCCGTTCGTAGGGGCGTGCGCTTCGTGAGCTGCACGAGGTCCGCGAACACCTCCGGCTCGGCGAGGTGCCAGACGTCGGTGGACACGAGCTCGTCGCTCCCCGGCTGCATCACGTACACGTGGCCGACGGGCCAGCCGGTGACGGAGCAGACGTGGTCGACCGCCCACTGCAGCGACACGTCGGTGTCGTCGGCGGCGAAGACGATCGATGACGCCGAGCGCAGCAGCTGCGCGAGCTCCGTGGCACTGCGGGGGACATCCACCTCGTCGTGAGTGCTGGAGCGATCGTGCACAGGGCTCCCTTCGCCGCGGTCCGCCAGACCACCGAAGAACCGTGAGCAAGCAACGGAACCAAAGGAACCGGATCAGTATGGCGCACCTTGTCGCCGCGTGCGGTGGCCTGGGGGCGGTCCCGAGGTTCGACGTGTGACATCCGTCGAGCCGGGAAGCGGTGGTGCGTGCGGGCGATACGGTTCCGGGCGTGGTCGTCCCTGGACGGCCGAGTGCCTGGGGAGGCACGGAAGGGGGAGCCATGTCCGAGGTCACGGTCGTCGCCGGCGAAGAGACCGACCCCGTGCTGTTCAACCCGTTCGAGCCGGGCTTCTTCGATGCGCCCTACGAGCAGTACCGGCGCATCCGCACGCACGACCCGGTGCACCACAGCCCGATCGACACGTGGATGCTGTTCGCGTACGAGGACTGCTTCAAGCTCCTGCGCGATCCCGGCATGAGCGTCGACCCGATGGTCGCGAACGCCCTGAACCCCGATGTCGAGAACCGCTTCACCGCGTTCCGCGAGGCGCATCCCGAGCTGCCGGAGCCCACGCCCAACCGCGGCATCCTCAACATCGATCCGCCGGATCACACCCGCATCCGGCGACTGATGAGCAAGGTGTTCACGCCGCGCCGCGTCGAGGAGCTGCGCCCCGAGGTACAGCGCCTCGTAAACGGCATGCTCGATGCCGTCGCCGCCGACGGCGAGATGGACGTGATCGCCGATCTCGCGTTCCCGCTGCCCTTCGTGGTCATCTCCGAGATGCTCGGCATGCCGGCCGCCGATCGCGACCTCTTGCGGGACTGGTCGCACACGGTGGTGAAGATGCTCGACCCGATCCTCACCGACCAGGAGATGCTCGAGGCGTTCGCGGCGAGCGAGCACATGGTGGACCACTGCCGCGAGGCGATCGAGTGGAAGCGCGCCAACCCGGCCGACGACCTGCTCACCGCGCTGATCAACGCGGAGGACGAGGGCCACACGTTGAGCTCCGAGGAGCTGCTCGACCAGCTGGTGCTGCTGTTCATCGCGGGCCACGAGACCACGGTGAACCTGATCGGCAACGCGACGCTGGCGTTGCTGCGCAACCCGGACCAGCTCGCCGTGCTGCGCGACGACCCCTCGATCGACGCGAACGCCGTCGACGAGCTGCTCCGCTACGACAGCCCCGTGCAGTTCTCGCGACGCATCGTCGTGCAGCCGTACGAGGTCGCCGGTGTGGTGATCGAGCCCGGCACCTTCCTCATGACGTGCCTCGGGTCCGCGAACCACGATCCGGCGGTTTTCGGCGACGACGCGGATTCGCTCGACCTGCGCCGTGCGAACCCGGGCCGCCACCTCAGCTTCGGCAGCGGGGTGCACCACTGCCTCGGCGCGTCGCTCGCCCGGCTCGAAGCCCAGGTCGCGCTGGGCACGCTCGTGCGGCGCTTCGACCAGCTGGCGCTGGTCGACGACGCGCCGGCGTGGAACAACCGCATCGTGCTGCGCGGCCTCGACCGCCTCCCGGTCACGTTCTGAGCGGAGCTCACGCTTCGGCGGCGAGCTCGTCCCAGAGGGCCGCGGGGATCGCTTCGTTCGCGAAGCCGACGTCGGCGCGGACCTCGGACGGCGAGCGGGCGCCGACGAGCACCGACGTCACGGCGGGATGGCGCGCGGAGAACTGCAGCGCCGCGGCGGGCAGCGTGACGCCGACGGCGGCGCACGTGGAGCGCAAGGCTCGGGCGCGCTCGACGAGCTCGGCCGGCGCCCGGTCGTAGTCGTACACGGGCTGGTCGTCCGGGTCGACCAGGATGCCGCTGTTGAACACGCCGCCGAGCACGACGCCGACCTGTTGCTCTGCGCACCGGTCGAGCAGCGCCGCGCCCGAGCGGTCGAGCAGCGTGTAGCGGCCGGCGAGCAGCACGCAGTCGAGGTCGACGGTGCGGACGAACCGATCGAGCATGGCCGCCTGGTTCATGCCGCACCCGACGGCGCGCACGATCCCTTCGTCACGCAGCCGCAGCAGGGTCGGGAAGGCCTCGCGCTGCGCCTGCTCCTCGTGGTCGTCCGGGTCGTGGACGAGCACGACGTCGAGGCGATCGGTGGCCAGCCGCTCGAGGCTCTCCTCGATCGAGCGCAGGATGCCGTCACGCGAGAAGTCGAACTGGGGGATGAGGTCGCCGGGTTCCGCGAAGATGGCCGCACCCGGCGGCGGTGTCGTCTCCGGGGCCCGCAGGAGCCGGCCCACCTTCGACGACAGCACGAGCTCGTCGCGCGGCCGCGCCTGCAGCGCCGACCCGAGGCGGCGCTCGGCCAAGCCGTGGCCGTACAGCGGCGCCACGTCGAAGAACCGGATGCCGGCCTCCCAGGCGGCGTCGACCGTGGCGACGGCGTCCGCCTCCGCCACGACGCTGAAGAGGCTGCCGATCGGGGCACACCCGAGGCCGAGACCGGTGACGGACACACCACGACGGCCCAGCGGCCGGCGGGCGGCCCACGGAGGATCGGCGACGCTCACGACGGTGCGGCCGGGTCCGCGCCGGAGGCGCCCAGTCCTTGCCCGATCGCGTCGGCCACCCGCGTGAGCACCCGTCGCAGACGGGTGCACGTCTCCTCGCTGGCACGGGGCGCCAGCAGCGTGAAGCTCACGGCCAGGGGTGCGTCGTTCGGGTCGGCCCGGGGGACGGCGACGGCGATGCACACGACCCCCTCCATGACCTCTTCCCAGTCGGTGGCGAAGCCCTTGCGGCGCACGCCGTCGAGCTCCGATCGCAACGACCGCAGCGAGGTGATCGAGCTGCTCGTGAGCTTGGTGAGCGGGCTGGCCCCTTGCAGCCGGGCGTCGAGCTGCGCGGAGGACAACGACGCGAGCATGGCCTTGCCCGTCGCCGTGCAGTTGGCCGGGAGCGCGACGCCGGGTGCCGACGCGAGCCGCACGGGGAACGAGCCGTCTCGCCTCGCGAGGTAGACGACGTCCAGCTGCTCGCCGAGGGTCGCCAGCTGCGCGGTCTCGCTCGCCACCGCCGCCTCGTTGCGCAGCGCGGCGTGGAACAGCTCGACGGCGTCGACCCCGGCGAGGTACGCGCTGCCCAGCTGCGCCAGGTGCGGCCCGAGCACGTACCCGCCCGCGACGGCGCGCAGCATCCGGCTGTCGACCAGGGCAGCACAGATGTTCGCCACCGACGACTTGGGCAGCCCGAGGGCGCGACCGATGGCGCTCACGCCGAGTGGCTCGGTCGCGGTCGCGAGGAGATCGAGGATCCCGACCGCGCGCGTGACCGCCGGTGCCAGCGATCGCTCGTCGGCCTCCGGGGTGGTGGCCTTCTCGCGGGCGCCGGTCATCGCCGCCACACCTCGCCGCCGGGGTAGGCCAGCGCCGCGACGGACTCGGGCAGCAGGTCGGCCGAGTAGCCGGGCGCCTGGGGCAGGACGTACCGGCCGTTCTGGATCCGGGCGGGGTGGACGAAGTGCTCGTGGAGGTGATCGGCGAACTCGGTCGTGCGGTCGTCGAGGGAGCCGCTCACGCAGACGTAGTCGATCGCCGACAGGTGCTGCACGTACTCGCAGAGCCCCAGACCACCGGCGTGGGGGCAGACGGGCACGTCGAACACGGCGGCGAGCAGCAGCACCGCCAGCACCTCGTTGACGCCGCCGAGACGGCAGGCATCGATCTGGCAGTAGTCGATCGCACCCGCCTGCAGCAGCTGCTTGAAGACCACGCGGTTCGCCGCGTGCTCGCCGGTGGCCACCCCGACGGGCGCGACCGCGGCACGGATCGCGGCGTGCCCGAGGATGTCGTCGGGGCTCGTCGGCTCCTCGACCCAGCGGAGGTCGAACGGCGCGAGGTGGCGCATCCAGTCGATGGCCTCCCCGACGTCCCACACCTGGTTCGCGTCGGCCATGAGCGGGAGATCACCGATCTCCTCCCGCATGACCTCGCAGCGGCGGATGTCCGACGCGATGTCGATGCCGACCTTCGTCTTGAAGCACCGCCACCCGTCGGCGAGGGCCGCACGGCAGAGCGCGCGCACGCGTTCCTCCTCGTAGCCGAGCCACCCCGCGGAGGTGATGTAGGCCGGGTAGCCGTCGCGCTCGAGGGTCTCGATGCGCTCGTGCTTGGTCGGGGCCAGCGCCCGGAGCAGGTCGAGCGCGCGATCCCGATCGAGCACGTCGGTCAGGTAGCGGAAGTCGACGTGGCTGACGAGCTGCTCGGGGGTCAGGTCGGCGACGAGGCGCCACAGCGGCTTGGCCTCGACCTTGGCCCACAGGTCCCACACGGCGTTGACCACCGCCGCGGTGGCGAGGTGGATGACGCCCTTCTCCGGCCCCAGCCAGCGCAGCTGCCCGTGGTTGGTGAGCTCGCGCCAGAAGCTCGCGCCGTCGGCCATGAGCTCCTCGACGTCACGGCCCACGAGCAGCGGCGCCAACAGGTCGATCGCCGCGCAGCACAGGTCGTTGCCCTGCCCGATGGTGAAGGTCATGCCGACGCCCTCGTGCGGGCCGTCGGTCTCGAGGAAGACGTACGCCCCCGAGTAGTCGGGGTCCTGGTGGACGGCGTCGGAGCCGGCCAGCGTCAGGGAGGTGCGCGCCCGGATGTCGCGCGTGCGGGTGGCGACGATGCGGGTCATCGGGCGCCCGCCCGGATCACCCGGGCTCCGCACCCCGAGCTCCGCTCGTTCAGCAAGTCGAACATGGTTCAGGATGTTAGACAAGCGGTGAGCGACCCGCCATGATGGCGGGGTGCCTCGCCGGTTGCGGGGCGCCGGCGAGCCGGGAGGAGCGACATGACAAGCCGAGTCGTCGTGGTGACGGGAGCGAGCGGGGGCATCGGGTCGGCGATCGTCGACGCCTTCGCCGCCACCGGGGCGACCGTCGTCGGGCTCGACCTCCTCGACGGCTTCGACGTGCGTGATCCCGCTTCGGTCGATGCCGCGGTCGAGCGCGTCGTCTCGGGACACGGCCGGATCGACGTGCTCTGCAACAACGCCGGAGTCGGCGCCGTCGGCGATGTGGTGACGTCGACCCCCGACGAGTGGGAGAACGTGTTCGCCGTCAACGTCTTCGGCGTCGCGCACATGAGTCGAGCGGTGGTGCCGATCATGCGCGCCGGCGGCGGCGGGGCGATCGTCAACACGTGTTCGGTGGCGGCCTCGGTCGGTCTCGTCGAGCGGGCCGTGTACTCGGCGTCGAAGGGCGCCGTCCTCGCGTTGACCCGCGCCATGGCGGCCGACGAGGTCGCGCATGGCATCCGCGTCAACTGCGTCTCACCGGGCACCGTGGCGAGCCCCTGGGTCGAGCGACTGGTGATGGACAGCGAGGACCCCGAGGCCGGCCTCGACGCGCTGCGGCGGCGGCAACCGCTCGGCCGCCTCGTGACGTGCGCGGAGGTAGCGGCCGCCGTGCGGTACCTGGCCGACGACACGACCTTCACGACGGGCGCCGACTTCCTGCTCGACGGCGGCATCACCGGGGTCCGCGTCGTCCGATGACCACCACATCCCTGATCGCGGCCCACCCGTCCCGACAGGATGCGCCATGACCCTGCGCGTGGCGCTCGTCGGGGGGCCGATGTACGACCACCTCTACGACGCGTTCGCGCCGGGCGAGGTCGACGTCGTCGTCCACGCGGATCACCCGACGCTCAACCGGCGCGTGGCCGAGCTGCTCGGTGCGGGGGAGCGCCTCGACGTGATCGCGACGCACGCCAAGTACGCGCCGTCGCAGGCCGAGTGGTTGCGGCCCCTCGACGACCTGGTTGCGCCCGCGGCCATCGCCGGCCTCGCCCCGAAGGCAGTCGATCTCTGCCGGTTCGACGGTGCGCTGTGGTGCGTGCCGCGGCTCATCGACGTGCGCGTGCTGTGGGCCGACGCAACCCGGCCCACCGGCGCGCTCGACACGTGGGAGTCCCTCGTGGCCTCGGAGGTGGTCGTCGGGTTCCCGGGCCGCGAATCGGGTCTGTTCGGCACGTTCTTCGAGCTCGTCGTCGGCGCCGGCGGGCACCTGTTCGACGACGACGGGCAGCCCGACCTCTCGACGGAGCACGCGGCGTGGGCCGTCGAACTGCTGTGCCGGCTCGCGGCTCGCGCGCCCCGCGATCTGCCCGAGTGGCACTACGACCAGGTCGACGCCGCGCTGGTGGCCGGGCGGGTCGACGCCGCCGGCGCGTGGCCCGGGGCGTGGGACCAGATCCGGCCCCGGGCGAGCGCCGGAGAGCTCGCCGCGCACCCCTACCCCGCGGGCTCGGCGCGCCGCGTCACCTACTCGGGGTGCCACGCATGGGCGATCCCGCGCACGTGTGGCGACGTGGCCGGAGCGATCGCGCTGGTCGAGCGGCTCATCGGGGCCGACCTGCAGTCCCTCGACGCCCGCGGCGGTTCCATGTGCGCGCACGTCGGTGCGCTCGCCGCCGTCGAGCCCGAGAACGAGGCCGACGCGCGCCGGTTGGCCGTGACCCGCGAGATGATCGACACGGCGATGATCACCTACCCGCCCCTGCCGAGGTTCCCCGACGTGGAGGACGCCGGGTGGGCGGCCCTCAACGCGGCGTTGCGCGGCGAGTGCACGCCCGCCGAGGCGACCCGGGTCATCGAGGACGCGATCCGCGGGCTCGCCTGAGCCGGTCGCAGGCCGATCTTCAGCGGACGACGACGCGCGCCGGTACGGTGCCGGGCATGCGCGCTGTCGTGTTGAACGGGGATCGGGACGTGGCGGTCGAGGAGGTGCCCGACGCCGGGGTGCCGGGACCGGACGGGTTGTTGCTGCGGGTCGACCGCACCGCCATCTGCGGATCCGACCTGCACCTCTACCACGGGCCGCTGATGACGAGAGGGGTGCACCTCGGGCACGAGTTCGTCGGCACGGTCGAAGACGTCGGAGCCACCGTGCGGACGGTCAAGAAGGGCGATCGCGTCCTGGTGTCGGGGGTCATCGGGTGCGGGGTGTGCGCCGCGTGCCGGGCCGGCGACGTGGCCGTGTGCCTCAACGCGGGCACCCAGGTCTTCGGCACGACCCTCGAGCTCGCCGGCGGTCAAGCCGAGGCCGTCGCCGTGCCGGCCGCCGACGCCTCGGTCGTCAAGATCCCCGAAGGGATCACCACCGAGCAGGCGGTGCTGCTCACCGACATCCTCCCCACGGGGTACCTCGGCGCCCAGCGCGCCGACATCACACCGGGCGCCACGGTCGTCGTCATCGGGCTGGGCCCGGTCGGTGTGTTCGCCCTGCAGTGCGCGCAGCTCTTCGGCCCTGCCCGCATCCTGGCGGTCGACGTGGTGCCCGAGCGCCTGGCCCGGGCGGAGGCGCTCGGCGCCGAGCCCATCGACGCGAGCGACGGCAACACCGTCGCCAAGGTGCACGAAGCGACGGGCGGTCGCGGTGCGGCGAGCGTGATCGAGGCCGTCGGTGCGGACCAGACCATGACTGACGCCATCATGAGCGCGGCGCCCGGGGGCACCGTCTCCGTCGTCGGGGTCAGCATGAACTTCGGCTTCCCGTTCCCGATCCCGATCGCGCTCATGAAGCGGCTCACGTTCCGCGTCACCCTCGCGTCCATCCCCACCACCTGGGCGGCGCTCTTCCCCTTGGTGGAGAGCGGCCGGCTGAAGCCGGAGGAGGTCTTCACGCACCGCCTCGGGCTCAGCGAGGCGGCCGAGGGCTACCGGGTGTTCGAGGCCCGGGAGGACGGGGTGCTGAAGGTGCTGCTCGATCCCACCCGGTAGCGAGCGGTCCACCCGGGAGCACCTGGGTCTCGATCGTCGGCTCAGCGGGGGACGAGGGTGCCGCGCACGATGCTGTCGCCGCTGTGGGTCGGGTTGCCGTCGATGGGCTCGCGGGACACGTCGACGATGTTGAACCGCGAGACGTCGATGCCCGCCGGCACCGCGAACCGTCCGGTGTGCTCGATGAGGCCCAGCGACTGCAGGCCGCCGTCGGCAGCCAGCAGCCAGACCTCGAACGCTTGACCCTTCGCGGCCGCCGGGAGGTCGGGGACCTCGACGTCGAGGACCTTCTGGCCGGCGTCGTCGACGAGCTCGGCGCGCCCGCGCACGTTCGAGCGGTTGGGCAGCCCGTCGTCGTTGAGCACGGCCACCTCGGTGACCGTGGTCTGGCGCACCCGCAGCACCACGGTGCCGGCCAGGAGGACGACGAAGATCGCCGCGGCCGCGAGCAACGCCGCGCGCAGTGACGCGCCGCGCCGCCGGCCGTGCCGGATCTCGGACGGCGGTGCCGCCGTGAACAGGGGACGGGGCGGGACAGCACCAGCGCCGTCGGCGCCCGGGCCGCTGACGTCGCTCGAGGCCTCCTCGGCCACGGCGGCGGCGATCGCCTCCCACACCTCGGGGGGCGGAGCCGGCGGCTCGGACAGGTCGTCGTCCTCGAGCGCCCCGAACGCGGCGCGCAGGCGATCGTCCATGGGAGACGGCCCGTCAGACATGGACCGCTCCCAGCGCGCGCTGCAGGCGCTCGAGGCCGCGGCGGATGTCGCTCTTCACGGTTCCCAGTGGCACGTCCATGTGATCGGCCACCTCCTGGTGGCTCAGGCCCTGGAGGAACGAGAGGGTGATCGCCGTCGCGGTCCGCTCCGGGAGGGTCCGCAGGACGTCGGCCACGAGCAGCCGGTCGGCGAGGGCATCCACAGCGTCAGGCATCATGGCATCGGGGGGCGCGAGGCGGTCGGCGGGGGAGGCCATCGAGGTCCCGCCGTCGCGGAGCGCGCCGAGCACGCGGAACCGGGCGATGCCGAGCAGCCACCCGGCGAGGGATCCTCGAGCGGGGTCGAAGGTGCTCCGCTTGCGCCACGCGATCAGGAACACCTCTTGCGTCACGTCCTGGGCGGCGTGCGGGCCGAGCGAACGGGCGCAGAACCGGTGCACGAGTCCGCCATGGGCTTCGTACGCCGCCCGCAGCCCGTCGTCGTCCGTCGCGAACGCGTGCTCGACGGCAGCATCTCGCTGCTCGCGCTCGGTCGGCGTCGCCGCGCTCGCGTCGAGCGCCGTGCCCTCGTGCTGCACGTCGGCACCGTACCGAAGGGGTTCGGCCGCATGTCTGGTCGGGGTTCGAGGTCCTGCGGAGCAACCTGGGTCGCCTTCCTGCCCCGCCGGCGGGATCACGCCGGCACGGCGGTGATGATGATGTTGTCCCGGTAGTGGCCCGAGGACCCATTGAACACACCCCCGCACGTGATGAGCGTGAGCCGCGCGGGGCCCTCGTTCGTGAAGTACCGCGACAGGTCGACCTCCGTCTTCGCGATCTGCGCCCGCTCCGTCACGACGTAGCGCCGCTCGATCCCGTCGCTCTCGGTGACGAGCACGACGTTGCCGACCTGGACCCGCGGGAGCGCGAAGAACGCGCCGCGCCGGCCGCCGTAGTCGATGTGCGCCGCGAGCACGGCCGAGCCCGGAGCGCCGGGACGCGGACCCAGCCGGTACCAGCCCACCAGGGCCGCCGGGGGAACCTCCATCTGCCCGTCGGCTTGCATCCCGACCGGCATGATCGAGGTGTCGACCGCGATGGCGGGGACCCGCAGCCGCGTGGGCTCGCCGACGTCGGTGCGGCGCGTCCCCGACCGGGGGACCGGTGGGCTCGACGGGGCGGGAGCCGGCGGGGCGGTCGTGACGACGGCACTGGGGGGCGCGGGCTCGGGAGGAGCGACGGCGGCGACCGTGGTGCTGGTGGTCTCCGTCGCGGTGCCCGGGGGTGACGGGGGCGCAAGGACCGTCTCCGGGAGCGGCACGGTGCTCGTCGATGCCGGCGGCGCCACGAGGTTCACCGACGGATCGGTTCGCGGCCACAGGAACCACGAGACGACGATGACGGCCAGCAGCGCGATGGATGCAGCGATCAGCAGGCGAGCACGGCGGTGGCGCGCCGTGGCGGACGAGCCGTTCGGCTCGTCCGCCCCGAGCGCCTGCGGTGGTTGCGGGCTCAGTGAACCGACTCGCGCCGGGCCGCCCGCGAGGTGCGGGTGCCGATGCCGATGCCGACGAGGGCGAGCGCGGCCGCGGCGGCGGCGAGGCCGGTCGGGAACGAGGAGCCGCTGGCGGCGAGCCCGCTGTCACCCGACGGAACGCCGCGTGGGACCGGGACGGCCGCAGTCGTCGAGGGCGCCGCGGTGGTGGCCGTCGTGGGCGCCGTCGTGGACGTGGTCGTGGTGGTCTCGGCCGCCTGCTGCCCGACCTGGATCGTCTGCACGGCCACGCCGAGCGACTGGCCCGTCAGGGACCCGATCGCGTACACGACGGTGACCTGGCCCGCGACGACCGGGACGTCAGCCGGGCCGATCACGGGAGTCGTCGTGCCCGCGGCCGCCACCGAGGCCGAGACCGTTCCGGCCGGCAGCGTCAGGGTCGCCTCGTTGGGGTTGGTCAGGTTCTGGATGACGGGGGTGCCGCCCGCGAGCACGTCGACTGCTGGAGCGGCTGCGGTGTGGCGGACCACGAGACGGCCCTGCCCGGTCGGCGTCGCCGCGGTGTCGTTCACGAACACGGTCAGCGTGGGAGTGCCGGTGGCCGAGAGGTTGGCGATGATCGAGGCGTTGGCGCCGGCCGGCAACGTCGTCGATCCGGTGATGAGCGGGGGGTCGCTCGCCGGCGCGTTCGCGGGGCGGATGTCGATGGTGTAGGGACCTGCGGGCAACGTCAGGGGGGCCGTGACGGTGCCGGGGGTGAAGTCCTCGAGGGTGAGCGTGCCGTTGACGTACACGTCGACGGTCACTCCCGGTATCCCGTGGATGACCGTGACCGTTCCGTCGTTCGGGCCGGCCTGAGCGACACCGGCCGCACCGACGAGCGCGATCGCGGCAATCGCGACGAACCAGAACCTCTTCATCTCTGTCCTCCTGCTTGGGGGGTGTTTCCCTCCTCTTCGCGAGGTCGCCCTCGTTCAGATGCAGGTTTCTCGAGCTACTTCTTCGGGAGGCGCTGTGTGAGCGCCGAGTAGCACATCTCGTCTTCGGTGCCCTCGGCCCAGGTCACGTAGCTGGGTTCGGCGGACGTCTGCCGGTCGCGATCCCAGGAGCACTCGATGCGCACGATGTCGCCCTTCCGGAGGACGATCTTCTCCTGGGGCACGTAGAGCATCTGCCACTGGAAGTCCCAGTGCGGCAGGTCGAGGAGCACCTTCTCCTCCGGCGTGCCGGGGTTCAACGTCATGCGGAAGGTGCGCCCGAGCTGGTGCTCGTGGCCGAGGACGCCGATGATCTCGCCCTCCTGCCCGGGCCGCACGCGATGGTCGCACGACGAGGTCGCGATGCCGTTCTCGTCGGTCGCGAAGTCCTCCAGCTTCTTGCCGCAGAGCAGCATCAGCCCGTTGGCGATGTACGAGGCCGACTCCCCGAACTCCTCGTCGAGGCGCTTCAGGACCGTGGTGCGGTCGCAGAGCGGGCCCTGCTGGTCGGGCTTGCACGGGATCTCCGCCGGGCCCAGGTACGTCTGGGTCCGGACCTCGTCCAGGCTCTGGTCGTTCGAGGTCTCGACCGCCAGCGTCGACTGGTCGGGCGGGGCCTCGTGGGCGAAGTGGTAGTGGACCTGCACCACGAGGAAGTCGCTCGGCGCCATCTTGATGCCCGCACCCGCCGGCAGCTTGTACGGCCGCTGGCCGGGGACCCACACCATGCTGAGCTGCGAGCCCTTCGTCGTGCCGTCAGGGCTCTGCTGCCCGCCCGGGCCGGACATCCCGGCGAGGCACGACCACCCGGCGCCCTCGTTGGTGGCGTCGAGCTTCTGCACCTGGTCGCGCATCGACGCGTCGACCTTGAACACGAGCGCGTGGTGGGCGATCTCGAGGTGCTGCGGCAGGAACTGCATGCCGGTGATGAACGTGGTGTCGGTGAACTTCGGGTCGAACACGAAGCAGCGGTAGTCGTTCGTGCGCGCCGTCGAGCCTTGGTAGGGCTGATCGGGGGTGAGGCCGAGGTCGCGGCGGATCTGGTACTGCGCTTCGACGTCGTCCTTCGGCGGCGCGATCTTCGTCTGGGCGTCGACGTCGAGCGGGCCGTCGGCGGCGGCCCACTCGGCGATCGCCTTGACGTCGGCCTCGCTCATCCGGCGCTCGTGCTGCAGGGGGATGCCGACCGGCGACGCCGGCCACGGCGGCATGTAGCCCGACGTGGTCACGAGCCCGAGCCCCTTGGCCACCTTCGCCGCATCGCCCGCGGTGTCGAGCTTCCACACCGAGGCGCCCGACTGACCGGTGTTGTGGCACGACGCGCAGTTGCGCTCGAGGATGGGCTGCACGGTCTTCGCGAACGACGGCCCGCCCTTCGGTGACGGCCCCGACGTCCCCGGTGCCGCCGCGGCCACGGTGTAGGGCAGGGGGTTGACCGCGTTGATGGCGGTCACGTCGAACGTGAGCTTCGCGCGGTCGCCCGTGCTGACCAGGGGCCCCAGGCTGATCGGGCCGATCCCGTAGTCGGTCAGCTTCACCAGCGCCGTGGCCGTGACGTGCAGGGTGTCGTCGCGTCGCGACGCGGTGGCCGTCAGGCTCACCGGCTTGGCGATGTCCTTGACGATCAGGTCGCCGCGCAACGTCAGCGCGACGTCCTTGCCGTCCTCGATCCGTCCCGGCATGCCCTCGATCGCGCTCACCTTCAGGCGGGCGAGCGGGTGGTGCGTGGATTCGAGGAAGTCGTGGCGGATCCGGTTGTCCCGGATCTCCTGATCGCTCGTGAGCTGCTCCACGTTGACGACGATCTCGCCCACCTGGCTCTTCGCCGGGTCGCGCTCGTCGATCAGGATGTCGCCGGCGATGCCGGTGGTGACGCCGTGCGCCGTGTTGGTGTTGCCCGCCAGGATCTCGTCGACGTCGTAGCTGACCTTCGAGCGCGTGGCGTCGATCCGGTACACCGTCTGCTGCGCGTTGCTCGGCGTCAGCTGCGGTGCGGTGGGCACGGCGAGGGACACCTCGGTGCGGGGCGGGTTCAGCGAGGTCCACACGGCCCACGCGCCTGCGGCGAGGCACACCAGGATGATGGGGGAGACGAAGGTCAGCCGGTGCAGCAGGCTGCGACCCCCGGGGGCGGTGCCGACGTCCGCGAGCTCATCGCTCACGTCGTTCGGTGTCGGATCGTCGCCGCTCGCCCCCATAGATCCTCGTCACGATGACGACCCGCCCATACGGCTCCCGTATGGCGAGCGGGTGCGGCTGCCGGCCCGGCACGGTGCCCGCCAGCGCCGAGGTCATCGGTGCGGGCGATTGAGCCGGCCTATGGCATCCATCGACACAATCGATTGATGCTACATATCGAAACCGGGCTTCGACATTTACACTGACTATCCACATCCCCCCACCGAAGGAAGATCCCGCATGTCGCTCATCAACACCGAAGTGAAGCCCTTCACCGCCACGGCGTTCCACAACGGGTCGTTCGTCGAGGTCAGCGACGCCGACCTCCGGGGCTCGTGGTCGGTCGTCTTCTTCTACCCGGCCGACTTCACGTTCGTCTGCCCGACCGAGCTCGGCGATCTCGCCGACAACTACTCGGCCTTCCAGGATCTCGGCGTCGAGATCTACGGCGTCTCCACCGACACGCACTTCACCCACAAGGCGTGGCACGACACGTCGGACACGATCGCCAAGATCCAGTTCCCGCTCGTCGGCGACCCGACGGGCACGATCACCCGCAACTTCGACGTGATGATCGAAGCAGACGGCCTCGCCGATCGAGGGACGTTCGTCGTCGATCCCGAGGGCCGCATCCAGCTCGTCGAGATCAACGCCGGTGGCATCGGTCGCAACGCGCTCGAGCTGCTCCGCAAGGTGCGCGCCGCGCAGTACGTGGCGGCGCACCCGAACGAGGTGTGCCCGGCCAAGTGGGACGAGGGCGACTCCACCCTCGCGCCGTCGCTGGACCTCGTCGGCAAGATCTGACCGTCGGCGGGACGGGCACGCGCCCCGCGCGCCCCGTCCCGCCTGCCCCTTCCGTCTCCGTCATCCCCCGTCCCCCCGCTCGCGACGACCCAGGAGCCCCGCATGCTCGACGCCACCCTCACCTCCCAGCTCCAGACCCACTTCGAGAAGATCACCCGGCCGATCGAGATCGCTGCGTCACTGGACGAGGGCGCGAAGTCGGCGGAGCTGTGGGGGCTGCTGCAGCAGATCGCGTCCCTCTCCGAACACATCACGCTGAGCCGGCGGGACGACGACGAACGCCGCCCCTCGTTCGCCATCGAGCGCGTGGGCACCGACGTCGCGGTGCGCTTCGCCGGGATCCCCCTCGGTCACGAGCTGACGTCGCTGGTGCTCGCGCTGCTGCAGGTGGGCGGTCATCCGTCGACCGCCTCGGCCGAGGTGATCCAGCGGATCGAGTCGCTGGAGGGCACCTACGCGTTCGAGACGTTCTTCTCGGTGACGTGCCAGAACTGCCCCGATGTCGTGCAGGCGCTCAACCTGATGAGCGTGCTCAACCCGCGCATCACGCACGTGGCCATCGACGGCGCGCTCTTCCAGGACGAGGTCGACGCGCGAGGCGTCATGGCCGTGCCGACCGTCTTCCTCGACGGCGAGGTCTTCGACCAGGGCCGCATGTCGATCGAGCAGATCCTCGATCGGCTCGACACCGGCGCGGCCGGGCGCACCACGGAAGCGATCGCGGCGAAGGACCCCTTCGACGTCCTCGTGGTCGGCGGGGGACCCGCCGGAGCCACCGCCGCGATCTACGCGGCGCGCAAGGGCATCCCGACCGGCGTGGTCGCCGAACGCTTCGGTGGGCAGGTGCTCGACACCATGGCCATCGAGAACTTCATCTCGGTGCCCCACACCGAGGGGCCGAAGCTCGCCGCCGCGCTCGAGCAGCACGTCAAGGAGCACGACGTCGACCTGATGGACCGGCAGCGGGCCGCCGCGCTCGTCCCTGCCAGCGAACCCGGCGGGTTGGTCACGGTGCAGCTCGCCGGCGGCGCCGCCGTGCAGGCGCGCACGGTCGTGCTCGCGACCGGCGCCCGCTGGCGATCGATGGGCGTGCCCGGCGAGGACGAGTACCGCAACAAGGGCGTCACCTACTGCCCCCACTGCGACGGTCCGCTGTTCAAGGGCAAGCGCGTCGCCGTGATCGGTGGC
>CAYUOL010000114.1:0-17510 GCA_964446345.1 uncultured Iamiaceae bacterium | reverse complement strand
GAGCGCCGCGCTGATCGCCACCGGGCGCGGCGTCAACGGTCGCGCGTGGTCACGTACGTCGCGAGGTCCTGCAGCGCATGGGCGACCGCAGGATCGATCGCGGCCGTCGCGAGCGCCTCGATCGCCTGGGCGCGCCCGTCCGCGATCCGGCGCTCGATCGCGTCGACCGCCCCCGTCTCGAGCATCACGCCCTGGCACGCTTCGATCTCGTCGCTCGTGAGGTCCACGTGGCCCACGCGGTCGAGCACCTCGCGCTGGGCCGCCGAGGCGCGGGCCACCGCGATCGCGAGCAGCGGGGTCGGCTTGCCCTCGCGCAGGTCGTCGCCCACCGGCTTGCCCGTGACCGAGGGATCGCCGAACACCCCGAGGACGTCGTCGCGGAGCTGGAAGGCCTCGCCCAGCGGGATGCCGTACCCGGTGAGCGCGAGCCCGAGCTCGTCGAGCCGGCCGGCGAGCGCCGCGCCGAGGTGCAACGGGCGCTCGATCGTGTACTTCGCCGACTTGTAGCGCGCGATCCGTTCGGCGGCGTCGAGCTCGCGGTCGCCCCGAGCCGTGCCGACGAGGTCGAGGTACTGGCCGACGTTCAGCTCGATGCGCAGCTCGTTCCAGAGCGTGATGGCTGCACGCGGGAAGCCGGCGGTCAGCAGGTCGGCGTAGACGTGCGCGAGATCACCGATCAGCACGGCGACGCCCTCGCCGAACCGACGCCCCTCACCGCGGTACTGCTCGGCCCCGTGCTGCTCACCGAAGGTGACGTGCGCGGTCCGCCGGCCGCGTCGGGTCGCGCTGTCGTCCACGATGTCGTCGTGGATCAGGGCGAACGTGTGCAGCATCTCGAACGCCGCGCCGGCGTCGGCCACCACCGCATCCCGAGGATCCCCGCCGGCGGCCGCGTAGCCCCAGTGGACGAACGCCGGCCGCAGTCGCTTGCCCCCCGACAGCACCATGGCCCGCAGCTCGGCGATCGGCTCGGCCAGGTCGACGTCGAGGGCCGACCACCGCTCGAGCTCGCCGTCGAGCAGGGCCGTCAGCCGGTCGTCCACACGCGTCCCGATGGTGCGGAGGGCGGCGGGAGGGCTGAACGTCAACGCCGGCGACGGCTCGGTGCGCACGGGACTCCTGAGCGAGGGGGGATGCGGCGCCGGTGGGCAGGATCCAGGCCGCCAGGTGCCGTAGACCCTACCGGGGGCGCCGGCGTCGCCACCATTGCGCCCGTGGCGCACCGCCGGCCCGGCGGGCCGATCGGGGCGCGACCTGTCGGTCAGCGTCCCCTCGCGAAGACCGTGTCGGGACCTGGATCGGGGTGTCGATCGGCGGTACCGCCGTGCGACGTCATCGTGAACCGCGAGACTGCACGCTCGCCCGCCACCAGGAGGACGCCCATGAAGTACATGCTGCTCATCTACTCCGAGGCCGGGAGCGGCCCCGACGCCGGGAGCGCCGAGGCGCAGGCCGAGAGCGACGCGTACATCGCCCTCAGCACCGAGCTGCACACCGCCGGCCGCTTGATCAGTGGCGAACCGCTGCAGGGCATCGACACCGCCACCACCGTCGCCGTGCGCAGCGGCAAGGTGGTGACGACCGACGGGCCCTTCGCCGAGACCAAGGAGATCCTCGGCGGCTACTACCTGATCGACGTGCCCGATCTCGACGAGGCCCTTGCCTGGGCCGCCAAGATCCCCACCGCCGCGCACGGATCGATCGAGGTGCGCCCCTTGCGTGACTTCCCCGGCATGTGAGCGTGACGGTCGGCCGGGCCGCCGGCGGCCACCGCGCGACGGTGGTGTCGATGGATGACGTGATGCGCCAGGAGTGGCCGAAGGTCGTCGCCACGCTCATGCGCGATCTCGGTGACCTCGAGCTCGCCGAAGACGCGACGCAGGACGCGTGCGCACAGGCGCTCGTGCAGTGGCCCGAGCGCGGGATGCCGGACAACCCGGGCGCCTGGCTCACCACCACGGCCCGGCGCCGAGCCATCGATCGCCTGCGCCGCGACCGCACGCGCACCGGCACCGAGCAGCTGCTCGCGCGCTACGACGCCACGCTCCCCGGTGGCCTCGGGAGCGACGGTGTCGAGCCGGTCGTGCGCGGACCAGAGGAGAACGACGCGAACCACGAGGAGGACGCGATGCAGGCCGTCGACGACCAGCTGCGCCTGATCTTCACCTGCTGTCACCCCGCCCTCGCACCCGAGGCGCAGGTCGCGCTCACGCTGCGGTCCCTCGGAGGACTGACCACCGAGGCGATCGCCCACGCCTTCCTGGTGCCCGAGCCGACGATGGCCCAGCGCCTCGTGCGGGCGAAGCGCAAGATCAAGAACGCCGGGATCCCGTTCCGCATCCCGGCCGACGACGAGATCCGCGACCGAGTCGCGGCCGTGCTGCAGACCGTGTACCTGATCTTCAACGAGGGGTACGCCGCGACCGGCGGGGGCGACCTCGTGCGCGCCGATCTGTGCGAGGAGGCGATCCGCCTGGGCTCCCTGCTGCACGAGCTGCGACCCGACGACCGGGAGGTGGCCGGCCTGCTGGCGCTGATGCTCTTCGTCGACGCCCGCCGGGCCACCCGCGTCGACGCCGACGGCGCGCTGGTGCTCCTCGAGGACCAGGACCGCGCCCGCTGGGACCACGACCGGATCGCCGCCGGGCACGCCGTGCTCGCCCGATGCGCACCGGCAGCCGCCGGGCCCTATCAGCTGCAGGCCGAGATCGCCCGCGCCCACGTCTCGTCCCCGTCCTGGGACGAGACCGACTGGGCCACGATCGCGGACCGGTACGCCGATCTCGCCGTGGCCACGGGTTCGCCGGTGGTCGAGCTCAACCGGGCCGTCGCGCTCGCCATGGCGGAGGGACCCGCCGCCGGGCTCGAGCTCGTCGAGCAGCTGGCGGACCACGGAGACCTCGCCGGCTACCACCTGCTGCCCGCCACCCGGGCCGACCTGCTGCGCCGGCTCGGCCGCGTCGAGGAAGCCGCGCAGGCCTACGACGAGGCGCTGGTCCTGGCTCCCTCGGTCGCCGAGCGCTCGTTCTTGCAGCGGCGCATCGACGAGCTCCGTCCGCCGGCGAGGTGAGCCTGTTCTCGCCGCCCCGCTCGTCAAGCGCGGCGCCATTTGGCACACTGACGGCCATGGCTTCCACCTTCACCCGCATGGACGAATCGACCGCCGAGCAGTGGGCGGTCATCGGCGAGGAGACGCTCAAGAACCAGCCACGCGTCGCGGAGGAGTTCCTGGCGCTGCTCCGCCAGCTCGAGGGGATCACCGACGGGTTCGCCACGAACCAGCTGGTCCACGTCTGCCAGACCGCGACGATGGCCGAGAAGGCGGGGGCCGACGAAGAGGTCGTGTTCGCCTCGCTGTGCCACGACGTCGGCAAGGTCATCAGCGTGTTCAACCACCCGGCGATCGCCGCCGAGATGATCAAGCCCTACGTGCGCGAAGCGGTCTACAAGATGATCCTCGTGCACCAGGACTTCCAGGGGAAGCACTACTACGCCCACTTCAACAAGGACCCGGATGCCCGCGAGCAGTACCGCGGCGAGCCCTGGTTCGACCTCGCTGCGCAGTTCGCCGACGACTGGGACCAGCAGGCGTTCGATCCCGAGGCCGAGACCTACCCGCTCGAGCACTTCGAGCCCCTGGTCCGCAAGATGACCGCGGTGCCGCGCTTCCTGTGACCTGACCGGCGGGCGTGACCGCCGGAGCCGATCGTCGTCGTGGGTCCCGCGCCCCACCGACCGGCACCGAGCGCCGTGCGCCACCCCGAGCCTGCGGTCAGCCGCCCGAGGAGCCCTCGGGTTCGCCCTTCGGCGCCTCGTGCACGTTGGGCGTGCCGGCGAGCGCCTGCGCCTCGTCGAAGAGGACCTGCAGGTTCTCGCGCAGCTCGAGCGTCATCTCGCGCACCCCGCGGCGCGACACCCGACCGCGAGGCCCGGGCGCCGGTGGGTGCACCGGCCGGCCCACGACGACGGTGATCTTCTGGGGCTTCGGGATCTTCTGGCCCTTGCCCATGGCGACCGCGGACCCACCGATGCCGATCGGCAGGATCGGCACCTGGGCCCGGCAGGCCAGCCACGCCGGCCCGTCGAACATCTCCGTCACCACCGGACCGACCTGGCGCGTGCCCTCGGGGAAGAGCACGAGCGGCTCGCCGCGGTCCAGCACCTCGATGCACGCCTTGAGCGCCTCACGGTCGGCGGTCGCCCGCTCGACCGGGAACCCGCCGGCGGCCGTGAAGTACCAGGCGCTCCACTTGCGCTTCCAGAGCGACTCCTTGCCCATGTACCGCATGCGTCGGGTCGTGATCGGCGCGAGGGCCGGTGAGTCGAGGTTCGACCGATGCACCGGGGAGATGATGAAGGCACCGGTCTTCGGGACGTTCTCCTTGCCGTACACCTTCAGGCGGAAGTACGCCTTGCCGAGGCCCACGGAGACCAGCCAGGTGGCCCAGTAGACGACCTTCTGCCCGAACGTCATCACCTCGCCGCGGTCGTGACCCTCGGGGATGAAGATCTCCTCGTCCGCCTTGACCTTCTCGATCGTGGGTCGCTTGATGGCGACGCCGTCGGCATCGCGCTCGATCCCGTCCTGCTCGGTCTGGTCGGTCTTGTCGGCCTGCTCGGTCTGGTCGCTCTGGTCGGCCTGCGCAGGCTGCTCGGGCGTGTCACTCATCGGCGGGGCCACCGGACGTCGGGGTTGTTGTCGGGGATGAGGTCTCGGCTGGCGGTTCGGTCTCGTCGAGCTGCTGCATGACCGCTTCGACGATCTGCTCGACCGAGAGGTTGCTCGTGTCGATGATCACCGCGTCGCCCGCGGTGCGCAGGGGGCTGACGTCGCGGCCCTGGTCGAGGGCATCGCGACGGGCGAGGTCGGCGGCGACCGTCTCGTACGAGAGATCGGTGACCTCCTGGCTGCGCCGCGCCGCCCGCACCTCGGGGGATGCATCGAGGTAGACCTTCAGCCGGGCATCGGGGAACACGACGGTGCCGATGTCGCGCCCCTCCAGCACGCCGCCGTCGTGCTTGGTCGCCCACTCGCGCTGGCGGGACACCATCTGCTCGCGCACGCCGGGGTTCGCGGCGACGATGCTCACCGCCCGGGTCACCTCGGGGCCGCGGATCTCGATGGTCGCGTCGACGCCGTCCACCTTGACGGTGCCGTCCTCCTCGAGGCGCAGGTCGAACTCCCGGGCGATCTTCGCCACGGGCTCGGCGTCTTCGGGATCGACCCCTCGCCGCAGCGCCGCGAAGGCCACGGATCGGTACATCGCGCCGGTGTCGAGGTACTGCAGCCCCAGCGCCGCAGCCAGGGCCTTGGCCACCGTTGATTTGCCGGAACCGGCCGGCCCGTCGATCGCGATCAGCTTCACGAACGCGGAACCCTACTGCCTGCGTTGCCCCCGGTCCGCAACGACTCGAGCACCGACCAGAAGGTGGGGAAGGTCTTCGCGACGCAGCCCGGATCCTCGATCTCGATGCCCTCGACGCGCAGTCCCAGCAGGGCGAAGCTCATGGCCATGCGGTGGTCCTCGTACGTCCGCACGCGGGCCGCCGTGACGGGTCGGGGCGTCACGCGGAAGCCGTCCGGCAGCTCGTCGGCGCCCACGCCGCAGGCGCGCAGCTCGTGGACGACCGCCGCGATGCGGTCGGTCTCCTTCCGGCGGATGAACCCGATGCCGGTCACCGTGGTGCTGCCGTCGGCGAAGGCCGCGACGGCCGCCAGGGTCTGGGCGGTGTCGGAGATGTCGGTGAAGTCGACGTCGACGCCCAGCAGCGCCCCACCGCCCGCAACGGTGATCGCGTCCGGCCCGCGGTCCACCGTCGCCCCCATCAGCTCGAGGGCGTCGACGAACTGCACGTCGCCCTGGACCGCCTGCGTCCCGAGCCCGACGACCGTCACCCGACCTCCGACGATCGCCGGCGCGGCGAAGAAGTAGGAGGCCGCCGAGGCATCGGGCTCGATGGCATAGGTGCGGGCGCGGTAGCCGGTCGGTGCGACCCGGATCGTCGTCGCGTCCGGCCGCTCGATCTCGGCCCCGAACGACGCCATGACGGCGATCGTCATGTCGACGTAGGGACGCGACACCAGCTCGCCGTCGATCAGGATGGTCAGGCCGCGTGGCAGGCACGGCGCCGCGAGGAGCAGGCCCGACAGGAACTGGCTGGACACCGATCCCGGCACGCGCACCTCGGCGCCACCCGCCGACCCCCGTGCCGAGGGGCGGCCGGGGCTCCGCCCCTCGATGCGCACCGGGAGGTGGCCGGGTTGGCCCAGCGCCGTGACCAGGGCCCCCAACCGCTCGATCGCGTCGAGCCCGTCCGCCATGGGCCGCGCCTGCAGCTGCTCGGATCCGTCGAGCGTGTAGGGGCCGGCGCCGAGGGCGAGGAGCGGGATGAGGAAGCGGGAGGTGGTGCCTGACGATCGCGCGTCGAGCGCCGCCGGACCGTCCGGCACCGCTCCCCCGCGCCCGTCCACCACGACGGTCTCGGATGCGCGATCGATGTCGAGGTCGAAGCCGAGCGCGGCGAGGGTGCCGAGCATCGCCTCGGTGTCGTCGGCGAAGAGCACGCCCTCGAGGCGGCTGCGTCCGTCGGCGAGCGCCGCGGCGACCAGGGCGCGGTTGGTGATGCTCTTCGAGCCCGGCACGCGCACGACGGCGTCGACCGGGCCCGGCAGCGGCGTCACGCGGTACGCGGCCGCCTCGCCTCCCGACGGCGCGCTCACTCGAGTGACCGCAGCGACGGCCGGTAGCCGAGGTCGAGCAGGCCCGCCTGCAGGGGGGCGGCATGCGTCGACTCGACCACGAGCAGCAGCACGCCGGCGGCGCCTTCGCTGGAGTGGGCGATCTCGATGTCGACGATGTTGACCTCGAGCTCGGCGGCCAGCGTGGTGATCTCCATCAGCACACCCGTCTTGTCTGCGATCGGGACCCGCACCTCGACCAGGTCAGCCGGCGTGCGCACCCTCGCGGGCAGCGCCACCCGGGCGGCGCGCGCTCGCTCGAGCACGGCCACCAGCCCGTCGCGATCGCCGTCCGCCACCGTGGCGCGGATCGCACCCAGCGCCAGGATCAACCGGTCGAGCTCGTCGACGATCGCGACCCGGTTCTCGGCGCAGATGTCGGGCCAGATGCCGGGGTGCCCGGCGGCGATGCGCGTCATGTCGCGGAAGCCGCCGGCCGCCAGCCGCAGGAGCGCCCGGTGCTCGGTCGCCCGCTCGTCGGCCAGGCCCATGAGCGTCGCCGCCGTCAGGTGCGGGACGTGCGAGACGACGGCGACCATCGAGTCGTGGCGCTCGGGCGGCAGCGCGATCACCTCGGCCCCGAAGCTCTTGACGACGGCGTGGATCTCGCTGAACGCGTCGTCGTCCGTGCCCGGTATCGGCGTGAGCACCCAGGTCGCACCCTCGAAGAGGTCGGCCCGGGCGCCGTCGACGCCTTCGAGCTCGGAACCCGCCATCGGGTGGCCACCGACGTAGCGCGGGTCGGCCATGAGATCGAGCATCGGCGTCTTCACGCTGCCGACGTCGGTCACCAGGCCTCGGGTCTCGGCGAGGGCCGTCGTGACGAGCCCCGGGATCGCGCCCACCGGGGCGGCGACGAAGGTGACGTCGGCATCCGCATCGGTGCCGACCGCGTCGAGGGCGCCGAGCTCGAGGGCCCGCGCCTGCATGGCCTCGTTGCGGTCGGTGCCGGTGACGTGCCACCCCTGCGCCCGCAGGGCCAGCCCGATGGACCCGCCGATGAGACCCGTGCCGATGATCCCGGCGCGGCGGGACGCGGGAGCCACGGGCTACTCGGGCAGGTCGTCGCGCAGGCCGGCGGCGCGCTCGAGGTACACGTGGCGCAGCTCGGTGCGCGACCGCTCGGTGTACAGGTGCATCAGCACCCGGATGCACTGCGTGGTCGCGCCGGTGATGTCGAGCTCGCGGGCACAGATCAGCGGGACGTCACCGAGGCCGAACGTGCGCGCCGCGGTCGCCGGGAAGGTGGAGTGGATGTCGTCGGTCGCCGTGAACAGGATGCTCACCACGTCGTCGTGATCGATCCCGTTGCGCTCGAACATCTCCTGCAGCAGGGCGACGACGCGCACCTTGACCTGCTCTTCGGTGTCCTCGTCGACGGTCGTCGCGCCGCGCAGGGCACGCAGGGTTGCAGTCACGTCGGTGATCGTAGGCCCTCGGGCCCGGTCATTCCGACGGCGCGCCGTGCGCCGCGGCACGACGCTCGGCCCGGGTGCGGGGCTCGGGAGGTCGGCTGCTGACCGCCCGCTCGAGCGCGAGCAGCTCGTCCTGGGTGAGCGCCCGCCACGCACCGGGCTTCAGCTTGCGATCACGGATCGGTCCGATGCGCACCCGCACGAGCCGCTCGACGGGGTGGCCGATCGCTTCGCACATGCGTCGCACCTGGCGGTTGCGACCTTCGTGCACCGTGATGCGCACCAGACCGGGCGCGACGAGCGTGGCCTCGGCCGGGGCCGTCAGGCCGTCCTCGAGCTCGATGCCCTCACGCAGGCGGCGCAGCGCACCGCGGCTGGGCGAGCCGACGACGTGGGCCAGGTACTCCTTCTCGATGCCGAAGCTCGGATGCGTGAGGCGATGGGTGAGCTCTCCGTCGTTGGTGAGCAGCAGCAGTCCCTCGCTGTCCTGGTCGAGCCGGCCCACGGGGAACACCCTCGGTTCGGGCGGGACGAGCGCCACGACCGTCGGGCGGCCCTGGGGGTCGGCGGCCGTGCTGACGACCCCCACGGGCTTGTGCAGCAGGTAGTGCACCAACCCGGGCTTGACCGGGATCGCCGCGCCGTCGACCTCGACGAGGTCGTGCTCGACGTCGACCCGGCGGCCGAGCACCGCGACATCACCGTTCACCGTCACCCGCTCGTCGGCGATGAGGTCCTCGCACACGCGCCGGCTGCCGAGGCCCGCTCGAGCGAGCACCTTCTGCAACCGCTCGCCTTCGGGCAGCTCCGGAGTCACCCCTGCACGCTACGCGTCCGGCGCAGGTTCGCCACGGTCGCCCCCGGCCGCGGCGTCGCCCGCCGCGCCGAGCGGTGCGTCCTCGGGGTGCGCGTCCTCGACCGCGACGGCGTCGGGGTGCTCGTCGACCGGCTCGTCCTCGGGGTGCTGGTCCTCGGCTGCGAGGCCGGGCTCGTCGAGCGGCGCGTCTTCGGGCAGGAGGTCCTCGAGGCCGAGCGGAGGTCCGTCGTGCGGCGGCTCTTCGTGGGCTCGGGGCGCCCGCACCGGCACGTGGCCGAACGCCGGCGCAGCCCCCCCGGGCGTCTCGTTCGGCGTCTCGTTCGGCGTCTCGCCCGGCGTGTCGCCCGACGTCGCGTCGCCCTCGTCGGCGCCGCCCTCCTCACCGGCGAGCTCGGCTTGGACCTCGACGTCGATCTCGGCCCGCAGGCCGTGCTCGAGCTGCTCGACCACGTCGGGACCGGGGACGAACGACGCGATCGGCGGCAGGTCGTCGAGCGAGTTGATGCCCAGCTTGTCGAGGAACACGTCGGTCGTGCCGAACAGGATCGGGTTGCCCGGCCCCGGGTCGCGCCCGACCTCGGCGATGTAGCCGCGCTGCTCGAGCGTGCGGATGACGCCGTCGACGTTCACGCCGCGGATCGCCGCCACCTGCGCCCGCGAGAGCGGCTGCTTGTAGGCGACGATGGCGAGCGTCTCGAGCGCCGCCGCCGAGAGCCGCGCGGTCTGCCCCTCGAGCACGAACCGCTCGACGTACGGCGCCTGATCGGGGTGGCTCTGGAACCGGAACCCGCCGGCGACCCGCGTGAGGATGAACCCGCGGTCCTCGACCTCGTACGACGCCATGAGCTCGTTGACGATCGCCTCGACCTCGTCGAGGTTGATCTCGAGCAGCTGGGCGAGCAGCTCGGGGGCCACGGGCTGCTCCGCGACCATGACGATGGCCTCGATGGCCTTGGCGTTCTCGGTGGCCATGCGGTGGGGCTCAGCCCTCGTAGACGTCGATGGCGTCCAGATCGGCCATGGAGAGGCCATCGGCGCCGCCGAGCCACAGGATCTGGATCTCACCGAACGAGCCCGTCTGCAGCAGGTCGACCATGCCCTGCTTGTACAGCTCGAGCAGGGCGAGGAACCGCACGACGACCTCGAGGCGCTCGACGAACGACGACGTCAGCTCACGGAACGTGATGCGCCCGGCGCGGGGCAGCTCATCGGCGAGCTCTTCCATCGCCTCGCCGACGCTCACCCGCACCATGTGGATGTGATGGATGTCGACGGTCGGCACCGGCTTCGGCATGGTCGCGCGGAGGTACGCGCGCTGCAGGTCCTCGACGTCGACGCCCTCGAGGAGGTCGGGGGCGAGGTTGTAGAAGCGCTCTTCCAGACCGGCGACCCGCGGGTAGGACCGGCTGGCCTCGGCCGAGAGGTGCTGCAGGACCTTGGCGGCGTCCTTGAACGTCTTGCACTCGAGCAGGCGCGACAGGAGCAGGTCGCGCTCCTCCCACAGCGCCAGCTCGTCGTCGAGGTCGATGTCGCTCTCGTTGGGGAGCAGGCGCTTCGTCTTCAGCTCGACCAGGGTGGCGGCGATCATCAGGAAGTCGGTGGTGAGCTCGAGATCGAGCTCTTCCATGGCCTGGATCTCCCGCAGGTAGGCCTCGACGATCGACGACAGGGAGACCTCGTACAGGTCCACCTGCTCTTGGAGGATCAGGTGGAGCAGCAGGTCGAACGGACCCTCGAACACGGGGGTCATCACTTCATACGACATCCCGGCGACCTTAGGGGCGGCGGCGCCGCCGGGCGCGGATGGTCCGCCGGGGAGCGCAACGGGCGCAGAGGGCCGGGCAGGCGTGGTGTTCGGCACCCCGGGTGTGTACCACCAAACGGCGCGGCCGGGCTAACGTGACGGCCGGCCATGGGCGGCGCTCCGAGGGCGATGAAGCCCCCGTCGCCCATGGAGGGAGAGGGTCAACCACATGAAGAGGACATTCGGCGCGCTCGCGCTGGGCGCGTTGCTCCTGACGTTGGGCGCGTGCTCGAAGACGGACAACGCCAGCACCACGACCACCGCGGCACCGACCACGGCGGCCAGCGGTGGCAGCACCACAGCCAAGACGAACGACACCAAGGCGACCAGCGGCTCGACGAAGACGCCGGTCACGAAGCCGACGAAGGTCGAGAAGGTGGAGAAGTCGAAGCTGCCGACCAAGGCCCAGTCCGCCGACCAGGTCTCGGGCCTGTCCTCGGACCAGCAGGAGTGCGTCGACTACGTGATCTACACGACCGTCACGGAGAACCCGTCGCTCGCCGACAGCGAGCTCGCGCTCGCCGGCGTCGTCGGCGGCTCCCTGGTTGCGTGCGTCCCGCAGGAGGCCCTCGCGACGGGCATCACCGCCGGGATCAAGAGCTCGGCGGGTGGCGCGAACCTGACGTCGACCCAGGAGAGCTGCATCCAGCAGGCGCTGGCGACCGCCAACCCGGACGGCTTGGCCGTGGTGATCGGTGCCGCCGTGATCAACGAGCCGTCGATCCTGGCCCAGGCCGCGACCGAGCTGGACGCCGCATGCGGCACCAAGCTCGGCACCTGAGCCGACCGACGTCCACGAACGAGCCGAGGGGGGCGCCGCGTGCGGCGCCCCCTTGCGCGTGGCGTCCCGGGCGGGCTCGCCCCTCGCGCACCGCACTAGATTCTCGCCACCCACCCCGAACCGCCACCCCGAAACGCACCCCAAACCCACCCCAATCGGACGTCGCCCGCCCCAGGGACCGGCGACCACGTGCAGAAGGATCGTCATGACTCGGAAGCTCTCGCTCGCGGTGGCCGCCATCGCGTTCGCCGCCGCCGCGGCCTGCTCCTCGACCTCGAACACCGCGACGACCAACACGTCGGGACCGGCCGTCACGGCGGCGTCGGGCACCACCGCCACCACCGAGGCGCCCAGCGACACCGAGAAGCCGAAGGACACGAAGAAGACGCCGGGCACGTCCAAGACGACGGGCACGTCCAAGACCACGGGCACGTCCAAGACGACGGGGACCTCGAAGCGGCCGACGACCAAGACGCCGATCACGAAGCCGGCCACCACGACGTCGATCGAGAAGAGCAAGCTGCCGTCCAAGAGCCAGTCCGCCGGCGAGTTCGCCGGACTGACGCCTGAGGAGTCGGACTGCGTCGACTCGGTGATCTACGGCGTCGTCACCGACGATCCCACCGTCGCCGACGACGACTACCGCCTCGCCGGGGTGACCGGTGGGGCCCTCGTGGCGTGCGTCGATCCCGACCGGCTCGCCAAGGGACTCGTCAGCGGTCTGCAGCAGACGCCGGCGGGCGCCGCGCTCAGCACGACGGACCTCGCGTGCATCGAGGGTGCGCTGAGCGCCGGCGGTGACGAGGAGGCGTACCTGATCGGTGCCCTGATCATCGACGACCCGGCGGTGATCGCCGACGCCGTCGTCTTCTACGAGCAGATCTGCGACGTGACGCTGACCTGAGCACGGGCCAAGTCGGTCCGGGGGCCCACGGCCCCGCAGTACGATCCGCCCCCATGACGCGCGTCTTCTCGGGCATCCAGCCCACCGGCCCGGTCCAGCTCGGCAACCTGCTCGGCGCCCTGCGCAACTGGGTCACCATGCAGCACGAGGCCGACGCGTTGTTCTGCGTCGTCGACCTGCATGCGCTCACCGTCCCGCAGGACCCCACCGAGCTGCGGCGGGCCACGATGGACCTCGCCACGCTGCTGCTGGCGGTCGGCATCGATCCCGAGATCTCGACGCTGTTCGTGCAGGGCCACGTGCACGAGCACAACGAGCTCGCCTGGCTCCTCGAGTGCACGGCCTCCTACGGCGAGCTGCAACGCATGACGCAGTTCAAGGACAAGTCGAAGTCGAGCGGGTTCGTGTCCGCGGGCCTGCTGACGTACCCGGCCCTCATGGCCGCGGACGTGCTGCTCTACGACACCGACCAGGTACCCGTCGGCGACGACCAGCGCCAGCACCTCGAGCTGGCTCGCGACCTGGCCATCCGGTTCAACAGCCGCTACGGCGAGGTGTTCGTCGTGCCCGAGGCGACCATCCCCACGGTCGGCGCCCGGGTGATGGACCTGCAGCACCCCGAGAACAAGATGTCGAAGTCCGCCGACTCACCGCAGGGCACCATCCTCGTGCTCGAGGATCTGAAGGCGGTGGCGAAGAAGATCAAGCGAGCGGTCACCGACGCCGACAACGACGTGCGCTTCGACCGCGCCGCCAAGCCCGGTGTGTCGAACCTGCTCTCGATCCTGGGCGCGGCGACCGGCGAGGACCCGGAGGTGCTCGCGACCCGCTACGACCAGTACGGCCCGCTCAAGAGCGACACGGCCGACGCCGTCGTCGCGGTGCTCGAACCGATCCAGCAGCGCTTCGCGGAGCTGGCCGCCGATCCGGGCCACGTGGCCAAGGTCCTCGCCGTGGGCGCCGACAAGGCCCGGGCCCTGGCGGCCCCGAAGCTGGCCCAGGCCCGAGAGGCGATCGGCCTCCTCCCCGCGTAGGGAAGCCGCACGCCACGGCGCACCCCGCCCCACCGACGCCCGGCTCAGTCGTCGTCGGCATCCTTGAGGGCGCGGGCGACGGTCACCGGGAGCGTCCAGTCCTCCTCGGGGCTGTGGTGCTGGCGCGCCCACGCCTCGGTCAGCGGGTCGCTGCCCGCCATGCCCAACAGGTCACCACCGAGCTTCGGGTGCTGGAGGTACAGGCCGACGCGGCGCGTGAAGCCGGTGGTGCGCGTCCAGGCCCGGATCACGTCGGGGTCGTGACGCACCGCAATCGCCGACAGCGTCGCGACGGCGCGACGGTAAGGCCCGAAGTTGGCCTCGATCTTGCCGACGTCGTGCAGCAGCGCCGCGGCCAGCACCGGCCGGGTGGCGTCCTCGCCCAGCGCGTGCTCGACCCGGCGGGCGACGCCGACGGCGTGGCGCCGATCTGCTCGCTTCATGCGCTGCCACAGCTCGACCTCGTCGGGCAGCAGCTGCCCGCGAGCCCAGGCATCGTCGGCCCGCTTCGGGCCCAGCGGGACCAGCATCCCGAAGAACCGCTTCGCGAGATGGGTCGGCCGAGCGGGCATGGACGGGCGCGCGTGGCGTCAGCCCGCGGCGTGCTCGATGCAGAAGCGGGTCGCCGGCATCGCCTCGAGCCGACTGTCCCCGATCGCCATGCCGCAGACCTCGCAGGCGCCGTAGGTGCCGTCGTCGAGCTTGCCGAGCGCTCGCTCGACATCGTCGAGCTGCTCGCGCAGCTGGGCCGCCAAGGCACGGTTCTCGCCCTGCTCTGCGGCGACCTGACCGCTGTCGGCGAAGTTGTCGTCGAACGTGCCGGACTCGCTCCCGTGGTCGAGCCCGTCGAGCTCGGCCAGCTGGGCGGCGAGCGCCTGGGCCTCTTCGTCGAGGCGAGCCCGGGGCTCGCGCCCCTCGTCCGGGTCGCTCGCGTCGGCGTCCGTGGTGGTTCGTGCGGCTTCGAGGTCGCTGGGCTGGTCGGTCACGGCGTCAGGTTAGGGCCATCTGACGGGGGCAGCGAGTCATCGTGCCTGCGCCCGCGGGTGCGCGGCCAGGTACACCTGCGCGAGCCGTTCGGACGACACGAGCGTGTACACCTGCGTCGTCGAGATCGAGGCGTGGCCCAGCAGCTCCTGCACCGCCCTGATGTCCGCGCCGTGGTCGAGCATGTGCGTGGCGCACGAGTGGCGCAGCACGTGCGGGGTCAGGCGGTCGCCCAGACCGGCGGCGTCTCCGTACTTGCGCACGATGCCCCACGCGCCCTGCCGGCTGAGCCGCCCGCCCCGCTGGTTGAGGAACACCGCTTCGGCGTCACCGCGCCGAGCCCAGCGCTCGGGTTCGACGGTCGGCCGTCCGCCGGGACCGAGCCACTCCCCCAGCGCGTCCCGAGCGCAGCGACCCAGGGGCACGACCCGCTCCTTGGCGCCCTTGCCGAACACGCGCAGGAGCGCGGCGCCGAGATCGACGTCGGCGAGCGACAGCCCGACGAGCTCGGAGATGCGGGCGCCGGTGCCGTAGAGCACCTCGAGCACGGCCCGGTCGCGCCACACCCACGGGCCATCGCCCACCACGACCTGCAGGAGACGGTCGATCTCCGCTTCGCTCAACGCCTTGGGCAGGCCGGCGGGCACCCGCGGCACGTCGATGTCGGCCCCCGGGTCGCGGTCGGCGAGGTCCTCCTCCGCGAGGAAGCGGTGGAGCGAGCGCACGGCGACGAGTGAGCGCGTCACCGAGGCCGGGGCGCGGCCGAGGGAGCGCAGATGGGTGACGTAGCCCGCGATCACCCCCGGGGTGGCGTCGGCGAGCCCCAGGCCCTGCCCGTCCAGCCACGCCACGTAGGCCGTCAGGTCGCGGCGGTACGCCCCCACGGTGTTCGCCGCCCGGCCGCGCTCGACGCGCAGCCAGGTGAGCAGCTCCTCGACCTCGAGGGGCACCACGGGGGTGGGGGTCGCGGTCACCGCCCCAGGCGGCGCAGCGCGAGCGTCAGCCCGATGATCGTCTTGGCGTCGGTGATCTCGGCCTGCTGGATCATCTCGGGCACGTCATCGAGCGCGACGAGCTCGATCGTCATGTGCTCCTCCTCCACGCCCTGCAGATCGGTGGCCGTCGCGGTCAGCTGGGTGCCGAGGTAGACGTAGGAGCGCTCGTCCGAGAAGCCGGCGGAGTTGTGGAACTGCGCGAGCAGCTCGAGGCTCCCCGCGAGGTAGCCCACCTCCTCGGCCAGCTCCCGCCCGGCGGTGATCTCGGGGGCCTCGCCGGGGACGTCGCGCTTGCCAGCGGGGATCTCCAGCAACCACGCGTCCAGTGCGGCGCGGTACTGGCGCACCAGCACCACCCGCTGATCCTCCAGCAGCGGGACCACCGAGACCGCGCCCGGGTGATGCACGATGTCGCGCGTGAAGCGCTCGCCGTCGGGCCCCTCGAACGTGCCGATGCCGAGGGAGATCACGTGGCCCTGGTGCCGGGTCTCCTCACCGATCTTGCGGAAGGGCGCCGACCCGGCGTCGCCCGCCGGGCTCAAGTACGGCCCGCAGGTTCGCGGTCGTCGAGCTGGATGAGGTGCGGGTTGCGCCCCTCGGCGCGCGCCAGGCTGGCGGCCACGAACTCGCGGAAGAGCGGCGCCGGCCGGTTCGGGCGGCTCAGGAACTCGGGGTGCGCTTGGGTGCCGATCCAGAACGGGTGGTCCTCGAGCTCGACGAACTCGACCAGCCGGCCGTCGGGCGAGGTGCCCGAGCAGACCAGGCCCGACCCCTCGAACTTCGAGCGGTAGCGATCGTTGAACTCGTAGCGATGGCGGTGCCGCTCGTACACGACCTCGGCGTCGTAGATCTTGGCGACCCGCGAGCCGGGCACGAGCCGCGCCGGGTACAGACCCAGGCGCATCGTGCCGCCCATGTCGGTGATCTCGCGCTGGCTCTCCATCAGGTCGATGACCCGGTGCGGCGACTGCGGGTCGAACTCGCTCGAGTTGGCACCGGCGAGGCCCAGCACGTTGCGGGCGTACTCGATCGTCATCACCTGCATGCCGAGGCAGAGCCCGAGGCACGGGATGTCGTTCTCGCGGGCGTAGCCGGCGGCGGCGACCTTGCCCTCGACGCCGCGCTCGCCGAAGCCGCCGGGGATCACGATGCCGTCCAGGCCCTTCAGGCGCCCGGCGGTGAGCATGCCGCCCACCTCCTCGGCCTGGATCCACTCGATCTCGACGCGTGCGCCCTGGTGGAAGCCGCCGTGCTTCAGCGCCTCGACGACCGAGAGGTACGCGTCGGGCAGGCCCACGTACTTGCCGATGATGCCGATGCGCACCGGACGGTCGGCGTTCTCGACGCGCTCGACGAGCGCCTCCCACTCGGTGAGGTCGATCGGCCGATCCGCGAAGCGGAGCAGGTCGCACACGACGGTGTCGAGCCCTTCCTCGTGGAGGATCAGCGGCACCTCGTACAGGTTGCGCGCGTCCGCGGCGTTGGCCACCGCGTTCACCGGCACGTCGCAGAGGTTCGAGATCTTGCGCTTGAGCTCGGCCGAGATCGGCGCCTCGCTGCGGCACACGATGACGTCGGGCTGGATGCCGCGGCTGCGCAGCTCGGTGACCGAGTGCTGCGTCGGCTTGGTCTTCTGCTCGCCCGAGGGGCCGATGAACGGCACGAGCGCCACGTGGACGTAGCACACGTTCTCGCGCCCCACGTCCAGGCGGAACTGCCGGATGGCCTCGAGGAACGGGAGGATCTCGATGTCGCCCACCGTGCCGCCGACCTCGGTGATCACGACGTCGACGTCGTCGGTCGCCAGGCGCGTGATGCGCCGCTTGATCTCGTCGGTGATGTGCGGGATGACCTGCACGGTCTTGCCGAGGTAGTCACCGCGCCGCTCGGCCGCCAGGACGGCCGAGTAGATCGACCCGGTCGTGGCGTTGGAGTCCTGCGAGAGCTGCTCGTCGATGAAGCGCTCGTAGTGCCCGAGGTCGAGATCGGTCTCGCCCCCGTCCTTCGTGACGAAGACCTCGCCATGCTCGAAGGGGT
>CAYUOL010000113.1:0-17692 GCA_964446345.1 uncultured Iamiaceae bacterium | reverse complement strand
GGGGGAGGTCGTCCTCGGTCGTCCAGGGGTCGGGCGAGGTGGTGCCCAGCTCGGCCCCACCTAGCACCTCGACCAGACCCGATCCGGTGAAGCGGGCCTGGTGCAACTTCACGCCCCAGGTGTTGACGACGAGCTTCGCGCCCGGGCTCTGCTGCCAGATCGTCGCCTCCCCCTCCAGCCCATTGTCGAGAGTCAGGGGCGCATGGAGCGTGAACAGCGTCCCCGGCGCCGCCGTGGTCGGGATGTCGAGGGCGCTGGCCGCGTTCACGGTGACGGAGGCCGACCCGTCCAGCTGCAGGGAGCCGCCGCTCAGGAGGCCGGATTGCAGCGTGAGAGCGTCATTCGTGACGATGTCGCCCGACGCGGACAACCAACCGCCGTCGACGATGATCGGCAGCCCGTCCGAGCGCAGCCCCGACATGTGCACGTCGCCGTCGACCAGGATCGATCCGGTTGCCACGGTCTGTTGCTGCCACATGGTGTTGGTCACCGTGCCGCCGCTCAGGCGCGTCGTGCCTCCCACACGGCTGTGGCCGTTGAGCGTCCCGGATGCGAGGTGCAGGTCCTTCAGCATCGGGTAGTTCCAGCCCTCGGGGTGGCCCGTGCCCGACACCGTGTGCTCGAACGCGCTGAGCGTCCCGCCGTCGACGTGCGCCTTCCGCACCGACGTCTGTTCATACGGAAGCGTGCCATCGAGGTCGGCGGCGAACACGAGCAACTCCGATCCAGAGGGAACCTCGACCGTGCCGGCGCCGTCGACCTTCGCTATGTCGCCGACCCACAGCGTTCCGGACACGACGGTGAGCTGGCCGCTGTGGAGCAGCTTCCCGTGCTGGTCCACCGTGGAGAGCACAGGTGCGGGCCACGTGCCGCCGTTGAGGTCGGCGTCGCCGGAGAGCACGAGGTCGCCGCCCGCGACGTGGACGTTCGTGAACTGGGACCGCACGGTCGTCGACGTGACGACGAGCTCCCCGGATGCCGTGATCGTCAGCTGGTCCCGCAGATCGGCGGCGTCGACCGCGACCTTGGTGCTCAGGGTGAACGTCGAGCCGGGGGAGGAGCAGACCGTCGCCGCCGCCGACGGCACGCCGGAGGGCGTCCAGTTCGACGCCACCTCCCACGCACCGCCCGCGGGGCCTGTGTAGACCTTCGTGCACACCGGCGAGGCGTCGACGGCGCCGCCGGCGAGCAGCATCGAGGCGACGCCGAGGGCCGCGACGAGAGCGGCGCCCAGGGCGAGCGCGACTCGCCGGGCGCGCCGCGCATGGGCGCCACGTCCCGCAGGTTCGGCCTCGTCGCCAGCCCCGCCGACATCGCTCGTGTGACCCGCATCCACCGCTTCGCCCATCGCGCCCATCCGATCGCTCGCCGCTGTCGCCAGCCCTGGCCCTCGTGCCGTCACACCGCCGCGTCCCGAACCGGTCGGGAGGGTGCCGGAGCCACCATCGCGAGGCCGGGTCGACCCGGCATCGGCAACGGTTGCCTATTCCACGCTTCTCTGCCATCTGGGCAGGTCAGTGAGGGTGCGAACCCCCTGCGTCGACGTGTCGGCCCTCCGCCTCCGCGTCGCCGCCTGCCCGCGCCAGACCCCCCGTCTCACCGGGCTGCAGGATCTGGCTACCCGCCGCCCGCACCGTACGGCGCGAGGGCGCCAGCCGACATCCGTAGACCTACGCAAATGCAGTCGTGGCGCCGCCCGCGTCGCCTCGGTCCCCACGCGGGAGCGCTCCGGTCCTGGGCGGCGTCACCAGGTGCGACGGGCGGCGGCTTGCACGAGCGCGCCCCGCGACGGGATCCCGAGCTGCTGGTAGACGCGACCGAGGTGTGACTCGACGGTGCGTCGCGACACGAAGAGCCGCTCGGCGATCTGGCCGTTCGAGAGGCCCTCACCGACCATCTGCACGACCACCTTCTGCGTCGGCGTCAGTGCGTCCCACGCGTCGGCCGATTCCGTGCGGGCCGCGGCTCGTCGCAGCTGGATGCCCTCGGCCCGCAGGTCGGAGCGCAGTTGGCCCAGCGAGCCCCACGCGCCGATCGGCTCGAACAGGTCGGCGGCTGCCGCGGCGTGCCGGCGTGCCGCCGCGGCGTCGCCGGCCCGGGCAGCCGCGACCGCGGCGTCGTGGAAGCAGCGGCCGGCCTCCCACGGCCGGGGCATCGCCCGCACGGTCGTCGCGACCGCGGCGAGGGCGTCGGCGTCGCCATCGAGCAACCCGTGCAGGTGGGCGCGGGCTGCCTCGGTCGTCGCGATGGCGGTCGTGTCGGGCACGGCGTCGATGGCCGCCACGAGGCGCGCGACGGTGCCGCCGTCGTTGCCGTCGTGCACGAGGCGCGCCGCCTCGATGCCGAGGTAGGTGCACGACACCGCCGCCCCCACCGCCATCGCGATCTCGATCGCCATGACGAGCGTCGCGAGCGCCACGTCGTCCTGCCCGCGCACCTGGTCGAGCGAGACCTTCGCGAACGCCATCCACTCGAGGCCCATCGTCGGGCCGAGCAGGTCGGTGGGTTGGTCCTCGAGGACCGCGGCCGCCCGGTCGGGATCGCCGGAGTGCAGCGCGATGAGCGACTGGGTGCCGATCAGCAGCCCGAGCCCGAGCCCGACGCCGGTGTCCGCGCTCAACGACGAGCCCGCCTCGGCCTCGGCGCGAGCCTCGTCCCAGCGACCCATCCGGTAGAGCAGCAGGGCCGTGCTCGCGTGGCGGAGCACGGCCACCGAGGACGACCCGAGGTCGGCCGTGTTCGGGTAGTCGCGACCCAGCAGCTCGAGCGCCTCCTGGCCACGTCCGGCGGCGTCGAGCATCGCCGCCCGGTAGAGCTGGGGCACGTCGTGGGGGAGGCGGCCCGGCTCGGGATGCGCCAACGCATCCTCGAGCGCGATCTCGGTCTCGAGCAGCGCGGTGCCGAGGTCGCCGCGAGAGGACGCGATCCACGCGCGCGTGAAGCGGGCGATCCGCACGCCGTGACCGGGCGTCGACGGGTCGTCGATCGCGATCGTGGCGCTCGCGTCGGCGCCGTCCATGTCGCCGGCGAACAGCTTCGCGATGGAGATCTGCGCGTGCTCGTACGGCGTCATCTCCGCCACGCCGCCGGGCCGGGCGTTCTCCCAGAACTGCACCGCTTCCATCGGGCGGCCGAGTTGGAAGAGGGCGTAGGACCGTGCGGCCTCGAGGTCGTAGACGAGGTCGGGATCCGTGATCCAGCGCAACGCGTCGCGGGCGAGCTCTTCCCCGAGGTTCGGATCGTTGCTCCACACGAGGCTGTCGCAGTAGGCCACCTCGACCAGCGCGCGGTCGGGATCCTGGATCGGCAGGCGCTCGCGGACCACGGCGAGGATCGCGCCAGCGGACGGCCGCGCCAGCGAGCGGACGAGATCGAGGATGCGGGCGACGGTCGTCGGATCCGGCGGGTCGATCGACTGCGCGAGGTGGTAGGCGATGCGCTCCGGACCGGCCCCGGTCTCGGTCAGCGCCGCGGCGACCTCGCGGTGCATCTCGGTCGTGAGCGCTTCGGGGGTGACCTCGAGCAGCGCCTCCCGCACCAGGTCGTGGCGGAACGCGAGCTCGCCGTCCTCGGCCTCGACCCACCAGCCGTGCTCGATGGCCGCGGTGACGAGCGGCGCGATGTCGAGCGGCGTCGTGCGCAGCAGGTGGATCAGCTCGGCGAGCACCACCCGGCGCCCGACCACGGCGGCGACCCGCAGCATCGCCGCCAGCTCCTCTCCCTCGGACTCGACCCGGCGCACGAGCAGCGCGCGCAGCGACGCAGGGAGCCCGCTCGTCCCGGTCGTGTCGCCGGGAGCGCTCTCGCCCCGCTCGAGCGCGTCGAGGACCTCGAGGATGAACCACGGGTTGCCGCCCGCCGCCTCGACCAGTCGCGCCTCGCGGGCCGACAGGTCGCGATCGCTCCGGGCGGCGAGCAGCTGGGCGACCTCGACGTCGGAGAGCGGCGGCAGCGGCATGATCGTGGCGCCGTCGCGCTCCAGCGCGACGACGGCCCGCGCCAGCGCGGCCGAGCGCGGGGCGGGGCGGGCCGCCAACACGAACGACACCCCCAGGCGGCGGGTCCGCCGCGCCAACGCCACGAGCACGGTCACGGTGCCCTCGTCGGCCCACTGCAGGTCGTCGATCACCACGAGCACCGGGCCATGCGCGCTCGCCGCTTCGAGCGCGTCGACGAGCTGATCCACGACGGTCGCGGGCAGCGCCCCGCCGCCGAGCACCGCGCTCGGGTCACCCGCGGCCACGGCTGCGGGCCAGGCGAGCCGCAGCTCGTCGCCGGTGGGCCAGAGGGAAGCGAGGGCGCGGAGCAGCACGCCCAGCGGCGGCTCGAGCACGAAGTCGTCGGCGCTCGTGCGGGCGACGCGCACGCCCGCCGCAGCGGCACGGTCGCACGCGATGTCGAGCAGCGCGCTCTTGCCGATGCCGGCCTCGCCCTCGACCACGAGCACCTCGCCGTCGGGCGCCGCCACGATCGCCTCGATCGCCGCGAGCTCGCTCGTGCGCCCGACATACCCGCTGGCTTCCTGCATGGGGCCCCGAGCGTAGTGCTGCGTCGATCAGAGACCCGGGACGTCGCGCAGCTCCGTGCGCGACGAGATCCCCAGCTTCGTGTAGATCGAACGGAGGTGCGCGTTGACGGTGCGCACGCTGAGGAAGAGCTGCTCGGCGATGGCCTTGTCGGTCAGCTGCTGCGCCGCCAGGCGGGCCACCTCTCGCTCTCGTGGGCTGAGCCCGAGCTCGACCCGCTCGTCGCGCCGCACGGCGCCCGGGCACTCGGCGATCAGCGCGTCCAGCTGCGCGCCCGCCTTCGCGGCGACGCCCGTCTGGCCGGCGGCGCGGGCCGCGGCGACCGCCTCGGTCAGCGCCGCGAGTGCGACCAGCCGCAGCTCGAGGGCCAGGGCCTCGTCGGCGACCGCGACGAGTTGGTCGGCCTCCCCCGTCACGGCCGCGTCCGCGAGCGCGGCGACGCTGCGGGTGTAGGCGCCCTCGGTGACGGCGGCCAGGTCGCGCAGCGGCGCCACCGTCTCGGCCGCGTGGCCGAGGCAGATCAGATCGAACGCAGCCTGCACCGCTGCCAGCCGCTGGCCGGCCGCGGCGGCATCGTGGATGGTGGCCCGCAGCTCGGCGACGGCCTCGCGCTGGTGACCCCGGTCGGCGGTGAGGAGCGCGTGCGCGGTCTGCTTGACGAAGCGGTGCGTCGAGGTCGACGCCCGCTCCTCGTGCTCGACCGCGTCGAGGATCGCGGCGGCGTCGGCGGCCCGGCCCTGCAGCACGAGGATCCGCGCGAGGAAGCACAGCGCGCTCATGCGGATCGCGTTCGACGTGGGCGGCACGAGCGTCGCTTCACGCGCCAGCCGCTCGGCCGCGACCAGGTCGGCGCGGAACGTCGCGAGGAACTGCAGCACCATTGCGCCGTACGCCCGCACGGCTTCGTTGCCGTCGTGCACCGCTCCCGCGTAGAACGGCTCCGCCAGCGGCGAGACCGCCGGGATGTCACCTGCGCAGGCGAGACCCATCGCCCAGTAGAACTGGGCCAGCAGCGCGACCCGGGGGTGGTCCTGCCCGTGCCGGCTCGACGCCTCGCCGACCCACGCCATGAGGGCGGCGCCCTCGGTGGTGCGACCCATCAAGCTGTACGCCCCGCACGCCCACTCCGCGAGCTCGTAGCGCGTGCGTTCGGGCGCGGGTGCCGCGGCGGCCTCGTCCCACAGCTCGAAGACGCGGAGGATGTCGCCACGGTGGAAGAGGCGCCGGGCCTCGATCTGCACGAGCGACCACGCCGCATCGGCATCGGCGAAGCGCGGCCGGGCCTGCTCCACGAGCTCGCGGGCGTCATCCTCACGGTCGAGCCCGTAGCTCAGGGTCAGCGCGCGGTGCTGGACGTGCTCGGTGAGCTCGCCGTCCGTCGTGACCAGATCGGCGATCGCCGCGAACGTCGCGTCAGCCTCCTCGTAGCGGCCGAGACCGTGCAGGGTGCGGCCGAGCAGCAACCCCGCCGCGAAGGTGGGCGTGCGCTCGAACGCCACCCGGGCGAGGCGCTCGCCCTCGGCGTGCGCTTGGCGGTCCCGCGCGGAAGCGGCCGCCTCGACGAGATCGGGCGACGCGATCTCGCGGCCGCACTCCAGCGACCACAGCGCGACGCGGATGCGGTCGTCGTCGAGCAGCGACGGGCGCAGCGTGCCGCGCTCGCGCCGGGTGCCCGCGCCGGCCGCAGGGTCGTCGGCGACGCCTTCGAACGCGTCCACCAGGCGCGTGAGCAGGTGGCGGCGACGCAGCACCCCGAGGTCGGCCACGACCTGTTCGGCGATCAAGGGGTGGCGGGGACGCACGGTTCCCGCCCGAGTGCCGTCGACCAGGTAGCCGCGCCGCTCGACGTCGGCGACCACGTCCGGAGGAGCGAGTGCTTCGACCACCTCGACGGGAACCGGCTCGCCGAGCGCCACGAGCTCGAGCAGCTCGCGCGACGCGGGGGAGAGGTCGTCGAGCGACAGCCCGAGCAGCTCGCTGAGGCGCAGGTTGGACCCGAGGCCGCCGGACCACGTCCACAGGCCCGCCCGCTGCTGCAGCCGGCCGGTGCTGCGGCCGTGGTGCAGCAGCTCGATGACGGCGAGCGGCGACCCCCCGGCGGCCTCGTCGATCAGCACCTGCGTCGCACCGTCGGCCGCACCCCCGAGCACCAGCTCCACCAGCTCGGCCACGGCGTGCGGGTCGAGCGGCAGCAGGTCGAGCCGGGCTCCCCGCTCGGAGCGCCAGATGCCCTCGATCCCGTCCGGCAGCGCGTGCTCGGCGCGTGCGGTCGCGACCACCTGGGCCGCGCCGGCCACGACCGCCTGGTGCAGCACCAGGCTCGACAAGGCATCGAGCAGGTGCGCGTCGTCGACGCCGACGAGGACGGGTGCCCCGCCGCCGGCGGCCTCGCGCAGCGCGTCGAGGGCGCTCTGCAGCGCCGCGAACTCGTCGCGGGGGTCGATGTCCGCGGGCAGCAGGTGGGCGAGCGGCGCGAGCGGCAGCGAGATGGACGACCCGGCGACGGCCACCCGCCCGACCGCCCGACCACGCGCGGACGCGCGGTCGAGGACCTCGGCCATCAGGCGGGTCTTGCCGATGCCGGGCTCACCCGTGATGAGGACGGACCCCCCGGCCTCCAGCCGGGCCTCGATCCAGTCCAACTGGGCCCGCCGCCCGGCGAGGGGCAGGCCGCCGACCGGCCCGGCGACCTCGCGGCCCGCGGGTGTCGGCTCGCTCGTGCGGTCCCTGCGTCCTGCCAACGGGTCCCTCCACCCGGCGAGGGACGGAACCTCGGCCGTCCTCGGTCTCCCTGTGCTCACGGGCGCGTTCCCGGTCGAGCGCCCGCATCCTAGGTGGGGGTCCTGCGGCCTCTGTCGGCCCGGCCCGTTCCGTTGCGGTGCCGACGCCTCGACGGTCGGTGCGGTACTGTCGAACACATGTACGCCCTGCGTGACGAGCGCGCCGACCAGAGCCCGGCGATCGACCCGCATCACGACCCGCGCCTCGGCCGTCTCAACGCCGAGCAGCGTGCCGCGGTCACGTTCGCGGGGCCGCAGCTGCGCATCCTCGCCGGCGCCGGCACGGGCAAGACGACCACCTTGACGTCGCGGGTCGCGTGGCTCGTCGAGTCGGGGGTGCCCGCCGATCGCATCATGCTGCTGACCTTCACGCGGCGGGCGGCGCGCGAGATGGTGAACCGCACGGCGGTGCTCCTGAGCCAGGGCCCGACCGGCGGGGGCGGATCGTCGGCGCCGCGCCAGCGCGTGTTGGGCGGCACGTTCCACTCGATCGCGCACCGCATGCTGCGCCGCCACGCGGACGCACTCGGGTTGCCCGAGGGCTTCTCGATGCTCGACGCCTCCGACGCCGCCGACGTGATCGACCTCGTGCGCCAAGACCTCGGGGTGGCCACCGCGACCACGCGGCGCTTCCCGCGCAAGGCCACGCTGCTCGATTTCTACTCCCGGTCGGTCAACACGCAGCGCCCGCTGTCCGAGGTGCTCGACGAGGTGGCGCCGTGGAGCACCGAGCACCTCGACGCGATCGCCGCGATCTGCCGCGAGTACGTCAGCCGCAAGCGCACGCTGGGCCTCGTCGACTTCGACGACCTGTTGCTCTACTGGCGCGCGGCGGCGTGCGACCCGCACCTCGGCCCGCAGCTCGTGGCCGAGATCGACCACATCTGCGTCGACGAGTACCAGGACGTCAACGCGCTGCAGGTCGACGTGCTGCGCGCGCTGCGCCCCGACGGCCAGCCGCTCACCGTCGTCGGCGACGACTCCCAAGCCGTGTACGGGTTCCGCGGCGCGAGCCCGCAGCACCTGCTCGACATCGATCAGGTCTTCCCGTCGATCGCCACCATCGCCCTCGAGGGCAACTACCGGTCGACGCAGCCGATCCTCGCGGTCGCCAACGCGGTGAGCGACGACGCGCCGGCCGGATTCCTCACGCGGCTGCGGGCCGCCGCCGGGGGTGGCGACCGGCCGCGCCTGGTGCAGTGCGCCGACGAGGACAACCAGGTCGACCTCGTGTGCCAGCAGGTGCTCGCGCACCGCGAAGAGGGCATCGCCCTGCACGACCAGGCGGTGCTGGTGCGCGCGGCGCACCACAGCGACCTGCTCGAGCTCGAGCTGTCGCGGCGGCGCATCCCCTACATGAAGTACGGCGGCCTGCGGTTCCTCGAAGCCGCGCACGTGAAGGACCTCGTCTGCCTGTACCGCCTCGCCGACAACTTCCGTGACGTGCTCGCGTGGTTCCGGCTGCTGCAGCTCATCGAGGGCATCGGGCCGGTGCGGGCCAACCGCGTGGTCGAGACGTTGGGCGTCGATCAGCCCGGCACCGATGCCGACGTGCTGCTGCGCTGGCCGCTCGCCGCCGAGCACCTGCCACCTGGTGTGCGCGACGACGCCGACGCCCTGGTGCGCGCGCTCGTGCGCGGCGAAGGCGAGTCCGTGGCCGCGCACGGGTCACGCCTGCGCGACGCGCTCGTTCCCCTCGTCGAGCGCGCCTACGACAACGCCGAGGCGCGCGTCGCGGATCTCGACGTGCTCGTCGCCGCGGCGCAGGGCGTGGCGTGCCTCTCCGACGCCGCCGCCGACCTCACGCTCGAGCCACCGAACAGCACGGGCGATCTCGCCGGGCCGCCCGTCATCGACGAGGACTGGCTCGTGATCTCGACCATCCACTCCGCCAAGGGGCTCGAGTGGGACGCCGTGCACGTGCTCAACGCCGCCGACGGCAACATCCCCTCCGACATGGCGCTCGGCAGCAAGGAAGGCCTCGAAGAGGAGCGGCGCCTGTTCTACGTCGCGGTCACGCGGCCGCGGCGAGCCCTGCACGTGTACGTGCCGCTGCGGTTCCACTACCGCCCCCGCGGCCGCGACGATGACCACACCTACGCGCAACCCAGCCGCTTCCTGTCGCGCGGCGTCAGCGCCTGCTTCGACGTGCACACCGTGGCGCACGAGCGCGCGGCGCTGCCCGTCATCGACGCACCGGCCAAGATCGAGATGGAGCTCGACGCCCTCTGGGGCTGAGGGGTCGGCCCCTCACCGTTCCGTGCCGGTGGATCAGGTCGTCAGCTCGGTCTCGTCCGAGCGCGTCACCCGACCGGCTCAAGGGGTTCGCCCGCAGAGCCGGGCCCCTCGGGCGGGTCGCTCGCCGTCAGGTCACCTGCGCTCGGTCGTCGCGCACCCGCGCCGCCGCGAGTGGTGCGCCGAAGGCCTCGGCTTGCACCAGCGCGCCGTCGAGCAACCGCCGTGCCGCCGCGCGGTCCGTACCGAGCAGGGCCAGGCGGCCGAGCTGGTGGTCGACCGGTCCCCACACCGCGCCGCCACCCCCGAAGCAGTTGAGGAGGACCTGCTGGCCGGCGTACGGAGCGAGCAGCTCGGTGAGGCGCGGCGCGTCCGCCTCCCGGCCCAGCGACACCGCGGTGTGGGCGAGCACGCCGAGGGTCAAGAGCCGGTTCGTGTCGAGCGGGATGGTGCGGAACCCGTCGGTTGCGAAGTGGTCGTAGGCGGCGCCGGCCACATCGTGCTCGCCCGCTTCGGACGCGCACAGCGCGAGCACCGCACGGTACGCCGGGATGTGCGGGTTGTCTTCGGCGGCGCTGGCGACGAGATCCAGCAGCTCGCCCGAGCGGCCCTGGTACAAGCGGATGTCGATGAGGTTCACGCCGAGGCAGGCGAACGCCTCCGGGTGGTCGCCGATCTGGCGGGTCGTGGCGTCGAAGGCGAGCTGCTCGGCCTCGTCCAGTCGGCCGTCGATGATCGCGGCGAGCACCCACCACGTCGCCGTGACCCAACGCCAGTACGGGTGCCCGTAGTCGTCGGCGATCGCGCTCGCCTGGTCGAGCGCGGCGGTGGCGGCGTCGCGCGCGCCGAGCAGCAACAGGTCCTCGTGGCGGTGGACGAGAGCCGCGAGGGAGTGCTCGGGCGTGCGGGCGGTCGGGGGCAGCGCGAGCACCTCGTCCACGTCCGCCAGGCGCGTGTGCACATCGCCCGGACCGACCAGCGCGATGCGGGCGCTGAGCAGCGCGGGGGCCAGCGCGCGATCCGAGGCGCCGTGGCGTTCGGCCGAGGCGCGGGCCCGGCGCAGCGACCGGGCCACCAGTCGCTCGCGCTCCTCGACCTGATCGGTGAGCAGGAGCGCGAGCGCGAGCTCGCCCTCGATCGCCCCCGCGAGGGCCGCGTGGTCAGGATCGTCCGGTGCCGGACCCTCTGCCTCGAGTGCTTCCATGGCCTCGCGCAGCAGGGCGGCGCGCTCGGCGTCGGGCAGGCCCACCGCCACGCCGCGCCCGCCGCCGCCGACCAGGTGCAGCACGGCGACGGCGAGCTCGCGGGCGAGGCCCGCATCGCGGGCGAGCACGATCGCAGCTTCCAGCGCGGCGCGCGCACCTTCCGCGTCTCCTGCGCCGTGGCGCGCCCGGCCCAGCAGCGCCAGCGCGTCGGCGCGCGCAGCGGTCGCGCCCGTCGGGAGCCCGGCGGCCAGCTCGACCGCCTCGTGCAGCTGCGTGGCCGCGAGGCTCCACGCGGCCTGATCCAGGCTCTCGCGCCCTGCGAGCCGGGTCTGCGCGAACGCTTCGGCGCGCCACGCGTCGCCGGCTCGCGCGTAGTGGTGGGCCAGCACCGCGGCCCGACCGACGGCCGGTTCGCGGTCGGCGTAGGCCGCCGCCACGCGTTGGTGCAGCCGGGTGCGACGTGTCGCGCCCATCCGCGCGTAGACCGCGTCGCGCGTGATGCCGTGCGGGAACGCGAAGTGCCCGGCCCGCGCCTCGGTCACGAGTCCCGCACGGATCAGGTCGTCGAGTCGCTCGAGCAGCTCGGACTCGTCGACGGGGTTGCTCGCCAGCAGCACCTCGAAGTCCACGTCGATGCCGATCACCGCCGCGAGGTCGAGCAGCGCGGCGGTTGCGGGGGGCAGCGCGGTGACGCGCCGCTCGATCCACTCGCGCACGACGACGGGCGTCGCGAACGGGTCGGGGTCGGTCCCGCCGCGGGCCGCGTCCTTCGCGATCTCGGTCACGAAGAACGGGTTGCCGCCCGTGCGGATCGCGATGGTCCGGGCGATCTCGGCCGAGTCGTCCCCCGAGGTGTGCGCGAGGTCGGCGACGAGCGGCGCGATCTCGAGCTCGTCCAGGCCGGTCAGGGCCACGGTCGTCACCGGGATGCGCCGTTGCAGGCGCGCCAGTGAGGCGTCGATCGCCGGCGGCGCATCCCGCAGGGTGACGACGACGAGCAACGGCGCCTCCAGCTCGTCGAGCACGAACTCGAGCAACGCGAGCGTGTCGTCCGACGCCCATTGGAGATCGTCGACGACCCAGAGCGTGGGCCGTTCGCACACGGCGCGCGTGACGGCGGCGACGCTGCGGAACAGGTGGGCTCGCGCAGTGGCGGCGTCCGCCGGTGGGGTCGCCGTCCACGCGGTGCTCGCCGCCCCGGGCGGGGCGAGCTCGGGCAGCAGGGTGTGCAGGCCCGCCGCGGCCGGTCCGAGGTCGCGCAGCACCGACCCGTCGCGGGAGAGGTGTGCGAGCAGGGCTTCGGCGATCGGCTCGTACGGCAAGCCGGCATCGACGCGACACCGCCCCCACAGCGTCGTCGTGCGGGCGGCCGCATCACCGTTCTCCTCGGCCCAGCGCGCCGTCGCCTCGACCGCCAGCCGCGTCTTGCCGATGCCGGCTTCGCCGGTGATGACGACCACGCCAGGACGACCGCGCTCGATCACGTCGGCCGCGGCCGCCATCACGCGGGCGATCTCGTCGGCGCGACCCACGAACAGCCCGCCGTGGGGGCCGGCCGAGCTGCGGGGGCGCGCCCGCTGCGCGACGCCGGTCCCGGTCGCCGCGCGCGCACCCGGCGCGGGGGTTCGTTCGTCGGCCTCGGGGGTGCGTGCGTCGAGCAGGTCGAGGTAGAGCGCCTCGGTGGCCGCGGCGGGGCGGATCCCGAACTCCGCGGCGAGCAGCGCCTTGAGGTGCTCGTAGGCCGCGAGCGCGGCCACCTCCTGGCCGTCGGCGATCAGCGCACGCAGCAGCAGGTGGTGCGCCGTCTCGTCGAGCGGGTCGTGCGCGACCGCGTCCTCGGCCCGCCGGACGGCGGCGGCCCGGTCGCCCAGATCGAGCAGCGCCTCGATCTCGTGGTGCGCGGCGACCCGCAGCAGCTCCTGCAGGCGATCGCGCGTCTGGCGCACCCAGGGCCCGTCGTTGCGGGGGAGGAACAGCGAGCGCAACGTCTCGTGGGCTCGCTGGGCGAGCGCCACGGTGTCACGGGCCGCGCCGAGTGCGTGCGCGACGCCGGCCTTCGCCACCGCGTCCTCGGCTTCGTGCACGTCGACGCGGATGCCCGGCGGGAGCGCCAGCCGCAGGATCCCGCGGTTGGCGACCAGCGCGTCCTCCTCGACCCCGGCCTCGACCAGCGCGGCGCGGACCTTCGCCACCAGGCCCCGCACCGCTCCGGCCCAGTGGTCCGGCAGCGGCCCCTCCCACAGCAGATCGGCGAGCTCGTCGCGCTGCACGGGACGGTCTTCGAGCAGGAGGTAGGCCAGGACGAGCTGGGCCTGCGTGCCGCGCACCGGGCGGCGGGCGCCGTCGGAGGCGACGAGCGCGACGTCACCGCACAGCGAGATGCGCGCGTCTTCCGGGACCGTCGCGACCGACGCCGGACGACGCGCGACACCAGGCGCGTTCGCGTCCTCATGCTCCGCGCTCGGTGATCCCGAATGACCGCCCACTCGCGCACTCGATCCTTGCTGCAGTCCGACAGAAAGGAGTGCAGCGGCGGGGTCTCGCTCCGCCCGACGAGCCCGTCGATCCGCACTCCACGGTGGCCGCGCCGACGTTCGCCGGGCGCGGCGCTCCTGCTCCGGAGGGTACCGGCCAGGGGTGGAGCCGTGGGTGCCCGGTCGGCGCTTCGTTCGCGCTTCGTTCGCGCCCGATGTCGTCCACTCGCGCGATGCGATCAGCGCGCGCGCTCTCCCTCCTGGTGCTGGTGAGCCTGTTGGCCACGGTGTTGGCCCTCGCCACCCCGACGGCGGCCTCGGCCGCGGCCCCGGCAGGTGGTCCGGTCCCCGAGTGCCTCCCCGGCCAGACCGACGGCAACTGCATCCACAAGCCCAGCGACGACCTGCCCCCGCAGGACCCGCCGCCCGAGCTCCCGCCGCCGACGCCGCTGCCGAACTCGTCGGTGCTGCTCGAGCAGCAGTTCGGCGTGTCGATGTCGCCGCCCTACGACCAGTGCCCCTACGGCGGGATCCCGTTCCACCTGATCCCGTGCACGCTGCACGGCATGAACGTCGGGGCCCGCGCCTACGTGCCCCCCGGCGCGCAAGCCCCACCCTCGGGCGCGTGGAGCATGAGCCCCGAGCCGTGGGGCGGCTGCGACAACTCCTACAGCTGCAACATCCGCCTCGTCCACAACCCGAAGGCGTTCAGCGGCGACATCACCTTGATCGTCAGCGTGTCCGTCACGACGGTCCTGCGCGTCCCGAACCTCGGGTACCTCGGCACCTCCGGCTACGAGTTCACGATCACCATCCACGGCACTGCGGCGGTCGCGCCGACGGCGGACTTCACCGCCACGCCCGACACGACCCAACCCGGCACGTTCATCTTCTCGTCGACGAGCACCGACCCCGGCAACCTGCCCCTCTCCCTCTCGTGGGACTTCGGTGACGGCGGCTCCGGCGCCGGCGCGTTCACGACGCACGCCTACGCGAAGCCCGGCACCTACAACGTGGTGCTCACCGCCCGGAACCAGAACGGCCTGACGAACACGCGCACGAGAGCGGTGACCGTCGCCGCGCCCCGGCTCGAGCTCTCGCTGTCGTTGCTCGACGATGCCAAGCCACCCCTCGACCCGGATCAGAAGGTGCGGGTGAAGACGACCGTCGGCGCATCGGCGGACGGCCTCGGATCGCTGACGGGCATCAGGTTCGATGACGGCGCGGTCGACTTCTCGCCGGACGACATGTTCGAGGTGACGGGCGGTCCGGACCCGACGCCGGCCGCAGGAGGCTTCTCGCTCGCGCCCGGGCAGCAGACGTCGTTCGTCACCGAGCTGCAGCCCGCCTCGCTCGGCTCGTACTCGTTGTCCTCGGCGGTCACCGGCAAGGACGCAGCGGGGCGCACGGTGCACGGGACGGCCAGCACCAACGGGGTCGTGGGCACCGCGCTGAAGGTGCAGCTCGTGCTCGACCCGGCACACATCAAGCAGAAGGAGGAGGACGGCAAGGACCCGGAGCCCGTCGACGTGAACGTCACCATCAAGCTGACGAACACGACGCCGGCGGCCATGACCGACGTGAACCTGCGGTCCCTGCGCGTCGATCGCACCAAGCCGGGCCAGCTCCTCGACATCACCCAGACCGGCGGCGTGGAACCTGACGACGTCGAGGGCTTCCCCGTCGGCACCATCGCCGCCGGCGCTTCGAAGGAGCTGCAGGCGAAGTTCACCGCGAAGGACGACGCCGAAGCCGAGTTCTCTGCGCTCGCGACCGGCGTCGCCGACGGCCACGACGTCACCGGGCTGGGCAAGGCGCGGTGGTCCGTCGAGCCGACCTACCTCGCGCGGATCACGACCGAGGTGGTGCAACCGGCGAACAACTCGTTGCTGCCGGCGGGCGACCCCATCCGCGTGAAGGGCTACGTCAAGAACCTGTCGAACTCCGCGACGCTCGATCTCGGCAGCCTGTTCCCCGAGCTGCGGGGCAACGCCGGCGTGATGAGCCTGGCCTACGACGACGTGGGCACCGACCCGAAGGACCTCGTCGCCCCGCCGCTGCTGCACCTCGAGCCAGGCGAGTCCAGGAACTTCACCGTCCGCGTGACCACCGGCTACAGCGACCCGCGAGGTTCCGGCGAGGTCCAGCGCTCCGGCGGCACGCGGGCGACGCTGACCTTCACCCCGTGGGGCACGGCGACGCTCGAGGACGGCACGACCGTCGACATCAAGCCCGAGGAGCTCAAGGTCAAGCCCGAGGACCTCCAGCAGGTCGTGCACATCGACGACTCGATCGCCATTCCCGGTGGCGGCCTCGAGGGCGCCCTGGCCGTCGGTGGCGGGATGATGGTCGGCGGGGTGGAGGGCATCTACAGCGCCGTCGTCGCGACGCTGCTCGGCGTCGTCGAGGTCGCCAAGTTGCCGTACACGGCGATCGTCGCCACCTCCGAGTACCAGTCGAAGGTGTGGTCGAGCTTCACCGATGCGGAGAAGGACGCGTTCGCCTCGGACGCCAGCTACATGATCGTGGCGGTGCTTCTGCGCAACGCCGAGCTCGGCAGGAAAGATGCCGGTGAGCTCTACAAGCAAGTGAAGGCCTCGACGCTGAAGTCGATGATCGACATGGAGAACGACTGGGCGGTCGGTGACTACGCACAGACCGCCCGGTTGTACACGCGCTTCGGGAGCGACACGATCGCCCAGGTGGCGGTGCCGATCGCGCTCGCCAAGCTGGCGAAGGCGCCGCAGGCGGTGGCGGCGCTGAAGAAGTTCCAGGACGCGATCCAGGTGCGCATGGCGCCCGTGCTCGCCGAGGTCGCCAACATCGAGCGCGTCGAGGCGATGGTGCCGATCCTCGAAGCCATCGAGGCCGGCACCGAGCTGCACCCCGCCCAGATCGCGGAGATGTACGGCATCAGCGCCGAGGAGCTGGCCGAGCTGCAGAAGCTGTCGACCAAGTACAAGTTCCTCCTGACCGTCCGGTCGCGCCACGCGTCCTCGATCGAGTGGATCAAGAAGGCCGGCGCGCTCCTGAAGCCCGAGGCGTTGAAGATCAAGTCCGTCAGCGAGCTCGACGCGCGCCTGGGCTACAACGCGAGCGACGTGGGTTCGCTCGTCTTCAAGAAGCCGACGCCTCTCGCGGTGTTCGAGCACTCGGGTGGCGACCTGGCGTCGTTGACCGAGAGCTTCGTCAAGAGCAAGGGCTTCACGCCCGGCACCCCGGACTACGTCAACGCGATCAAGCGCATCGGGGACCGCGTCGAGGAGTGGAAGGAGTGGGAGGGCAAGTACAAGCAGTGGGCCAAGCGCGGCTGGATCGACGTCAGCTTCAACTACAAGGGCAACGCGATCGACGACACGGTGCGCAAGGGCACTGGCCAGTACCGCGGCTTCCGGCTGCAGGCCGTCGGCGACGAGGAGTACGTCGTGCAGATGCTCGACGGCAAGACAGGCCGCTACGTGCCGATCACGGGAGACATCGACCCGATCGCGTTCACCCACCTCGACGGATCGCCGCTGACCGCGGTCGAGCATGCCCAGCTGCTCGACGACCTCCGCAAGAACCCGTTGCTGGCCGCCCAGCACGGCGAGTCGGCGACCTACGTGAAGGGCGGCGTCGAGTTCGTCGAGAAGCAGTTCAAGGGCGAGGCCGGTCTGATGATCGCCCCGGGGGGTCTCACCCCGCGCGCCGTGCGGCTCAACCTGGGCGAGAGCCGCTGGGTGTCGCCCTTCGACTACAACCTCCACTGGGACGGCGGCTTCATCTTCGCCGGGGAGCCGCCCAAGCCGGCGTCGTTCCCGTTGAACGCCAGCCGCCTCACCGAGCTCGGCGCGGCCGGCTACGAGGGCGTCGGGGCGAGCAGGGCCCTCGCGCTCCCGGGCCGCCCGATCGGTGCGGACGCGAACGTGGGCCGCTGCCGGTTCTCGTACTCGACGGATCCCTCGGCGCTGCCCCTCCAGCTCGGCGCGAGCGGAGCGATCGAGCAGGTCGTCGACGGGCAGGTGCAGGCCTGGGCGGGGAGCGATGGCTGCTTCCAGGAAGGGCCCACCCTCGAGGTCGCGATCGCGCCCTCGACCGAGGTCGGCGGCGACACCCCGACCGGCCTGACCGAGGTGCCGGTCTCGCCGGAGCCGTACTTCGCGGGTGTCGACGCGGCGACGGGGTTCGCCGTCGGTCAGCAGGTGACGATCAACCCCGGCGGGACGACGCAGGAGACGCGCACGATCGCCGGCTTCGGCTCCCTCGTCTTCGATGCGCCCCTCACGTACGCCCACGGCGCCGGTGAGGTCATGCTCGTCACCGGCGTCATCGACGCCGGCACCGCGATGCCGGCGACCACACCTACCCCGGGGGCCCCGGCCCCGCCATCGGCGACGACGACGGTCGGGGGCACGTTGCCCCAGACCGGGTCGTCGAGTCGCACGCTCGTCGGCGCCGGCCTGACGCTCCTGCTCCTCGGCTCGGCCCTGCTG